>DBCP01000078.1:4742-20683 GCA_002293105.1 Bacteroidetes bacterium UBA955 | reverse complement strand
ATTGTGGGACAGTTATCGCTGTTGTTTACGGTATGAACAACGATGTATTTACCACCGCGATAAAAAATCATGGTATCTGATTTCTTCGTGCTGTAGAAAATCTCGTTGGCGCCCAAGCTATCACGAACACTCCATTTAAACTGGGGAGCACCTTTGAAGGATGCTTTTACCTCAGCAGCCATGGCGAAACGACCACAAGTTAAGTTGGTATATTTACGGGTTGAGAAAGCTCGAGGGTTCACTTTTACTTTGAAACCACGAATTGCCTGAGATGGTTTTGGACAGTGGTCATCGGTAACAGTTACTGTGAAGGAGTATGCAACATCTGAAGCCATACCCACTGGAGGCGTCCATTCAAAATTCGCAAATGCCTTCCGCTTCTCTGGCCAATCGGCTTTGGCAGCCAAAGTGAATTTGGCACCTGGAATACCCTTGTTCCATTTCAAATTTGTGGTATCCGGAATGGTTTGGTAAGGGGTAAAGGTTTCATCTTCAGATTCCACTTTAAACTTCAGCGTTTCTCCTTCGCACACTTTCCATGTATACGGTCCTAGTACAGTTGGGGCTTTGTTGTATCCACAATCATCTTTTACAATCAACTGCATATCTCGCCGCGTTTTGCCTATGACTATCCATTTTTTCGTCGCACTATCCTGTCGCCACTCCGTCATTTCAATAACCGCAATTCCCACCTCATCACATTTTGTGGGTGTAAAAATGATATCTCCTGCCGAAGTATCAAAGTGCATACCACGAGGAGGGTTGGTTTTGGGGTTGGGTGAACACTTGATACTGGTTGGAGGAATGCAGTAAGGTGTCATGAAATATCTTCTGTCGAAGGGAGATGAATACGAAACAGAGTTGTTAGGCAACGAGTTGATACCATGTACCAATTTGTAAGAGAACGAATCGTAGTCAATGGTATCGATCGCACCATTGTTGAAATAGTAAGCTTGGTTACAACACAAAAAACCGATAGGCGGGTTACTCAACTGAGGCGATGAGTTACACTTATTGGTTGTTTTTGCAATGTTACAAATATTGATCATACAAGTGGTCCAGAAGTCGTTGTTCGCAGGACCTGTAGTGATCGCACCGTTACGACAACACTGACCAATATAAAAAGTGACTTCACAACATGTGCTCTTTCCTACAAAGTTGCTCAATGGCGTTTTCGTAAAATCCACCGTTACCTCATACGTGTGTTCCTCGATACCCTCACCTGTTCCGCCTGTGTTCTGGGGTGTACATGGAGAACTAGCCGTTGAACAACGAGGTGTAACATCCTTGATGCTCGTTCTGGTGATTGACATACCAGAACTACCACAGCCATTTCCTCCATTCGTACCAGCAAAAACGCCGAAAGAGGGACCGTTGAACGAAATACCTCTACAGTCTCGGTAAATTTTCGCAGTGATTTTGTATTTACCGTTGCCAAGACATCGGTAAGACATGTCGCCACCCATCATGTGTGAGGCTTTCAAACTGCTTGAAAATGAGAGTGTTAGAAGGGTAAAAATTAATGGTAAAAGTCTTTTCATACGAATAGATGTTGTGTTCTTGGGGTAATTGACAAATTGTTTTTCAATTCTGTTGCCCCAAAAATAAGTTTTTTGGCCAAAATCCCAAAATAAAACATGCAAATACTAGAATTCTACAGCGTTTTGTTTTCAGTAATTATTGGGATAAGTTTGTAACCATGAATGCCAAATACAGCAACCCCAATGCCCAATTGTTTGTTAAGAATCGCCAGAAGTTCGCGAAATCAATGGTTTCGGGAGGTATTGCTATTTTCCATAGCAACGATGAAGTTCCTAGAAACGGGGATGCGTATTTCAGTTTTCGACAGCAATCAGACATCTATTATCTCACAGGTATTGATCAAGAAGACACCATTTTGGTGCTTTTCCCCGACTGTCCCAATCCGCTGTACCGCGAAATGGTTTTTGTCAAGGAGACCAGCGAACAAATTGCGATTTGGGATGGCGCTCGATTGAATCCCAATCAAGTGTTTGAAGTGTCCGGAATTTCGAAAGTTTTTTGGTACCATGAATTTTGGAAGACCATCCATGCTGCATTTTTATTGTCCGATTTTATTTACTTAAATTTAAATGAAAACGATCGGTTCACCGACAAAGTTTCCTATGCCAGTTTGCGGTTTGCTCAAGAGATTAAAGCCAAATACCCTGCGCACCAACTTAAGCGTTCAGCACCCATTCTTGCCAATCTGAGAATGCGCAAAGAAACCGAGGAAATTGCTCAGTTGAAAGAAGCCATCGCAATAACAAAAAAGGGATTTGAGCGTTTGTTAGGATTTGTAAAACCGGGTGTTTGGGAGTATGAAATTGAGGCCGAGTTAATCCATGAATTCGTCAGAAATCGCAGTCGTGGTTTTGCTTTCGACCCCATCATTGCCAGTGGAAAAAGTGCGTGTGTATTGCATTACATTGAAAACAACAAACAATGTAAAGATGGGGATCTATTGTTATTGGATTTTGGCGCAGAGTATGGCAATTACAACGGCGATTTATCGCGCTGCATTCCCGTGAATGGTCGTTTCAGTGCACGACAGAAAGAAGTTTATAACGCGGTATTGTTTGTTCAGCGCGAGGCAAAAAAACTCCTCAAGCCAGGTGTGAGTTTGCCTGTGTACCATGAAGAGGTTTGCAAAATCATGTCGGAAGAGTTGATCAAACTCAAATTGCTAACGGCAGATGAAGTAAAAGCCAACCCGAAGGCTCATCTGAAATATTATATGCATGGCACCAGCCACCACTTAGGATTGGATGTACACGATGTGATGCATCGATGGGAGAACCTAGATGTAAACAATGTGGTAACGGTAGAGCCAGGCATCTACATTCCTGAAGAAGGATTGGGGATTCGCATTGAAAATGATGTTGTGATTACAAACAACGGCGTCATTGACTTAATGGATGGATTCCCCATCGAAGTTGACGAAATTGAATCGTTGATGAATCGATAATTCAACTACCCTAGCGTTACTTCCAACCCAGCGAACCTTTCAGGGGCACGAATTTGCAATCCTGTAGAATTTCAGTTTTGGTCTGTGTGTTAGATATTTTGGTGATGCGCATCATTTTTTGTTCATCGGTTTGATCGCCCACAGGAATCACGAGCCTCCCTCCGATACTCAATTGCTGAATGTAGGTATCAGGGACGGCAGGTGCGCCGGCGGTTACTACAATGGCATCAAACGGTGCATGTGTAGGCAATCCCAGGGTTCCATCGCCATGAAACAATTGAATTTTAGAGCCCATTGCCTTGAACACCTCACTGGCCGTTTTTAGTAAGGGCAGAATGTATTCTACGCTGTATACTTCGGCGCCCATCGCCAACAAAACCGCGGCTTGGTAACCACTCCCCGTGCCTATTTCCAATACTTTTGCCCCACGGTCTATCCCTAACAATTGCGACTGATAAGCCACTGTGTATGGCTGAGATATGGTTTGTCCATGATCAATGGGAAACGCCGCATCACGATACACAAAATGCTCGAAATCTTTTGGGAAAAACCATTGTCGGGGCACTGAATTCATCGCCGATAAGACCGATTCAGACTGAATCCCTTTTTTTCGGAGTTCATCGACCAACCGCTTTCGCTGTCCTTGGTGTATCAATGTGTCTATTAAATCTGTCTTTTTCATCCCCTGTTAAAAACCCAATTTGCTGTAGAAATGCGTTTCATGAATCTTTGCATCGAACTACAAATGTAGGAACATGAGAAAAGCAGTTATCATTGGATCGAAAAGAAAAGCAGAAATTTTCGAGCACCTTCTCAATACGGTGGAGGGTTTCGAGTTGGTTGGCTTTGTTGATCCGGACGATAGCAACAACTATTCTATGTTGGGCGAAATGATGTTTGCCCTTGAGATTGCGGCATTGGGAGAAGTCTTTTTTATTGATCGACATGTAAAAAACCTGCCATTCGAAGTTGTTTGTCACCTCGTAAAATTGGGAAAGCACTTATTCTTCGATGGATACAGACATTTCAATTCAGGAGAACTGGAACAATTGTTAAAATTCCGGAGAGAGTCGGGCGTAGTGGTTCAGATTGGCAATGTATTACACAATAAACCATTGTTTACCTCTGCCCTTCAGCTGGTCAAAAAGCCCCGATACATCAAATTGGAAAAACACTGTCATCCACCGATGGCTGGCGAGTTCGCCGAATGGATGCACACACATTTGTTCCAAGAAATTGATCTCATCCAACGCACGATGTCGTCACGTGTGCGATCCATCTCCGCAAGACCGATGTTTCTTTTTGGTAAACAAACCGATTTGTTGAACATTCATTTGGAGTTCGACAACGATGCCATCGCCCAAATTTCAGCAGGTAGGGCCATGGAGCCAGGCACGTATGGATTGAAGATATTCCAACAGGATCGCTTGTTTTTATTGAATTTCAGCAACCATGAATTGGTGGAGTACCGGAAGGCTGAGCACGCTGAACAATTGAGCTTATCGGCTGATTTCGACCACCCAGAATTGCCTCCTGAATTGATTAAAATTGAGCGACAGGTAATGCCTTTCGATACCTGGAAAATGGAACTGCGAAACTTCCACGAGAACATCGCACAGAACCTTTCCCCCCTCACTCATTTGGAGCACGCCTTGGAGGTTTGTAACACCTGCGAATGGGCCATTGAGAAAATCCAGCGGAAATACCAAGACCTGTAGTCTTTTCTGCTAATGAAAAATCCGCTAAGTTTGTAGGGTGAGGTCGATCGCCCAATTTCTCGTCGTAGGATTATTCTTGTTTTTGGTAGTACTTGATTTCGGGTGCAAAAGTGCCGATGATGGCATACCCTCCCGCATCGCCATAGACAACATCGATTTAAACATCGACCCGGCCAACGGCAATGAAATTCATCAAATCAAAGGTGTTCAAGTATTCGCGAACCAAGAATTGATTGGAAATTTTGAACTACCTTGTAAAATACCCATCGACAAATTGGGGAAAGTACAGATCGATATTTTTCCGCTTGTGTTTATCAATGGTAGTAGCAGTAACCTCTCACTCTACACGCCATTGGAAGGGTATCGCGACACCCTGAATTTGGCAGCAGGTATTACCCAAACGATTGTACCTTCTTTCAAGCACCGAGCAGCCACAGTGGTTCGTTGGATAGAGGATTTCGAGGACAACAATTCTACCCTCATACCCATTTTACCCTCACCATTCCCTGGAGACACTGCGGAAATCACAACTAGACCATTCGACCTTGATGGCAAATTCTTAGGCCCATCCAAAGTTTATCGCTTTTGCTTCGAAAATTCAGATACTGCCAAGTATTTTGACGCAGGATCTTTTTTGGAATACACCGATTTGCCCACGAACGGAAGTGCGGTATTTTTCGAGTTTGATATCAAAACAGACCTGCCGGTTCAGCTGGCATTGAGGCGTAAAAATCCAACAACCTCAGAATTGGTACCTTACATGGTCGTCAATCCTACGGGTGGCAAATGGAAGCGATTTTATGTGAATTTGGTCTACGAATTGACCAACCAACCTGCGAACACAAGCATCAGAATCTTTTTCGACGTGAACAAACCCGCAAATTCGGTGGCGGGCAGGGAAATATTGTTCGATAATTTGCGTTTGAGTTATCTCAAGTAAGCATGAATAAAACCCGGAGAATCGCCCTACACTTTTTTGTCGATTGGTTGGCTGCAACCATCAGTTGGTTGGGTCTGTTCTTTTTCCGTAAAAACTACATTGAAGCGAGTAAACACGGCTATGAAATTCCGATCAACCACGACGATAACCTTTGGTTAGGGATAATTATCGTCCCTCTTTTTTGGGTAATCTTGTATGGTGTTTCGGGGTATTATAATTACATTTTTAGAAGAAGTCGACTCAAAGAATTACAACACACTTTCAACGTTTCTGTGATTGGGGTATTGTTCTTGTTTTTCACCCTGATATTGGACGATAGTATTTCTGATTACCGGGATTATTACTTGAGTGTGGCTACCCTTTTCGGATTTCATTTCAGTGCCACCCTCTTGTTTCGTTTGGCGGTTGTTACCAAGACCATCCACAATGTCAAAAATCGCGTCTGGGGCTATAATACGTTGATTGTAGGCTGTGGTGAACGGGCTTTGAACCTTTACCAGGAACTGAATTCGGCAAAAAAATCTGAAGGGTTCTTCATCAAAGGATTTGTAAAAATTCAGGACGATTGTTCGTTGAAAGAGGTTGGAGCCAGAATCCTGGGCGATTGGCAAGATCTTCCCCAGTTGATCCGTGATCATGAGGTTGAGGATATTATCCTGTGTACAGAAACAGGTGAAAACGAGCAAATTACAGCCATTATCGATTGTGTTCAAAACGAAGACATCCACCTGAAAATTATGCCCGACCAGTATAGTTTGGTGTTGGGGATGGTAAAAATGAACAACATCTTGGGGGCGATGTTGGTGGAAGTAGATTTTGAGGTAATGCCTACTTGGCAGAAAGTTTTAAAGCGACTGATTGATATTTTGGCCTCTGCCGTTGCATTAATCCTGCTTTCTCCTGTGTTTTTGTTGTTGGCGCTTTTGGTAAAGTTTGATTCCAAAGGTCCGATTTTCTTCACACAGCCAAGAATCGGATTGAAGGGAAAGTTATTTAACATCATTAAGTTCCGTTCGATGCGCATTGACGCCGAAGCCAATGGCCCGCAGTTAAGCCACGACGAAGACGATCGAAGAACGCGTATTGGTGTATTTTTACGCCAAAGTAGGTTGGATGAACTGCCACAGTTTTTCAATGTTTTCATGGGTCAAATGAGCTTAGTGGGTCCAAGGCCAGAAAGAGAATTTTTCAAAGATCAAATCGTGGCAAAAGCCCCCATTTATCAGCGGCTTCACAGAATCAAACCCGGCATTACTAGTTGGGGCCAAATCAAATATGGCTACGCGTCCAATGTGGAAGAAATGATCGATCGCATGAAGTACGATATTTTGTATCTCGAAAACATGTCGCTTGGTCTGGATTTCAAAATCATGCTTTACACTGTACTCATCATGGTGCAGGGCCGAGGCAAATAAAGGGCAACTTTTTCTTCGTAAATTTGTTCTAGCATACACAATGGTACAGGACAAACAAGTATCTCCTACCCCAATTTCCTTGGTGTGGAATTGGGTCCTTAAAGAGAAAAAGAACATCCAATTCATTTTGATCTACGCCATCGTATCGGGCTTGTTGAGTTTGGCAATTCCGCTCGGCATTCAAGCCTTAGTTGGTACGGTCATGGCGGGAAAATTGAGCTCTAGTTGGGTAATTATCGTGATTGTAACCACCACTTTTGTGTCGTTTACGGGCGCTACAAAATTGGCCCAAATGAGTATCCTCGATAGCATTCAAAAGAAGCTATTTGTAAGATATGCATGGATTTACAAGGAATCTATCGCACAATTGAACAACACAATGTCTGCGAATGAGCTGTCGATAAAAGCACGCAAATTCTTAGACATTGTGACCTTCCAAAAAGCTTTTTCAAAGTTGCTGGCAGACTTTACCAAAAGTGCATTACAAATTGTTGTGGGGATCTTGCTGTTGACAATTTACCACCCCGTTTTCTTGTTGGTGGGGATTGGAATCACATTGGCAATCATCATGGGTTTCAGGTTAACTTGGAAATCTGGATTTGAAACTGCGCGATCGGAAAGCAACATGAAATTCGCGACGTATGAGAGCATTTTGTCTCTCACGGAGGCTGAAAACGATACTACCAAGGAGCAAATTCAGTTGGATAATTTCCATAACTCAGTTGAAAATTATGTGAAATATCGGGAAGAGCATTTTAAAGTACTCTATCGACAAGCCAAGTTCGGGATTTTTACGAAAACACTGTTGACAGCCATCATGCTGATAGTGGGTAGCTATTTATTGGTAAACAACCAAATCAGCTTGGGTCAGTTTTTGGCATCGGAAATTTTGATCATCACCTTGTTGGATGCGACAGAAAAGCTCATTTTGTCTGTTGAGAATATCTACGATAGCGGTGTAGCGCTTGAAAAGTTGAATAGTATTGACTTATCCAAAAAATGGGAGGCAAGCATATGAAGACCAAAAGCAAAAAAATCCCGCAGTATTGGTTGAAAGACAGTGTTTGGGTAGGAAAAACGATCATTTTTCGATTGCGCATATTACTGGTGGTTGTTTTGTTGGGATTGTTCTTGCCTTGGCGTCAGAATATCCAGGCCACAGGTAAGGTAATCACCCTACTCCCCGACCAACGCCCACAAGAAGTGCAGACCAACATCGCTGGGCGGGTGAGTGTTTGGAGAATCAAAGAAGGCGACTTTATCAAAAAGGGCGATACCGTGGTGGTTTTGACGGAGATTAAGACCGAGTATTTGGATCCCAAATTGCTAGAGCAAACAGAATTACAGATCAATGCGAAGGAAAAATCGGTATTGAGCTACGCGAGTAAAATCGATGCAATCAACGACCAAATCAATCAGTTGGAGAACAACCGTGATTTATCACAATCGAAGGCATCAAACAAAATTGAGCAAGAGCAATTCAAATTGAAGGAGATTCAAGCAGATCTTACTGCGGCAATCACGGGCGTTAATATCGCCAAGAAACAATACGAGCGCGACAGTGGATTGGCTACGGAAAATTTAAGAAGTTCTTTGGAAGTAGAGAATCGCCGACTGAAATATCAAGATGCCATCGCCAAAAAAATTGGACTAGAAGCCAAGGTGCGAAGCGGACAGAACGCAGTAGAAACGGCAAAAATTGAATTCAGAAATGTCCGATCTGAGTACGGCGAGAAGTTGGCCAAGGCCGAAAGCGATCGTTTTTCTGCCATTTCAGCGCAGTTAGAAACAGAGGCCGAAGTAAGCAAGCTCCGGAACAATTACAACAACTATAACATTCGAAACGGTTTCTATGTGATCACAGCGCCGCAGGATGGCTATGTGTCTAAAACCAATATCATGGGGTTAAATGAAACGGTGAAGGAAGGACAATCGATTTGTACCATTGTTCCCGACGGGGCGTCGCTGGCCGTTGAGTTAAAAATAGCACCGAACGACATGCCCTTGGTGGATATTGGAGAAAGCGTAAATTTTGTGTTTGATGGATGGCCAACAGTTGTATTCAGTGGTTGGCCGGCGGCAAGTTTTGGCACATTTCAAGGCAAAGTTTATGGCGTTGACAACATGATGGATACCGATGGGAAGTATCGCGTGTTGGTGAAGGCCGATACCAAGAGAAAAGCCTGGCCCTCAGCATTAAAAATTGGTGTGGGTGCGCGGGGTTACATGCTGTTGAAGACTGTACCTATTTGGTATGAATTGTGGCGGGTTCTGAACGGGTTCCCAGCCGATTTCTACAAACCAGAGCCCGAAGATTCTAAGAAAACCAAATGATGAGACCGCGCTCACTCTGCAAGTCGTTGATTTCCAGCTGTATGGTTTTGAGCCTGTCAGCAGCACCCTTGTTTGGCGGCGTTGTTCTTGGTGGCGAAATTAAGCAGACCGAGATTGATTCATCAAAGCAATTGACCGCAGCGAACAGTGCACTTCCCTTTTCTGATGTGCTGTATTGGGTGATGAAAAACCATCCGGTATTGAAACAGGCAAATAACTACTTGCCCATTGCCAAAGCGGAATTACTTGTTTCAAGGGGTGCGTTTGATCCTAGCGTATCGATTTATCGCAGCAACAAAAACGAGGGTAGCAACAAATTTTACCGAAACCAGAATTTGGATGTGTATTTACCCAATTATTTTGGTGGCGGGATAAGCATATCCAATCCGTTCAATAAAACCCAAGTGGGTGAGGCAGGTTCTCTGTCGCTAGGCGCAGAACTCCCCTTATTAAAGGGATTGATCACAGATTACCGGAGAACGGCGCTTGGAAAGGCTAAAATCAACGTAAAGATGAGTTTGGCTGAGCGCGACCAATGGATCAACAATTTGGTCAGTGATGTTTTTACCGAATACGCCCAGTGGTTACTTGCTCATGAATCGGCAGAGCAGATTGAAGGGGTGTTGCGATTGGCTACTGAACGACAACGGGGCTTGAGGAAACTCTATGAATCAGGCGCAGGAACGAGTGTGGATACGCTCGAGACATTTGTTCAGTGGCAACAATACAAAGCCAAATACGATTTGGCGATTTGGAAAAAAGAGAAACAGCGTTTGATGTTGAGCATGTACTTATGGGATGAATCCGGTGTGCCAATAGAGCCAATGAATACCGTATACCCTACGTCTGCAGGATTGGCTTGGATTGATAGCATGGTTTCTGAAGCAGCGAGTTACATCAACAACCCTCAGAATACAGAGATTTTACAACCAGCGCTGCGCATGAGTTTGTTAAAAGTAGCATCGCAACAATTGGAATTCAACTTAGCCAAAAACCAAATGTTGCCCAGTTTAAATCTGCAATATGGTTACTATCAACCCGATGCGGCTTGGAGAATATCGCCCAGCACGGCCACACAAAGTACGGGTTTCGGACTGGGTTTTCAGTCGAGTTTGTTCTTAAAACAACAGCGCGGTCAGTACCGCCAAATGCAGTTGGCACTGGAAAATGCGAAGTTGGAGGTTGATAACAAACAGCGCAATTATTCGGTTAAATCCTCTGCATTGTTGCAGGAGTTCCAGGTGCAAAAAAGCCAGTTCGATCAATGGTTAGGCGTGAGTGAGAATCAACGCAAGCTATATGATATGGAAGCACGCAGGCTGGAAGCGGGCGATGTGAACTTTTTTGTGCTGAATACCCGTGAAATGCGTTTATTGGACCTAAATTTATTGGCATTGGAATACAAATTTCAATATCAGCTTTCAGGTATCTCCTACCTACACTACTTGGGGTGGCTTTCACGCAACTAAATCCTTTGTTACCTCGTTGTTAAATTGTGGATAATCATCGGCTCGTTTCCGCTGTATTGGCGGGTTTAATGGGTATTTTTACGAATCAATTAACAACAAAATCCAATGACCGAAGATTTAAGTAGAGCAAATTACGACGCAGATAATATTCAGGTATTAGAAGGTTTAGAAGCTGTAAGAAAAAGACCCGCGATGTACATAGGCGACATCGGCGTTAAAGGGCTCCACCACTTGGTTTACGAGGTTGTCGACAACAGTATCGACGAAGCATTGGCTGGCCATTGTAAAAATATTCACGTTACCATTTTGCCGGGTAACTCAATTCGGGTTGAGGATGATGGTCGTGGTATTCCCACTGGATTGCACACCAAAGAGAACCGCAGTGCATTGGAAGTAGTAATGACAGTATTGCACGCAGGTGGTAAGTTCGACAAAGACACCTACAAAGTATCTGGTGGTTTGCATGGTGTGGGTGTGAGTTGTGTGAACGCTTTGTCAACCGATTTAAAAGTAACCGTATACCGCGAAGGAAAGATTTTCCAACAAGAATACCAGATCGGCAAACCCGTTTATCCGGTGAAAGAGGTAGGTACATCTGATCGTCGTGGTACAGTGGTAGAATTTCAGCCAGACAACACCATTTTCCAAGCCACAGAATACAACTTCGAAACATTGCAGAACCGTTTGCGCGAATTGGGCTATTTGAACAAGGGCATTCGTTTGTCGTTGGTTGATGAGCGTGAAGCCCTCGAAGATGGTACATTCCGGAGAGGCGAATACTACAGTGAAGGCGGCTTGAAAGAGTTTGTCACCTTCATTGATGGAACCCGTGAAAAATTGATTCCGTTCCCTGTATATGCTGAAAGCGACAAACACGGTATCCCCGTAGAGATTGCATTCCAATACAATACAGGCTACGCTGAAAACTTACATTCCTATGTAAATAACATCAACACCATCGAAGGGGGAACCCACGTAGCCGGTTTTAGAAGGGCGTTAACGCGCACTTTGAAGGCCTACGCCGAACGGATGAAGTTGTTGGAAAAAGTAAAAATTGAAATTTCCGGCGACGACTTCCGTGAAGGGTTGACCGGTGTGATTTCAGTAAAAGTGCAAGAGCCTCAGTTTGAAGGTCAGACCAAAACCAAATTGGGCAATAACGAGGTGATGGGTGCAGTTGACATGACGGTGGGCGAAATGCTCGACAACTACTTGGAAGAAAACCCCAAAGAGGCGCGCATTATTGTCGACAAGGTAATCGTAGCAGCACAAGCCCGTGCAGCGGCAAGAAAAGCCCGTGAAATGGTGCAGCGAAAAGGTGCAATGAGCGGCATGGGATTGCCGGGCAAACTGAGCGATTGCTCCAAAACCGACCCAGCCGTTTGTGAGATTTTCTTGGTTGAGGGAGATTCAGCGGGCGGAACGGCCAAGCAAGGTCGCGACCGTGAATTCCAGGCCATCCTCCCCTTGCGTGGTAAAATCTTGAACGTAGAAAAAGCCCTTGAGCACAAAATCTACGACAACGAAGAAGTACGTAATATGTTCACTGCGATGGGTGTACACATTGGTACCAACGAAGAAGGCGAAAAAGAATTGATCTTGAAAAACCTCCGTTACCACAAAATTGTGATTATGACGGATGCGGATGTCGATGGTTCACACATTCGTACATTGATTCTCACCTTATTCTTCCGTCATATGAAGAAATTGATCGAAAATGGCCACCTCTACATTGCTACACCCCCACTTTACATGGTGAAAAAGGGTAAAGAGAGTCGCTACTGTTGGGATGATGCAGGTAGAGATACCGCCATCAAAGAATTGGCCAAAGGCGGAAACGAAGACAGCGTAGGCGTACAACGATATAAGGGCTTGGGTGAGATGAATGCTGAACAGTTGTGGGAAACCACCATGGACCCAGCGCGCAGAACCTTGAAGCGTGTTGAGTTGGACAGCGCAGCAGAAGCCGATCGCATATTCAGTATGTTGATGGGCGATGACGTTCCTCCACGCAGAGAATTTATCGAGGCGAATGCCAAATACGCGAAAATCGACGTGTAAATTTTAACGAATTGACTATTGAAAGCGGATGGCTCTGGAAGGGGTCATCCGCTTTATCCATTGTACGGGTAGCACAGCGGCGATGATGCTGGCAGCGATGATCCCCACATTAACCAACAGAATCGACCAGGGATCCAAATCAACCATCACATATTTCACAAAATACACATCTTGGTTTAGGGTGAGAAAATGGGTTTTGTCTTGAAAGAGGCACAAGGCGATGGCAAGTAAATTACCCAACACTACACCAATAGATACAATATAGGCCGACTGCCAAAGGAAAACGCGTTGGATTTGTCCGATACTACTACCCATGGCTTGGGCAATGCCTACAAACGCCGTTTTTTCAACCATTAATATCAACAGAATGGTCGACATGGCAATGATGGCTACAAGCGCCATCAAGATCAAAATCACCCAAACATTGGTATTGAGGATGGCCAACCAATCATAAATCTGTCTGTGAAATTGTCGGGAATCCGAAATACGCAACATCCCTGCGGGCAATTGCATAGACAGCGCGAGTGGATCGATGGGTGTATGATCGGCTTCCCAGATTTCGATTTGGGTAAACCCGGGTTTTACGTCTAGGTATTTCTGAACCAGTGAAAGGTCTGTATAGACAACTTGGTTATCGATCTGTTCAATCCCTGTTTCAAACAATCCGGCGATGAGCGGCCGCGCTGCGCGCGGCCTCCCCCTGCCAAAACTATCGTTTACAAAAAAAACCAAAGTGAGCTGATCCCCCGTATCCAACCGCAATCGATCGGCCATCGCCTGGGAAATATAGACCCATTTGCTGTCAGGCTCAGCACCTGCACATCGCTTTGTCACAAATCCCGACATCCCAAATTGAAAATCGCGGTGCGACATCCCCTTGGCAACAACACCATCCAACTCGCTATCGCCCTTCACGATACAAGCCTTGCTCGCAGAAATCGCCATATGCTTCACGCCCGCAGGCAAAATACCCTGTGGCGATTGTGCCTGATTAACAAACTTGGGCAAATGAATAGACGATACCACCATCGGTTCCGCACCTTCCACATTGGCAGCATGATCAACAATATAACTGCCATGTACCTGCACCACCTTATTCCGAATCCCATTTTGGAATCCCTTTACCGTGGCAATTGTCACAATCATGGTGGCAACGCTTAAAGAAACAGCGGAAATTGCCAAACGCATCATATTTTTGGAGAAGGAATTGCCCCCATCACCCATGAACCGAAACGCTATGAATTTAACCCAAGCCACTGTGCCTTTCAAAGGTAGTTCTTTCAACGCACTCCTTACAATAGCGATTCTTACATTCTGTATCACCCCCGTCGCACGCTTAAAAGCCCAGCCTACCCAACCCAATCCTGCCTATAACCAAGCGAAACCATCAAATATCATTACCAATAGCAATCTATCAATGCCGCCAATTAGCGTCGGCGCAGAGAACACAGCAGCCTATTGGAGCATTATCCGAAACCAACGTGTGGGAATCGTAGCAAACCCCACGTCAAAAATTGGCAATGTACACCTGATCGATACCCTAAAATCCCGCGGACTGAACATCACCGGTGTTTTTGCCCCTGAGCATGGATTTCGGGGCGATGCCGAAAATGGCGCACACATTCACAACGACGTAGATGCGAAAACGGGACTCAAAATCATATCGCTCTACGGAAAACACGTAAAGCCCACCGCTGAAGACTTAAAAAACATGGATGTGGTGATCTTTGACATCCAAGATGTGGGAACGCGATTTTATACCTATCTCACCACCCTGCATTACGTCATGCAAGCTTGTGCCGACAACAACAAGCCGCTGATTGTGCTCGATCGACCCAATCCGAATGGATTTTATGTGGATGGCCCCCTATTGCAACCGCAACTCAAAAGCATGGTGGGTGTGCACCCCATTCCCATCGTCCACGGAATGACCTTGGGAGAATTGGCCAAAATGATCAATGCCGAAGGTTGGCTGAAGGATAGCATACAACCCAAACGGAAGGCATGCAAACTCACCGTGATTCCTTGCAGCCATTATACGCACAACCGTAGCTATCAATTGCCAGTGCCCCCATCGCCCAATTTGCCTACCCAAAATGCCATCTATCTCTATCCTACATTGTGTTTGTTGGAAGGAACCAATGTGAGTATGGGACGGGGAACCGATAAACCGTTCGAGTGTTTTGGTGCACCGTGGTTGAAGCAAGGTACCTACAGTTTTGTGCCCCGCGCCATTGCGGGTAAATCCCTAACACCCCCATTTCTGGGCGATACTTGTCACGGCGTATTGCTGTCGAACTTCGCCTCAGAATTCATCGTTTCTTACAAGCACTTATACATTGAGTGGCTGGTTATGTTGTATCAAGAATGTCCCGATAAGTCCAAGTTCTTCAATTCATTTTTTGACAAATTAGCGGGTACAACGATGCTCAAGCAGCAGATCATACAGGGCCTAAAACCCAGTGAAATCAGGGATTCTTGGCAAGCCGATACAGAAGCATTTTTGAAAAAGAGAAAACCCTATTTGTTGTATCCGTTTGATCCCAATTTGGGTCTGAATTAATACTATCTTTGTGATATGAAAAAAACCATCCGCTTCGCATTCCTCTCTGTGGCTCTTGCTTTTGGGGCATGTAATCAAACTTCCATCAACCAAATTGGCGATCCCGTAAATTCGGATGACGCGGTTTCTGTGAATGTTGGCATGGAGGCATTCACCAAAGAAAACAAGGCCGAAACGGTGTTATTTGGCAAAGTCGCCGAGGTATGTCAGTCTGAAGGTTGCTGGTTTTCTTTCGTAACCGACGATGAAAATGTTACGGTTGATTTTGGCGATGTGTTCACCGTTCCCAAGAACATTGCCAACAAAGATTTATACGCCAAGGGTCATTTTTATCGCGACACTTTGGAGGACAGAACCATCGAAATCAAATTCCGGGCAACTGGGGTGAAATTTAAATAAGTTTCTATACGCTGATGGCGTTGGAAAATTTTGGCTATCAAAGCGAAGGGCACCCA
>DBCP01000078.1:0-4732 GCA_002293105.1 Bacteroidetes bacterium UBA955 | reverse complement strand
TGGGTGCCCTTCGCTTTGATATAATCGCCTTAACAACGACAGTACAAATTACTTTATTTCAAAGGTATTCATGAATGCGGTGGTAAAATTACCAGCCCTGAAATCTGGATCACGCATCAATTGCAAGTGCAATGGAACCGTGGTCTTCACCCCTTCAATCACAAATTCGCCCAATGCACGCTCCATCTTCACAATGGCTTCTTCACGGGTTTGTGCTGAAACAATCAATTTAGCCACCATCGAATCGTAGAACGGCGGTATAGTATATCCAGCATAAATGTGAGTATCTACGCGAACCCCATGTCCACCAGGACGGTTCAATTGGGTAATCTTACCCGGACTCGGTCTAAAGTTGTTGTGAATGTCTTCAGCGTTGATTCTGCATTCGATGGCGTGCTTGGTGGGGTAATGATCTTTACCTGAAATGGGCACACCGGCGGCAATCAAAATCTGTTCTTTCACCAAGTCGTAATTGATTACTTCTTCGGTTACGGGATGCTCCACCTGAATACGGGTATTCATTTCCATGAAATAGAAATTGCGGTGCTTATCTACCAAGAACTCAACAGTCCCAACACCTTCATAGTTGATGATTTGAGCAGCAGCTTTTGCGGCCTCACCCATTTTCTCACGCAACTCGGGGGTCATGAAGGGCGATGGCGTTTCCTCCAACAATTTTTGGTGACGACGTTGGATTGAACAATCGCGCTCAGACAAATGACATACTTTGCCATATTGGTCACCCGCAATTTGGATTTCAATGTGGCGGGGATCTTCGATGTATTTCTCCATGTACAAACCATCGTTACCGAAGGCTGCACCGGCTTCTTGCTTGGCACTGTTCCAGGCGGGTTCTACTTCTTCGTCTTTCCAAACGATGCGCATACCGCGACCTCCACCACCTGCTGTGGCTTTCATGATCACAGGATATCCCATTTCGTTGGCAACGGAAATCGCTTGTTCAAAACTTTCAAGCAATCCATCAGAGCCTGGAATTGTGGGCACACCTGCTTTTTTCATGGTGTCTTTGGCATTCGATTTATCCCCCATTTGATCAATTTGTTCTGGGGTTGCACCAATGAATTTTATGCCATGGTCGCGACAAAGCGCTGAAAACTTGCTATTCTCCGACAAAAAACCATATCCTGGATGGATGGCATCTGCGTTGGTGATTTCCGCTGCCGCAAGGATGCGCGACATCGACAAATAGCTGTCTTTGCTTTGCGGAGGACCTATACAAACCGCTTCGTCGGCAAATCGAACATGTAAACTTTCGCGATCCGCTGTTGAATATACAGCAACGGTCTTGATGCCCATTTCCTTGCATGTGCGAATGATACGCAAAGCAATCTCACCGCGATTTGCGATCAAGAGTTTTTTAAACATAGTTTTATTGATTAGGCTGGTTCAACCAAGAATAAGGGTTGGTCGTATTCCACAGGAGTGGCATTGTCTACCAACACTTTCACAATTTTACCGCTGATTTCGCTCTCAATTTCATTGAAGAGTTTCATCGCTTCGATGATACAAACCACTTTTCCAGGTTTAACATCATCACCCACATTCACGAACATTGGAGATTCTGGGTTTGGTGTGCGATAGAATGTCCCTACCATGGGAGATTTGATGGTAATCAAATTATCCGCTTTTGGTTCAGCAACAGGCGCTGCGGCAACAGGTGCAGCAGAAGCTATTGGCGCAGCAGTCATCGCAGCGGCTTGAACTGCCACTGGGGTATATTGTGCGGTTGTAAATTGTGCAGGGTTCTTTTTGATGAGCAATTTGAAATCTTTTTGATTGATTTCTACTTCATCCACACCGGCGGTTGAAACAAATTTGATCAGCGCTTGAATCTCTTTTAAGTCCATATGATAGGTTTAAGTTGAAGTCACAAAGAAAACCATATTTTGCCAAAATCGACGGAAATTATCAAAAAACGGGGCGTTTTTTATCAAAAAATGATCAAAATGGCCAAAAAAATGGCCAAAATGAGAAAATCAGAAATTTAAAAGCGAATAAAGACACCTCCCTGAAAAACAGATTTCGCCAGGCCAATTTCCGCATACCAACCCAAATTCTCTGTAATGTTTGATTGAAAGCCCAAAGTGGTTTCAAATCCCAAAGTGGGATAGCTTATTACATTGAAACCGGGTAGCTTGATTAATTGACCAAATGAAGGGTCATTGGCCTTTGCCGACAGTGAATTACCGCGAATACCAACGCCAAGACCTAAATACGTGACCACTGCACCATCCGGATTGAAAATGTAGTTGTATCGGACATTGTAACTTCTGGTACGATAGGTCACATCCAAGGTCGTTTGAGTTTCAATACCCAATTCATTGAGAAAAACAGAATCCCGGAGTACTCCCCCAACAACAAAACCTGCACTGGCATAGTTCAATCCCAAGGTATGATGTCGTCCAAGTTGATTCTCGTATTTAATATAGTGCAACGGCAATGTTTCGTTCGTTGTAATACCGGCAAAAAAACTTGATGATGACAACTGTTTGTTCTCCAAGGAATTTACCTGGAAATACAGAAAATTTACTGCCCCTACACCCACCGCCAACTTATTTTTGGCAGTAGGCTGTGCATTGCGATTGACTTCTTGCGCACTGAGTGAAGCTACACCAAACCCTGTAATGACAGCAATACACACCAATTTTGTCCACTTCATATTCTTACAACGGAATGTTGCCGTGTTTCTTTTTGGGATTGTTCTTTACTTTATTCTGCAACATGTCAAATGCTTGAATCAGGCGCATCCGGGTTTCCTCGGGTAGAATCACTTCATCCACGAATCCACGGGCTGCTGCTCTGTATGGGTTGGCAAACAAATCACCATATTCTTTTTCTTTCTCTTTCCATGCTGCATCGCGATCATCTGCCGCATCAATCTCCCTTTTGAANNGAAGATGATTTCTGCCGCACCCTTTGCCCCCATAACAGCAATCTCCGAGGTTGGCCACGCAAAGTTCATATCGGCACCAATGTGTTTGCTGTTCATCACATCGTAAGCACCGCCATAAGCCTTGCGGGTTATCACTGTAATTCTTGGCACTGTAGCTTCACTAAATGCATACAACAACTTGGCCCCATTGGTAATGATGGCATTCCACTCTTGATCCGTACCCGGTAAGAACCCTGGTACATCTTCAAATACCAACAACGGAATGTTGAAAGCATCGCAGAAACGAACAAAACGTGCCGCCTTTTGAGAACTGTGCACATCCAATACGCCTGCCAAAAAAGCCGGCTGATTCGCCACCACCCCGATGCTCTTTCCTGCCAAACGCGCAAATCCAACGACAATGTTCTCAGCATAAGAAGCGTGAACCTCCATGAAACTATCCGTATCCACCACCCCTTGAATCACTTCTTTGATGTCGTATGGTTGGTTGGGATTTTCAGGTACGATATCTTTCAACACATCACGGGTTTCATTGCCCACAGTGTAAGGAATCGCTGGGGCTTTTTCTTCACAGTTCTGAGGGACATAACTCAGCAATCTGCGTAAGTTTTGAATACACATCACCTCATTGGCCATGGTAAAATGGGCCACGCCACTCTTTGAACCATGAACCGATGCTCCACCCAAGTCTTCACTGCTCACATCTTCATTGGTCACGGTTTTCACCACGTTCGGACCTGTAACAAACATGTAGCTCGTATTTTCCACCATGAAAATGAAATCCGTTAACGCAGGAGAGTATACTGCACCTCCAGCACACGGGCCCATAATGGCCGACAACTGAGGAACCACGCCACTGCTTTGTACGTTGCGATAAAAAATATCGGCATATCCACCCAGAGATACTACACCTTCCTGGATTCGGGCACCTCCAGAATCGTTCATACCGATTACTGGTGCACCATTGGCCAAAGCCATATCCATGATTTTACAAATCTTTTCTGCGTGGGTTTCACTCAATGACCCACCAAAAACAGTAAAGTCTTGAGAGAAGACATAGACGGTTCTTCCGTTAACCTTTCCGTATCCAGTAACCACACCATCACCGAGAAATTGTTGCTTCTCCATACCGAAATCGGTACTGCGGTGGGTAACAAAGGCTCCTATTTCACAAAATGTGCCTTCATCAACGAGCAATTGAATGCGCTCGCGGGCAGTTAATTTACCTTTTTTGTGTTGTGCATCAATCCTAGCCTGACCTCCACCCAAAGCGGCTTCCTCCCGTTTTTGGATGAGTGTATTTCTGCGTGAATCCATAAGTAGCAAATTTACACTTCGCCACCCGAATGCTGAAGAAAAAGATTGTAATTAATTCGATCCCGGTGCGTCTTGCAATGCTGACAAATCAAACAACAAAGAGAAACGCATTTGATTTTGCAATGGATGACGGTTGGCGAAAGGCACCAAATACGCCGCATCGATGGTAAAAGTGTTGTATTTCAAACCAATACCGATGGTACCATACTGACGGCCACCTTTGGTTTTTGATTCGTAAAATGCACCTGCACGAATCACAAATTGATCGTTGTAAATGTATTCTGTACCCGCACTAAAATTGTATTCTTTGGCTTCCTCAGCAAATCCACCTGGCGCATCATAGAATGATTGTATCATCCCTTGAATGGTATTCACATTGGGGTCGATACCCGTAAATTGCCTGGTACCATTGATCAATGAGTCATTCCCGTTGTACGATACCAAGTAATAAGGACGTGTAGGCACCAACAATTTGTTGATGTCTGCATATACGTTTACTGT
>DBCP01000154.1 GCA_002293105.1 Bacteroidetes bacterium UBA955 | reverse complement strand
GATGTAGAGCGATAGTAAGCGCCATGCCGACCACATGCCATAGGTAACCGTGGCACCCACGAGTAGGCGATAAAGGATGGGTTTGAAGCCGAAGAGTTTGTAAAGCAGTGCGACCAAATAGGGAATAATGGGGAATTCCATGCCTGCGACGCCTTCCGCGGCGCGGTTTTCCATTACCCTGGGCTCGAAGAAATTCATCGATTCGTGCCAAAAATTCCAAGCCACACAGGCGCGATCGGCCTGAGCCCCTTGGTGCATGCCGTAAACAGGCATATCCATAAAATCAATCCATCCCAAAGCCAATTGAATGAAAATCCAAAACAGCCAAAAGGCGCGATCGGGGTGGCGTTGTTCCAAATTAATGCGCGTTGAGGTTGTGGATGTTTGAGTCCTTCACAATGTAGGTGGGTCGGTTTTTCACGTTTTCACTCACCCTGCCAAGGTATTCACCCAATATACCAATACCGAGCAACTGAACGCCGCCGAGGAACAGAACGGAGATGTGTAGGGAGGTCCATCCTACTTCGGTATACCCAAAGAATTTTTGGTACAAACTATAGATGATTAACAGGAAAGCAATTCCGGAAACGGCAAATCCGAGCAGGGTGGCCATTTTGAGGGGCCAGTTGCTGAAACTTGAAATGCCATCGGTGGCGAAGCGCATCATTTTACCATAAGTAAACTTGGTGCTTCCACCCATGCGTTCTTCGCGGTCATATTCTACATACGTGGCGTTGAACCCAATCCATGCAATTTGTCCGCGCAGGTATTTGTGTTGTTCAGGCATGTTTTTGAGCACGTGCTGCACTTTTTGGTGAATGAGTCTGAAATCGCCGGTATCGATGGGAATTTCAATCTGGGTAATTTTTGCCAAGAAGCGATAGAATACTTTGGCGGTGATTTTTTTGAGCCACGATTCGCCTTTGCGTTTTTTGCGTTTTGCATAAACAACTTCGAACCCCTCCAACGATTTGTTATAGAGGTCGGGAATCAGCTCTGGTGGGTCTTGTCCATCGCCATCCATGATGACAATTCGGGTACCAATGGCATGCTCAATACCAGCGGTGATGGCGATTTGATGGCCGAAGTTCCTCGAAAAATCGATGTACTTGATGTTGGTGTACGACTCGCTGAGTCCTCTGAGAATGGCGGCGCTGGCATCGGTTGAGCCATCGTTGATGTAGATGATCTCGCAGGAGAGATTGAGGCTTTGAATCGACTGAAGAATTCGGTTGTTCAATGGAACCACGTTCATCTCTTCGTTGAAGATGGGGACGATGATCGACAAATCAACATTTCCGTGGGTCATTCAACAAAAATATGCAAATTGAATAAGTACCTTTGTGTAAATCACGAAAACAACAAAAAAATGCGGATGAGTTTCAAATTGGGATTGCTAACGATGGCATTTGCCATGATTACTTCGGTTTCTTGTCAGAACAAAGCTGAGGCGGGACATGATGAGCCCATTACGGTTCAATCATTTGATGCGACCATTGGTGGCAACAAGTTGGTTATGGTGGATTTTTACACCACCTGGTGCGGCCCTTGTAAGAAGATGGCGCCATTTGTGCAGCAGATTCGCGAGAACCGCAGCAAGGACGTGATAGTGTTGAAGGTTGATGCTGAGGCGCAGGCTACGATTGCCGATCGCTACCGTTTGGAGGGATATCCTACGGTGATGTTTTTCAAAAACGGGCAGGTGATAGGACGGGCATTGGGCTATCAGACTTATGAGAATTTGAGCGGTTTTGTGGACCGTTTTAAGTAAATCGAACGCACAGTTTAGCCCTTACTGATGTATTGATGGGCCCTTACGACGTATTAAGATTCTTTATTCAGGAAGAAGTGGAAGCTATCGCCTCTAAGTCCTAAACGCAGGGTTTCGAGGGGGATAATTTCATTGGGGGCGATATTTCCTAGGTTGACATTGCTACCGTAAAGTTGGATAAACCACACTTGTTGTTCTTTTTTCGGCGCTTCCCAAATCACGCTCTCTTGGGGAATTTTACGGATGATTTCCGCAACTAAACCAGAACGAACTTCACCTGTTCCACGGAAAATGCCTACAGTGCCTGATTCACGGGCTTCACCAATTACTTTCCAAGCGCCGGCGCTAAGCTCGGTTTCCATTTGCTCGATCCATTCATAAGGGGGGATGATTTTTTCGGCGTCTTTGCTCCCTACTTCACTCAGTACGGTGTAGTTTTTTGAGAGGGTTTGAATGTACTCACATTTGGTATTGTGGTTCATTTCTAGACTACCATCACTGACTTCCACGTGTGTTAGGCCCAGTTTTTCGAGCAGACGCAAGTAATCATCGAACTGATTGCGGGCAATATAGGCTTCGAACAATGTACCACCGAGGTATACAGGGATGTTTACACTCTGGTACAACTTAATTTTTTCTTGAATTTTTGGGGTGAAATACGATGTGCCAAAGCCCAATTTGATGATATCGGTGTATTGCTCACCATTTTCTAAGAAATTTTCTACTTCACGCAAACTCAAACCTTTATCCATCACCATGGTAAGGCCATTGTTTCTCGGTTTACTGCTGCGCTCGGGGAGCTGAGTCAAATTGAAAAGCGATTGGTTCATGATCCTGTTCTTGGTTGGGTATATTTCGCGACGCAGTTGAGAATGGCGGTTGCCTTTTTCAACTCGGGTGCAAAGGTAAACAATTGAATGTGTTCGTTGGCGTTGATTTCAAGGGCTTTTTCAAGCACAAAAATGGCTGCTGATGCTTGTCCAGAAAGGTAGCAAAGCGCGGCCAATCGATATAACAATCCACTGTGTTGTGGGTTGTTGAGCAAACCGGTTTCAATTACATCAAGGGCT
>DBCP01000103.1:4512-4839 GCA_002293105.1 Bacteroidetes bacterium UBA955 | reverse complement strand
AACGCACGGGAGACTCCAACCAACGTCATTCCTGCCCCTCGAGCCACCCGCAAATAATGATTGTCTAAAGGTTCATCGCCCCGCAATATCCCTATGCTGCGAAAACCAATCAACTCCGCAGCCACCGCCGTCGCCACCAAATGATTGCTATAAGCACCGCCAAACGTCACCAAAATGCGCTTCCCTTCTGTTTCCATGCGATGCAAATGCCCTTGCAACTTCCGCCACTTATTGCCCGATATCACAGGATGTATCAGATCGTCGCGCTGAATCCAAACATCCCCCGCAGGCAAATGCAACACCTCCAAAGGTGGGTGCAAATTCAAC
>DBCP01000103.1:3021-4441 GCA_002293105.1 Bacteroidetes bacterium UBA955 | reverse complement strand
CCAACAATTCTCTCAAACTCCTCGCAGCCACCGAGTGATACCCCGGCTCGGCCTGTAAAAAGATCTCCGTGGCCATCTCTTTGCCCTGGGCAAATGCCGACTCATATTTCCCATCCTTCACCACATATTGCGCCAACAACGCCTCGTAAATGGGCATCAAAAACTTCCTACGTCCCACCTTCAACAAAAAATCGTGCATCGCTTGGTAGGCAGGTCTATAATCGCTCTGAATCGACAGTACAAACCAATCGCAAGCGATTTCAGCATTCTGGGTTTGGGTAAAATGAAAACGGGCATCCAAACCAGCCATCTCTTCGCGCGATAACCGTCCGGGCGATCCATCAGCACGCGTATGCAAATTCCGCAGCAAATGCAGCCAATGATGCGTGGTAAACCCGCTGGTATCGATCACCGAGGCATCGCAAGGAATGGAGTAACCGGGATGCAAGGGCTCACCGCTCCACAAAAACTTCGACACCTGCTGCTCCACACGCTCAAACTCCATGCTCTCCAATTTGGGAAAACCACCCACGGGTAAACCCTCACCGTCAATCCACGCCATCACGCGCGGCTCAAAATCACGCCAAGTCGGCAAAGGACCCACAACATTCCCAGTCACCTGCTTCTCGTGAAAAGCCTTCAAATCGGCCAAAAACAGGTCGGTGGTCACCGTGCCAAACGCGTATTTGCGAAAATGACCGTTCAAAAATTCGTCAAACGCCGCTCTGCCATACAATTGCTCCAACATCATCAGAAAGAAACGACCCTTCTCGTAAGCGATATCCGTGAGGCCCTCATCCGGATCGCGATCCCCCAAATGCAAGCGCAAATGAGAATCTTCCGGCGCTTCTTTTAGCATCCAACCCAAGGTTTTATCGAGTTCTCCCTTGCCCAACACCCGCAGCATATCGGCATAATTTTTCCCATACAACTGCTCCATGATGCGCGATTCCACGTAAACGGTGAAGCCTTCATTGAGCCAAAAATCGTCCCAGGTGCGATTGGTTACCAGGTTTCCGCTCCAACTGTGGGCCAATTCATGGGCGAGCAAACTCACCAAACTTCTATCCCCCGCGATGATGGTGGGCGTGGCAAACGTCACCACCGGATTTTCCATGCCCCCAAACGGGAAACTCGGCGGCAGCACCAGCACATTGTAATCGCCCCAAGCATATTCGCCAAACATTTCACCAGCTGCATCCACCATTTTTTGGAGGTCGGCAAATTCCCAAGCCGCTTTTTGTAGCAATTTGTGTTCGGCGTAAACCCCGGTATTTTTTCCGAGCGATTTGTATCCAAACGAGCCTACAGCGATGGCCATGAGGTAGCTGGGGATGGGTTTTTTCTGTTCGAAGCGATGCACTTTGTTGTTCGATACGATATCACCCTCCGGGTTGCCCAACTTCACGGCGCTCATCAC
>DBCP01000103.1:2275-2848 GCA_002293105.1 Bacteroidetes bacterium UBA955 | reverse complement strand
CTGACTCTGACTGAATAAAAATGGATGTGTTTGATCGTAGGTTTGTGCGGGCGATAGCCATTGAAGCGCCCCGGCCGAAGGCCGGGTCTTGTAGTGAATCACAATCTTCGATTGTGACCGCGGAACCTCAATCTCCAGAGGTTTTCCAAACAACAACGTATCAGCAACACCACTGCCCACCTCAAAAAGCAATCCCTTCGCCCCGTTCTTTAACGTCCCCGATTTTTTATCAAAACTCCCCCCTGCATATACCCCCAACACATCCATATCTCGGTGATCCAACAACAAAATATGATTCCCTGTAATCGGATTGAAATGATCCGTTGCCACCGAACCCGGCTTGCGATTATCACGCAAATACGCATGCACCAACGAATATTCTACCCAACCCTCGATGGTTTTATCGGCAAAATTGACCGCCAAACGCATGTCCATGTGAGTGATCAAGAACTCCCCATCGTTCGCATAACTGTGATGAATCAACGCTTGACTGCCCTCACCAAAATAAGGCGACCGACCACCACAAGCCCGCACATCGCCCATACCAAAAACCAGTAACAGCAAACCCAAAAA
>DBCP01000103.1:0-2219 GCA_002293105.1 Bacteroidetes bacterium UBA955 | reverse complement strand
CATGCAATTTTTCCATTACCAACAAAAATACAATGCAAACCCTATCTTTGTAGCATCATTCGGGGTGCCTCTATCAGAGCGCTGAGATTATACCCGCCAACTTGATCAGGATAATGCCTGCGCAAGGAAATGTCACCGCCCCTTTGGCTGTGCTCCGGATGAAAAAACCATTCATCCATGAAAAATCTAACCATTTTCACCCTGCTGTTCGTCCTACTGGGACCCGCTTTCAACAACCTATCGGCACAGCAATCCAATCCCAATGGCCCTGCTGCAAACAACCCAGCGAATACCGCGACCAATAAATCCGCGACCAATAAATCCGAGCCCGTCCAACCCACATCAGCACCAGACGACACCGCCACAGATATAGAAGCCATTGAAGCGGCCATGGTCAACGCCGTGAACCTGGGCAAACCTCGCAACAACCTCAGCAGCGTGGTGATATCCATCCAACAAAAAAATCCATTGACCGTTGAAAATTTGGGACGCGACATCCCCTTCCTCACTCAGTCATTGGCCAACGTAATCTCCACCTCAGACGCGGGCAACGGCATCGGCTACTCCGGCATTCGCGTGCGCGGGTCCGACGCCACCCGAACCAATATCACCATCAACGGGGTGCCCATCAACGACGCCGAAAGTCAAGGTACTTTCTGGGTAAACATGCCCGATTTGAGCTCATCCATCGGCAGTTTGTCGCTCACCAAAGGGGCTGGACTTTCAACCCACGGTGCTGGTGCGTTCGGCGCTACCCTGGCCATCGGAACCGAAACCAATAGCAATGAACCCTACTACCAAATCGATCAGAGCCTGGGCAGTTTCGGCACCATCAAAACCACCCTCAAAGGCGCCCTCAAACCCATCAAATTATCGAATCAAGAAACCCTGTTCATCTCTGCCCGACTCTCAGAAATCCTCTCCGATGGATTCGTAGACCGCGCATCCTCCAATTTGTTGGGCTATCAAACCGCCATCGCCTACGAGAAAAAGACCCCGAAACCCCGGAAAATGCCCGCAGATAAAGACAATGTGTTGCCGGGCGATAAAGGAGCGAAAATCACCGATTACCACTATACCCGCGTGAAGTTTTTGGCCTTCGGCGGCAAAGAAACCACCTACCAAGCGTGGTGGGGCGTGCCCATCGAAAAGTATAACCTCGGACAAACCTACGATTCCACCAATTTCGCGGCCCTCCAAAATCATTACTTGCGCAACAGTGGGTTCCAAGGGGCCACCTATCGCAACGGCATCGACAGTTCAAACCTGTTCAACGCCAATCCCAACCGATACAATTATTACACCTACGACAACGAGGTCGACAACTACCAACAGCATCACCAGCACCTGTATTTAACCCACGATTACTTTGGCAAACGCCACCACCGCAAACAGTGGGCTGCCACACTCTACCACACCTTCGGAACGGGATATTTCGAGCAATTTCGCTATGGCGATGCCTTCTCAAAATACAACATCCCACCCATTCGCATGGCGGGCGACACCAACATCACGGTGCTCCTTTCGGCGTCTGATCTGGTACGTCGTAGATGGCTGCGCAACAATCTCATCGGCGTGAATCTCCACCACAGCATCGAACAAAACAAAAACAATTGGCTGTTTGGACTCGGTGCGAACCAATACTATGGCAACCATTTCGGACAGGTAACTAAAATTTTGGCGCTGTCAACACCCGAGCAAAACCCACCACGCGAGTACTATCGCGGCATCGGAAACAAATCGGATGTGAATGCTTTTGTGAAATTCAATCGTCGCTTCGCCTATGGAATATACGACAGAACCCGCGGGAATGTGTTTGCCGATTTGCAATTGCGCAAGGTGAATCATGTGGGAAGCGGTACCGACAATGACCTCAGAACCATCGATTTCAAGGGCAATTTCTTGTTTTTCAACCCCAAAGCGGGATTCCAATTGCAGCATGCCACATACCATCACATTACTGGATACGTGGGAGTTGCCAATCGCGAACCGGCTCGATCAGATTTTACCGACAACCTCAGTGGCGATGTTCCGCGCCCCGAGCGAATGATCAATGGCGAATTGTCTTACCTATCCACTTTCCCGGCACTGCCAACCTTCAATGGGACAAGCAGACAAAACCACATACGCATCAATGCCTATTACATGCACTACAAAGACCAGTTGGTGTTAACGGGTGCGGTGAACGATGTAGGAACGCCGCTGCGCAAAAACGTGGA
>DBCP01000054.1 GCA_002293105.1 Bacteroidetes bacterium UBA955 | reverse complement strand
GCATCGCGAATTTGATCGCTCAAACCCCAATTCTTATCTGCTTTCGCTTGTCCGCGTAACGCCAAAATAATATCCATGGCATCAGCCAAACCATTGCCCTCAACAGCATCCTCAGAAACCAATCCCAATACCCCTTGGCAATAATCAGCAACCAAGGTTTTCATGGTGGCTTTCGTGGATTCGGTCATTGACTCTTTTCCATCGTTTACCAAGTTGATTCTCCTTGCCAATTCAAACAACGACGCGATTACCTGAGGTGTATTCAAATCGTCGTTCAGGCTCGATACCACAGCCGCCAATAAATCATCGGCCTCAATCGTAGCGCCCTCGTTAACAGTAGGCAGATTATTCAACAATTTAAACGCCGTTTGCATGCGCTGCCAACCTTTTTGGGCTGCCAAAAGTGCATCGTTGCTAAAATCCAACGTACCGCGATAATGTGCTTGCAACACAAAAAACCGCAATGTCATCGGTCCAAAAGCCTGTGCCAAAAGCGGATGATCGCCCTTGAATAGTTGTTCGACCATGATGCCATTGCCCAAACTCTTGGCCATTTTCTGTCCGTTGATGGTAATCATGTTGTGGTGCACCCAATACTTGGCTGGCGCGTGGTTGTGCGCTGCTGTACTTTGGGCGATTTCACACTCATGGTGAGGAAACAGCAAATCCATGCCACCCCCGTGTATGTCAAAATGATCACCCAAATAACGGGCACTCATCGCGCTACATTCAATATGCCATCCGGGAAACCCTTTGCCCCAAGGGCTGCTCCACTGCATGATATGTTCGGCAGTAGCATTCTTCCATAGAGCAAAATCATTGGCACTACGCTTCTCATCCTGACCTTCCAACGAACGACTCTGATTGCCAGCACCTGCCTGCAAATCTTCCAACACGCGACCACTCAATTGTCCGTAATGCTGTTGTTCGCTGTAAGCCGTCACGTCAAAATATACTGACCCATTCACTTCATACGCCAATCCCTTGTCGATGATGGTTTGAATCATTTCAATCTGCTCGATGATATGTCCGGTCGCCCTGGGCTCAATACTCGGCTTCATCACATTGACTTGGTCCATCACCCAGTTATAGGCATCCGTATAGGCTTGCGCCACTTCCATCGGTTCAAGCTGCTCCACCTTGGCTTGTTTGGCCAACTTGTCTTCTCCTTCATCCGCATCGCCCACCAAATGACCCACATCGGTAATATTGCGCACATACCGCACCTTATTACCCTGTAAAATCAGATACTTACGCAATACATCAAATACAATAGGACCGCGCACGTGTCCCAAATGAGGAGGGCCATAAACGGTAGGACCACAAACATAAATACCTACGTGTTTGGGCGTGATGGGCTCGAACGGTTCGAGTTTTTTGCTTAGGGTATTGTATAGATGTAATGTATTCATGAGGAAATTCGCACAACCTTAACGGCTGGCATACATGGCTTGATAATAATCGGCATAGGCACCGGAGGTTACGCGCTCCAACCACTCGTTGTTCTCCAAATACCAATCAATGGTCTTTTCAAATCCTTGGTCGAAAGCAACACTGGGCGACCATCCCAATTCACTTTCCAACTTACTCGCGTCGATGGCGTAACGGAAATCATGTCCTTTGCGATCAGTAACGTAGGTAATTAACTTGGCTGAATCACCTTCGGCTCTACCCAATTTGCGGTCCATGATCTCGCACAATTTGTGCACCAAATCAATGTTCTTCCATTCGTTGTTTCCACCGATATTATATGTTTCACCATCGCGGCCGTTAAAATAAATGGTCTCAATAGCACGCGCATGATCTTCAACCCACAACCAATCGCGAATGTTCTCACCTTTACCATAAACGGGCAAGGGTTTGTTGTTGGTGATGTTGTGAATCATCAATGGAATCAACTTCTCCGGAAATTGTTGGCTGCCATAATTGTTTGAGCAGTTGCTGATTACAACCGGTAATTTATAGGTTTCATGGTAAGCGCGAACAAAGTGGTCTGAACTTGCTTTCGATGCACTGTAGGGTGAGTTGGGATCGTATGGGGTTTCTTCGGTAAATTTCCCATCATCGCCCAGCGTTCCGTATACTTCATCGGTACTTACATGGTAAAAACGGCCGTTTTCGGTATCGCCATAAGCCTTGTAAGCGTTCAACAACACCACAGTGCCCACCACGTTTGTCATGACAAAATCAATGGGATTGGTGATACTGCGATCCACATGACTTTCCGCAGCCAAATGAATCACCCCGTGAATCGTTCTGGAAGAAAACAAGGATTCTACCGCCGCTTTGTCTGTGATATCGATGCGCAAAAATTCATAATTACTCGCCTGTTCGATGTCTTTCAAATTCTCGAGGTTACCCGCATAGGTCAACACATCCAAGTTGATGATGTGTAAATCGGGGTGATTGTTGACGAATCTCCGCACGACATGACTGCCGATAAACCCTGCTCCGCCTGTGATTATGATGTTCTTTTTGCCCATGGGACTTCAAAATTACTATGTTCTGTTGGCTTTATACCGAAAACTTTGTGTTACTCCGCAGTCACTGATTTAATGACCACTCTCAATGGGGCATAGGCAGGCACGCCAATCCTTCCCTTATTGCCATACCCATTGGCTGATGTCACCAAAAACTCGCCTTCTTCTCCCTCCTCCAAATAGAAAGGCAAAATATTCAAGCACTTCACATCGTATATAGCCAAGGCCGACTCAAAAGGATCCGCATCCACCTTTTCCGCGCGATACAGCCTGCCTTCCATGGAAGAATTCACAAGCAATGTGCCATCGATATTGTATACTTCACAATGAAAGGTTACCGCTTTATTGACCTTTGAATAAGGAGCGTTTTCCAATCGGCGATGTGCCATGTCATAACCACCGTTTTTCTGTTTGACGCGATATTTGATCATTTTGGTTGAGTCTAACAACCATCCACCTTCAGGCAAATTGGCCACACGATTTTTTGCAGCGTATTCGTCGATGAGTTTGTTTTCAGCCATGATCCGATTCAAAAACTTTTGATTGCGATACGCGTCATAATCTTCGGCCGACATTACTTTATCAACCCGGATGATAAAACGCGCTTCTTTGCCCGATTCCAGCAATCCAATCAAGGGTGAGCCCCCGATTTTTTGCTTCAAACTATCCGTGCTAATTTTTACCTCCATCTCGGTACCGCTTCCCATCATCATCAGAGCCTCTAGCAATTCGTTTTTGGCCTGAAGGGGGTAGGGCAGTTCTTCCAGGGTATCCGATTTGAAACTGTTCTCCAAGGTATCTCCGTTTGGACCTATCAACATGTGATTTAACAACATAAAATGATGAGGACCGTATGGCTTTTTCAGGGCTTCTCCTTGGGTAAATTTATAGATCAACCCTTTGTCTGAGGTTTTGAATCCACCATTACACGCCCACAACAACATCATCGGAAGCAACATGGCATATCCGACAAGGTTTGATTTTTTTATGTTGATTTTCATCGATTTGGTTGTTTGTGTTAACGATTCCTCGTGCATTTTCTTTGAATTATTGAACAGCCAATAGCTGATTTTGATATTCCCAAACCACTTTCTTGAATTTGGCTACGGTGGCCTCAAGAGTGTCTGTACTCTGTCCGCCAGCCGCATTCCGATGTCCACCCCCCTCAAAATACTTGGTTGCGAGTTCATTGGCCGGGAAATTGCCTTTGCTGCGGAAACTCATTTTTACGCGCTCGGTTCTATCGATAATCAGCACGCTGAACACGATGTCTTTCAAACCCAAACCAAAATTCACCAATCCTTCTGTATCACCTGTTTGTACATTGAATTTCCGCAATTCATCGCGATCCAAATAAATAAGGGCTGTTTTGCACTCGGGGATGATTTCCAATTTTTTGTATAAACTATACCCAAACAAGCGACTTCTGTCTAGCGAGAACACATCATAAATGTTGGCATGAATGACCAAATGATCGGCCCCATGTTCCATCAAATCCGCCGCCAATCTCAGGGTTCCGGGCTTGGTGTTGTTGTGCTGAAAATTGCCCGTATCGGTCATCAAGCCCGTGTAAAGACAAGTAGCAATGGAGGAAGACACGTGATCGGATCCGAAATGCGATTCAATCCACTGGTAAACCAACTCACAAGTGCTAGATGCTTCGTGATTCCAAAAGGTATATTGGGCAAATTCTTCTGGCTCCAAATGGTGGTCCATCATCACTTTTTCAGCGCGAGCAACCCGCACCAAATCGCCCAATTGGTTAATGCGAGAGAGGCGATTAAAGTCTAAGCAGAAAATCACATCGGCGTTGGCAACTTTATTTGCGACCAATTCAGGATCTTTTTCAAAGTCTAACACCGTTTCATTTCCCGGCAACCAGAACAAATTCTCAGCATAATCCGTGGGTGTACAAACCACCACATCCTCAACAAACTCGCGCAAAAAACCCCACAATCCCAAGGTAGAACCCATGGCATCTCCATCGGGTTTGTGGTGGGTGGTGATGACAATTGAATGGATTTTTCGTTCGTTCAATTGCTGAACCAAGGGGGCTGTGGTGTTGATTAACATGAGATTGTACAAAAATACGCCAAACAGAAGGTATTTTTGTGTGCTAATGGGAACCGAAAACCATCAACTAATTACTTTGTCGAATGGCTTGAGGGTTGTACATCAACGTGTGCGAGGAACCCAGCTGGTCCATGCCGGATTTTCTATCAATACAGGGAGCAAAAACGACGACCAATATCCGGGGCTTGCCCACTGTTTGGAGCACATGTTGTTCAAAGGCACCGAGCATCGAAAAACCATCCACGTACTGAATCATTTGGAGGTTGTAGGCGGCGAACTCAATGCCTACACAACCAAGGAAATCACCACCATTTACGGCACAACACAGGGCAAACACCTTTCCCGACTAACCGATATTCTGTGCGATGTGATCTTCCGTTCTACCTTTCCCACACAAGAGTTGGAAAAGGAGAAAAAAGTGATTGTTGACGAGATCAACATGTACCTCGACACCCCCGAAGAGAACATTTTTGATGAATTTCAAGAGCGTATTTTTGAGGGACATCCACTGGCGCACAACATTCTCGGCACCGAGTCCTCAGTGAATACAATCCAACAACAACAGTTGTTCGATTTCGTAAAAACCCACTATCGTTTTGAGAATATGGTGTTTTCGGTGGTTGGAAATGTTTCCATTGAAAGGGTGTTGGCCGCGCTTGACCGGTTCTTGCCCAAAGAACTCGATACTGTTGGTCCATCAGTAAAAGGAAATCGTTTAACCCTCGCCCATATTCCAGCTTTCACACCCCAAAAGACGTTCGTTGAAACCAAAAAAACTGATTTCAACCAAGCCTATGCCATTTTGGGAAGTTTGGCTTATGAAATTGACCACCCCAAGCGCTGGACATTGTTGTTGCTCAACAATTTCTTCGGCGGTCCTGTCTTAAACAGTCGATTAAATTTGGCCATTCGCGAAAAGTATGGATATACTTATAACGTGGAAAGCGGCTACAGCAACTTTACAGAAACCGGATTGTTTCATTGTTTCGTGGGCAGTGAACCCAAGTATATTGAAAAATCTGTTTCGCTAATTTTCAAGGAGTTGAAAAAAATACGCACTGAATCTTTGGGCAGTTTGCAATTATCTCGGGCCAAAAATCAATACGCTGGTCAACTCATTTTATCGAACGAAAATCGCAGCGGGTTGATGATGCATTTGGGACAAAGCATCTTGCGCAAGGGAAAAGCCACCCGCATTGAGGAAGCCATAGACCATATTCAAAAGGTATCCGCTAGCGACATCCTCGCGGTGGCCAACGAAATCTTGAACGAAGATCAATTTAGTCAACTGTTGTACGTTCCCGAAGATTAGCCTTCCAAAGTTGATATCCCTTTATCGCCAGGGGAATGTATACCAAATACAGCACCGCTGTGATAAAGTTCCTGTTGAGCACATACATCGGCACATAGACCACATCAACCAAAACCCAAACATACCAATGCTGAATCCAGCGTTTTCCTTGCATGTACAAAGCACAAATACTCAGGATGAACAGTGCAGCATCAATGTACAAAAAGCGTGGGGGTTGATACGAACCCGGAGAAATCCATTGTTGGATGGTTCCGCTTTTGACGAAAAGGGTCCATGGAACATATAGAATCACCCCAATGATAAAAACCGGTAACCACTGTTTGAGGTTCGCCACGATGGGTTGACTCAATGTTTCAATAGATTGTTTTTCAGCGTCTTTCAGCGTCTTGTTAAGCAATCCCCTCCGACTCCATTTGTACCAACCAAAGGCTTGAAATCCCAGAAATATTACATTGAGAAAGGCATCGGAATACAATGCCCCCTGATAGAAAACCACCACATACAGGAGTGATCCAGCCATCGCTACAGGCCAGTTGAGGATGTTGTTTTTGGCGGCGAGCCACACACACCAGAACGACAATAATGCAGCCACCAACTCGGTGTTGGTGAATGTAATTTTTTGCAGCCACTGAGGCAGGGCAATAAGCAGGGAAATCATGGGTCGCCCTGCAAAAATACACTTTGCCAAGTCTGTATTTTCTATTTTGAAAAGCAAACCCCTTTCGCCTAACTTTGTTTACACAAAGAAATAATAGACAAGACCATGTTCGAATTACCTGCACTTCCCTATGCCCACAACGCCTTAGAGCCACACATTGATGCAAGAACCATGGAGATTCACCACGGCAAACACCATCAAGCGTATGTCAATAACCTCAACAATGCCGTAAAAGGAAACGCGGCCGAGGGAGTCTCATTGTTGGATTTGATCCACAACATCTCTAAATACACCCCAGCCATCAGAAACAACGGCGGTGGACATTGGAATCATACCTTCTTTTGGGGGATTATGGGTCCAAATGCTGGCGGACAGCCAACGGGTGCTTTGATGGATGCCATTGTAGCTTCATTTGGTTCTTTCGATGCGATGAAAGAGCAATTCAACAGCGCTGCTACCACCCGATTTGGTAGTGGATGGGCTTGGTTGATTGTTCACGACCACAAATTGGTCATTACGTCTACCCCTAACCAAGACAACCCATTGATGGATATCGCCGAAGTGAAGGGTGCGCCCATTTTGGGATTGGATGTTTGGGAGCATGCCTACTACTTGCATTATCAAAACCGCCGCCCTGATTATATTGGCGCATTTTGGAATGTGGTAAACTGGTCAGCGGTAAACGCCCATTTTGAAGCAGCAACGAAGTAATTTCTCGCTGCAAGATTTTCAAAAAATACTGAGTTAAAAGAAAAAACCCCGGGCAAGCCCGGGGTTTTTTTGTGCACAATGCAAAAATTTATTTCTTGCCCGCTTCTGCAGCTGCCTGCATCAAAGCACGGGTTGTCTTAACCGACAAAATTGCGTTTGCAGGTGAATCCAACAATTCAAAGCCCGAAACTTCAACGTGAGCCACTTTCGCAGACTGTCCGATTTCCAAAGTATCGATGCTTACATCAATGAAATCAGGTAAGTTCTTGATCAAGCCACGAACACGCAAGCGGTTCAACTTCTTCACCAATTTACCACCGGCACGAACACCAGGAGAATTACCAACCACGCGAACTGGAATTTCCATAATCACAGGCTTGGTCTCATCAACTGCAACGAAATCACAGTGAATGATCATGTCTGATACGGGGTGAAATTGAATATCTTGTAAAATGGCATCGTAGTTTTTGCCATCCAATTCAATTTTAACTTTGTAAACGTTGGGGGTGTACACCAAGTTTTTGAAATCTGCTTGGTAAACAGCAAAATTGATATTGCCGTCTGCCAAACCATACATGTTGCAAGGAACCTTGCCTTCAGCACGCAACACTTTTGCAGTGCGGGTACCTACTTCTGAGCGCAATTCGCCTTTAAGAAAAATGGTTTTCATCTTTATTTACTTATCTATTAATTACTTGAGTTCGATTTTGGTTTGGTGAGCAAACACTTGCTTGAACAATGAGCTGATACTTCCATGCTCATGTACATTGCGAATAGCCCTGGCAAATAACGGTGCCACCGAAACCACTTTAATTTTATCTGAATGATGCTTCAACGGGATGGTATCGGTAACCACCAACTCCGTTAAAACTGAATTCTCAATGTTCTCGTAAGCCTTGCCACTCAAAACAGGGTGACAGCATAAGGCACGTACAGATTTGGCCCCTTTGTCCATCAACATCGCTGAAGATTTACACAAGGTTCCGCCTGTATCAATGATGTCATCAATCAATACCACATCTTTGCCCTCTACGTCGCCAATCACAGTCATGTTGGCAATTTCGTTGGCCTTTTTACGCTCTTTATCACAGATGATCATGCCCAAATTCAAGATTTTGGCAACCTCGCGAATACGGTTCGACGCCCCTACGTCAGGCGCAGCAATCACAATATTCTCTTGGGGTAATGTTTTGATATAGGGTGCGAAAATGATGGAACTTTCTAAGTGATCTACCGGTACATTGAAGAACCCTTGAATCTGCGGCGCATGCAACTCCATGGTCATCACACGGTTGGCACCCGCTGTCTGCAACAAATCAGCCACCAACTTGGAAGCAATTGAAACACGGGGTTTGTCTTTGCGATCCTGACGGGCAAAACCATAGTATGGCATTACCGCAGTGATGTAATTCGCACTCGCACGCTTGGCCGCATCAATCGCCATCAACAACTCCATCAAATTGTCTGAATTGGGATACGTACTCTGCACAATAAAGACATCGCATCCACGGACACTCTCATTGAAATTGGGCTGAAACTCCCCATCGCTGAAACGCGAAACGGTTAAATCACCAGGGACAGATCCATAAAAATCACAGATGTCCTGGGTAAGGGCGGCAGACGCACTGCCTGCAAAAATTTTAACGGGGTGTATTAGTGATGTCATAACTGTTTTACTTTCTCTCTGGCTGTGTTTTCACACACCGGATATCATCAAACCTTCAACTTGTTGCCCTACTAGGATTCGAACCTAGACGTACGGTACCAAAAACCGCTGTCCTGCCGTTAGACGATAGGGCAATTTTTTAGGACTGCAAATATACGATAATTTCTTTTTCCCACTATGTATTCAGAAAATTATTGAACCAGCAATACTTCCGTAATACGCTTTTCCCCCTGTGATAACTGCACGTAATAATTGCCTTTTCTCAATCCAATTACTTCCATATCAACCACATAGGTACCATGACCATGCCACTCGTCTTTCAATATCTTCACCAACTGTCCAGTAGCATCAAATACACTCAACTTCACATGTCCTGATTCTGTAAAATAGGATATTTTGGTGCTTTCCACCGCTGGATTGGGGTAAATTTGGTTCAAAGATATCCTACTCACCAAGTCTATATAATCTTCCAAACTGGCCTTGTTCGCTTTGAATATGGGCAGTGTATTGAAATCTTTGCCTCCCATTGCTGCTTTCACTTCCGCAGCCGGCAGTTCAAACCAATCTGTGAGGACCGAAGCATACACTTGCCTAAAATCATACTGCATGGGCAAATTATCATTCACAGTAACCGTGGAAGGAATGGTTGGATTGGCACCAATCACCCCGTTTTGTACCGCTTTTCCAAACACAAACATCGGAGCCGCAGCGCCATGGTCGGTACCATTGCTGGCATTGCTCATCACACGCCGACCAAATTCACTGAACGTCATCCCTACAACCCGGTCTTCCAAGCCCAACAACTTGATGTCATCTTGAAACGCAGCAATCGCATCGCCCAATTGTTGCATCAAAGTACCATGCAATCCCACACTGTGGTCGGCACTGTCTACCTGCTCACTGTGGGTGTCGAAACCACCTATGGTCACCATATACACCGGAGTTTTTAGTCCACCACTGATCAATTTGGCCACGATTTTCAATTGATCGGCCAAAGGTTGACGGCCACCTGTAGGATATTTCGTTGATTTGTTGGTTCCCTTTGCGGCCGCATTCTTAATCACAGTCGCATATTGGTTCGTTTGCTGCGCCATCAAACGCAAAAAAGCCAATTCATAGCCCGCTGGGGTATTCGGCGTGGGGTCTGTAGTTCCATTTGCCAAGTTATAAAACGTGGTTGGATCGGTGATCGCCATACCCATGTTTACCTCTGGGCCCATGAATGCCAATGAAACCATCTGTCCAATTTGAATGGCCAACGGGTCGGGCATCGTAGCAGTGGGAAAACCCTTGGGATAACCTGTATACTGTCCGTCTAAATACCTTCCCATCCATCCGGTTGTCCAGCTTTCATTGCTATCTGAACCACTCATCCAAATATCAGCCGAACGAAAATGGGAATAGTTTGGGTTTGGATAACCCACCGCCTGAATCGCACTCAACATTCCATTGTTGTATAAATCGCGCAATCCTGAGAGTTTGGGGTGTAATCCCGCCGCAGGCCTATCCCAAAATGGCAACACCTTATCCTCTTGAATCAAGATGTTATTTCGCGCCTTGCTCAAGTTTGAATATTGGTCGATGGGAATCAAGGTATTCAATCCATCGTTTCCGCCCGATAAGTTGATAATAACCAACACTTTGCCATCGGCACTTCGCCTTCCCAGTGAACGCAACAATGGTGAATCTTCAAAGGCTTTCACACCCATTCCATTCAACGTCAAGGGCAAAACGGTTCCAGCTGCTGCGCTGGCTTTAAAAAAGGATCTGCGTTTCATGGCTTATGACAATTGGTATTCTGAGAGGTTCATGATGGATTTAATCAAATACTGTATTTTCACCGTAGCGGTTGATTTTGCGGTTGTGTGATTGGGATCTGAAGCATCCGTCGCCGCCCGGTATTCATCACTCCAGTTGTAATCAGGGATACCACCCGGAAGCAAAATTTCCTTGAGTGTAGCGGTTTGGGCTGCGCTGATCGACATTGGCAATAAATGCGAAACGCTCTCAGCGATCAAATCATCGGCATCGCCAGGACTGGTCAATTGCTTGGTAAAAATCCACACATCCGCCATCAAAGTAAATGAACCCACTTTGTGTCCGATAAACAACAAATAATCCGTAAACTGATTGCGCTTGGGCAATGTGTCGCTATTGATCCAACTTCGATGAAACAACGGTTTTTGATACCACGCCGGCCAACCAGCCACGTTCGGAGGATCACCCAAGTTCAGCTGTGTCAATTGGCCAAAGTTCATCCCCATTTGATACATCTGATACAACAAGAAGTAATCCGTAGACGCGGGAAATTTCAATTCCATCTCTCTACAGAAGCCCACTTGTTGGGTTAGAGGATCTTTGATCACGCAGGCACGGTTCCATGAATCAAAAAAGTGCTCGCTCATCAAAAGGGTTTTCAACACGGCTTTGATGCTGTAACCACTGTCGCGGAAAACCTTTGCCAGAGGCACAATCACGTTCGCTTCAACCGTATCGTCAATTTCGTAATACACAAAATACTCATACAACTTCCTGCAGAGGAACAGGGCCACCTCATCCACCTTGAAAATCATGGTAAGTAGATCATCCAATTCGGTGTTTCCCGCATTAATACCGGTCTGACCTTTGATCAACGTGTTGCCATAAAACGAACTGAATTGCTTATCAGAACTATCGTGGTTCACACTCACAAAAGCGGTACTAAATGGATTCGTTAGTGGATTGATGCTCCATCCGGTCAACACCCTTGCCATCGCTTTCACATCGTCTTCTGTGAATTTACTGTTAGGTCCTTTGCCCAGAGTAAACAACTCTTGCAGTTCGCGGGCATAGTTTTCGTCAGGCGCCCGTTTCGTGTTCAATCGGCCGTTGAGGTAAAACAACATGGCTGGATCAATCGTCACTGCGCGCGTTAAATCCTTGAAATTACCCAAAGCATGCGTGTACAATACCTTGGTATAAACATAGCAAGCCCTCGCATCAGGGATTTCCAAAAACTGTATCGCGAAATGATTGTGCCAAAACAAAACCATTTTGGCCTGTATGTCTGGCGACTGTGTAACCATCTGGCCCCAAAACCAAGACTTCACACTGCCTTTTCTTTGGGGCTCTACCGCCGGATCAAGCGCGGCATTAACCCAAGTTGATCCATAAGGAACATTGGGGTCTTTCACCAAGTTACCGTAATTGTTCACGGGGGGATTTGGCAAGGTTGTGGACACGTTCAACAACGCATCAACAGCTTGTTCAAGCGTTTTGCCTTTGTATACGTTATAATCCGATATTTTGACCCCAAACAAAGTTCTGCGGAGCAAGTGCATCAGCTCATCCTTTCCGAATGTCCCCTTGTAGGCAGCTGTTCCGGTATTGGTTCTTCTTGTTAAACCCTTCGGTCCGGAAAGACCTTGAATACCTGGATTAGATTCTTCCGGCGCAATCAGCGTTTCAGGGCCGAATTGTCCATTTTCTCTGTTGAGATTTGCACTAGGCGATGCTTTTCGGATGGATTCAAAAAATGCTTTACGGTCCATGAGTATTGACAAATGTAACTAACTGACGTCATTTGCTGTACAATCGTTTACTCAAGTACAAGGAAAATGTCAATTGGTTGACCCGCATAGATATTTCATGCGCACTTGTCCATGGTGATAAGCCACCTCGTCGCCATTCGCCAATTGCACGCAGACCTGTCCCAACTGATTTACTCCTATTAGCGTAACGTCAAAAGTCTCTTGGGTTTTTACATCCAACAATGTCACCCGTTCTGCTGCCTTGTATAACATGGATGGATAGAGGTTGGCCAGGGTTAAGGGTT
>DBCP01000157.1:2765-5646 GCA_002293105.1 Bacteroidetes bacterium UBA955 | reverse complement strand
GACGGGCGCCGTTGTGAAGGTTGTGAAAACCACCAACAACGGTTTGATCCAAGTGGATGCCAGCGATTTGAGCGAGGGTGTTTACATGGTTCGTGTGTTGAGCGGCAACAAAGTGGCCACACAGAAAATTACATTGGGTCACTAATCGTTTGATCAGATCAACTTGGTTCATCGTTGAGGTGGCTGGGGTGATGTTTCCAACGCATCGATTCATTTAAAGTTATATGGAGTGATGATTGAGGGGCGCCAAAAGCGCCCCTCAATTTTTTTCGGTATCTTTGTAATTCTGTGGATGTATGAAATTTAACGCCCATTATATGCCCTCCCAAATGGTTAAATGCATACTGCTTTTGATGGGTGTTGCCGTTTCGTTTTCACTGTCTGCACAGCCCTGCACAGGAACCACATCGCCCCGAAAAATCCCAAGTAAATGCTTCGAAATCGTAAGTATTCTTGTAGATGCTTGCGACGGCAACAACGAAGGCCAAAATGAAATGATTCGTCTCGATGTTGGTCCGATGGATGTCAATGTCTCGGGTATTTCAGTGCCCAAATATATTTCCGGCAGGGTGAATTGGGGTTTGAATGCGCAGAACCCGTTTTTGGGCTTCGCCACGTATACAACAAACACATCGAACAAAATCAAGCAGCTGAATCAAAGTATAAAGTCGGCCGGACAGTGTGGCTATTTGGTGGCGGTGAATGGCAATGGCAAACTGCCTGCGCGATCTCGTGTGTTGATCATTACATCGGAATCGTTTAACCCTTCGGCACATGATTTTTCGGATTTACAGGATACCTTGTACGTGCTGTTGCAGAAGCAGGGGAATACGGCCGGTCATTTTGTGAATCACAGTGGCACGGCGGGAACGCGTGAGTTAATTTTGAATTATGGGGGCTGTGGCGACACCGTAGAATATGAGCGAAGTGCCCTGCGCAAACAGAATTTATCGGTGGGTGCCGAGGATGGCGCAGTGGTGGATTTTACCTTTTCTGGGCAGCCTTCATACACCAACTATGGTTGCAGAATTCCCGTGCCCAAGATCGTGGTGAAGGCGACTACATCCGTATTGAAATTGTGCGGCGCAACATCGTTTTCAGTGTTAGGAACGGTAACGGGTACGCCTTGTTTTCGATGGACATTGGCCGATACTTCGTTGGCAAAAGTGACCAATCCCACGGCCTTGAACACCCAGGTGCAATTGTTGCCAAAATCATCCACCTCCGGGAAAATTACTTACGTGAAAGTGTATTTGAACGCGTGGGGGAGTTGCTCCTTGGCCAAAAAAGATTCGGTAACGGTGGCCATTCAAGCGGCTCCTTTGGCTGATTTTTCGATAGATCTTGCGGCTTCGCCACTGGTGTGCTTTGCCCGCAAAGATGGTGGTGGCAGTGTGTGGCGCTGGGGGTTTCAGCAGAAAAACGACATCACAACTGCGGTGCCTCGGGGTGCTTTGAAGCCAGACTCGCTCACATCGAGCAATCCCATTTGCAGAAAATATCCGCCAGGAACGCATTGGGTGTGTTTGGAAGTGGCAGACGCCGTGGGGTGTGCCGATACCGTGTGTAAATCGTTTGTGGTGCCGCCTCCGGTGGTAAAGCCCGATTCGCTCATCGAAATCGCCAATGTGTTTACACCGTCTGAACCGGGCGATGGGTATAACGACGAATTTCGGGTGCCTTGCGTCGGTTGTACCGCGTTCAATATTCAGATATACAATCGTTGGGGTGTGAAGGTATTTCAGAGCAAGGATGCGGTGGTTTCGTGGAACGGAAGGCTCGATAACAAAGGGCCGATTCTTCCGTCAGGGGTCTACGTGTATACGTTGAAATATGCTCTGGGTACGGCACCAGTTAAAACCATGAACGGAACGGTTACCTTGCTAGGTAAACCCTAATCCAAAATTTCTTTCCGAGAACCCAGCAAACGCACCTTGTAGTCGATAATTTTGAGTTCGGCATCGAGTTTTGCCTCCACGGATTGCTTGGCGAAGTACTGAAGCCATTGGGTTTCTGATTTCTTTATGGTTCTGCGTCCGCGCTTTACACTGACCTCGACCATCTTTTTCACTTTGCGTTGCGATGTGAGTGTAAACTTGCATGTGAACACCCCTGAAGTGTCTTTGGTAACGTTAAATTGTGCGGTGTCGATGGCGATTTCTTCCGATTCTACATCTTGCTGACTTTCGCGAAAACTATTGAGCAAGGTTTCTTGATCCACCATCTTTTTGTCCATGAATCGCGGGGTGATTTCATTGAAAAAGTCAACCATTTTTTCATGTTCTCCTTGGGCGTAGAAATCGTAAAATTGGGTAAACCGACCCAAAATCTGTTGTAAATCATCGGTGGTTACCAACGTAGCCATGAGTTTTCGCGCCGAGGCCACATAGGTGCCGTTGGGGTGGTTTTTGACGTAGATTTCCAGGGCGATGGGGTTTTGTTCTTTCACGGCCGCGTCGAAATCCAGGGAATCAATCAACCATTTGGCATCTTCGGCATGGGTGCCTCCGACGGATTCCATGGCGGTTAAGTATCGCTCAAGATTGGATTTTTCCGGCGGGTGGATGGCCGAGTGCCAGAGCGACTCGTCTTTTTCGTTCAGGGCTTTGAGTGCTTCGCGGGCATCGGTAGCGAATTTGCCTTGGGGGTATTTTTGTAGGAAGGTTTGAAAGGCAGAGAAACTGCCGGTGGTTTGGGCTTGCGACCACGCCGATTGTTCTGCAGCGAATTGGTTGTAATAGGCCCAGGCCGCACCGATGCTCCCGAGCAAAGCGAGGACAACAAACCACAACATTCGCTTTCCACCGCGTTGCTTTTTCCGAGCCTTGTTGTCAATCGCGTCAATAATGGCCTCAGCCTCAGCTGAAACCTCCATCGCCTG
>DBCP01000157.1:0-2560 GCA_002293105.1 Bacteroidetes bacterium UBA955 | reverse complement strand
GCTTTGGCTTTGTTGTGAAGCAGTTGGGCGGGGTTGGGTTTGTCAAGCGAATCCATAGAACAAAATTAACGCCGGATGTGGTTATTTCAAGTGCTGATTTACAATCGTTTCAAGGCTTCTCTTTTCGATAAACCGCTGAGTTGCTCTTGATGCTGTTGTACAAAATCAATCACCCATTGGGGGTTGTGGCGGGCGTATTGTCTGAGCGACCAGCCAATGGCTTTGCGCAGGAAGAATTCCTTGTTGTGCATGTGGGGTAGGATGGCCGCCGTAAGAAAATCAGTATCGGTTTTGTCGCGCATTTTCAATTGCACGATAATCGCTGTGCGGTTTAACCAGAAATTGTCGGCACTGATCAAGGGTTCAAAATTTGGCCACAAGGTATCCGGCAAGCGGTTCACCAATGTACTGAGCACATTCCCAGCAAGCGTGTCTACCGAATCCCACCAGCTTTTTTGGGTAACGAGGTCGATGAGCCAAGGGATATCGGTGGGTGTGAGCTTTTTATGGAATTTTGTCATCAATGTCAGGGCCGCATAAGTGTATTCGCGTTGAGGTAGTTGCCACAACTGACGACAAATCAAGGGTAGGTCGTTGTGTTCTGGCAAATTTTCTTTGGACAGTAAATCTTTGAGCAGTTCGGTCCGATGTTGCGAAGTAATGCCATGAAAAGGGAAGTGGTTTTTCATGTAGGCCGACATCGGGGCGGCGATTTTGGGATTGTCGGCACTGGAAAATGCGGTTTGAACAGATTGCACCCACGGATGTGTCATTCGGCAAATTTATCACAACTGCAGTGGGTTTGCGGGTGCGTGATAAATTTATTATCTTTGCACTCCCATTAAGGGTGACCCGTTCCCATGTGCATTACCACCGGGAGATTAGGCTTCGGCCAAAATCAAACAACCAAATCGGGATGTAGCGCAGCCCGGTAGCGCACTTGCATGGGGTGCAAGGGGTCGTGAGTTCGAATCTCGCCATCCCGACCAACCAAAAGCCTTACGATTTCGTAAGGCTTTTTTTATGGGCGCGCGGCAAGCGGAGCTTGAGTGCAGCGCCCATAAAAAGGCCTGCAGCCGCGCAGCGGCTGAGGCTTTTGGTTGAGGCCTCCCTCCCAGAGATCATTGAAAATAATCTCGCCATCCCGACCCAGTAAAATCAAGGCCTCAGAGAAATCTGGGGCCTTGCTGTTTTTGGCCGGTTCAAACATGGTTCAAACAGTCTAGATAAATTCCCGGAAATTGTTCTTATCAATGAGTTGTGGAACAGTGTCGTAGGTTTTGGCAAAAGCAGCGGGGTATCGGAACGTTTTTGTATTGTTCCACTTGAATTCGAAAGCGCGAATCTCACCGTTCGACTCCTCTATATAGTCGATCTCTTGTTGAATTTGTGTGCGCCAAAAATAGGTTCTACAATCGTTTTGGGTATACGCGTTTTGCTTCCGTCGCTCGGAGATCAAAAAGTTCTCCCATAGTGCCCCTTTGTCGTTCCGCGCATCCAACCCATTGAAGTTTTTGATGATCGCATTCCGGATGCCATTGTCGTAAAAATAGATTTTGCGGTTGTTCTTGATTTCATTTCGCAGGTTCCTGCTGAAACTTGGCAAGGTGAAAATGATGAACGACTGCTCAAGCAAATCGATGTATTTCATCACCGTTATTTTGTCGATTTGCAACAATTGGGCGAGCTCGTTATACGAAACTTCATTGCCAATTTGCAAGGCCAATGCCATGAGAAGTTTGTCCAAAATATCGGGCTTTCTGATTCCTGCCAAGGCCAAAATGTCTTGATATAGATAGCTTTGGGTGAGATTTTTTAGCGTTTGCGCCTCCAGCGAGGGGTCGTTCAACACATCGGGGTACATTCCATAAATGAGGCGGTGTGCGAGTTGATTTTCTGATTCCAAATACCCCACTTGATTTTCAAATTCTTTCCAACTAATTGGGTAGAGCTCGAACTGAAATTTCCTACCCGTGAGGGGTTCTTGGGTGGCTTGATTCATCTCTAGCGACGATGATCCACTGATGTATAATTCTACATCGGGGAGTTGGTCGGTGATGATTTTTAACGCATTGCCGATATTATGGATTTTTTGCGCTTCATCCACAAATACCTTGGTATGGCTTCCAATGATTTGCTTGATTTTAAACGTATCTGCACTCGACAGTTGCTTTGCGATATTACTGTCATCGCCATTCAAAAACAGGTATGCATCATTCCCTAGCAAGGACTTAATGAGTGTGGTTTTGCCCACTTGGCGGGGTCCAAGTACGATAATGGCCTTTTTTTTGTGGCTAACGCGTTGAATATTAGTTGTTAATTGCCTCGTAAACACCTTTCAAAGGTACGATTAATTTTGCGAAATCACCAAAAACATATCGAATTTGGTGATTATACTCCCCAAAAACATATCGAAATTGGTGATTTCGTAATTGACGGTACCCGTTGATACATGCTCATTGACCTATGTTGGTTTGCAAAGGATCCGAAATTGTGACAAATGGATTACAGTAAAACAACAGAAAATAGAATCGTGGTTCAAACAATTCGCAACGACTTT
>DBCP01000013.1:1129-2651 GCA_002293105.1 Bacteroidetes bacterium UBA955 | reverse complement strand
GAGTTTGACACACACGCAGGTGCTACTTTCATCATTATCAAACACAACAACGCCTGTGGTGTTGCCACACGCGAAACCGTGCTAGATGCTTGGAAAACAGCTTTGTCTTGTGATCCCGTGAGCGCATTTGGTGGTATTTTGGCCACGAATACAACGATAGATTTGGCCACGGCCACAGAAATCAACCAGTTGTTTTTTGAGGTATTGATCGCGCCGGCCTACGATGCGGATGCCCTGGAATTGTTGAAAGGCAAAAACAATCGCATTGTATTGGAGACTACCGGAAATATCGCCTTGAACCCCAATATGGTAAGAACTGCTTTAAACGGACAGTTAATCCAAGATCGTGATAGCCTCACTGAAACCCAGTTAAACATGACAGCTGTTACAGAAACTTTGCCAACTGAATCGCAGCTGCACGACTTAGAATTTGCGGTAAAATTGGTAAAACAGACCAAGAGCAACACCATCGTTTTGGTGAAAAACCAGCAGTTATTGGCCAGCGGTACCGGACAAACATCGCGTGTAGACGCCCTGCAACAAGCCATTGAAAAGGCCAACCGCTTTGGATTTGAATTGGAAGGTGCTGTGATGGCGAGTGATGCTTTCTTCCCTTTCCCCGATTGTGTAGAAATCGCCGATAAATCAGGGATCAACGCGGTGGTACAACCGGGCGGCAGCATCAAAGATCAATTGTCGATCGACTACTGCAACGCCAACGGCATGACCATGTTAACAACTGGCGTTCGTCATTTCAAACACTAAGCAAACATTCACGCGTTTCATTGCGTCTATAAGCCTAGAACCAACCCATGTACAACCTCCTCAAATCGCTTTTTTTCCTCCTACCACCAGAAGTTGCCCATGAATTTGCGTTAAAAAGTTTGCAAATAGTACTGCGTATACCTATGATCGGTGCTTTGGTTAGGCAGAGTTTCCAGCCCATTAATGCAAAGCCGTTGGTGGTTGCCGGCATCACTTTCCCAAACGCGGTGGGATTGGCGGCAGGATTTGATAAAAACGCAAAATGGTTGCCGTTGTTGAAAGATTTGGGATTTGGCCACGTAGAAATTGGTACTGTAACACCTTTACCACAACCTGGAAATCCCGCACCCCGATTGTTTCGTTTGCCCCAAGACAATGCATTGATTAACCGGATGGGCTTCAACAATGAAGGCATAGAGGCCGTTGTAGCGAGATTGAAAAACCGTCCTGCCGGATTGGTTGTAGGCGGAAACATCGGCAAGAACAAAGTCACCCCGAACGAACAAGCGGCACAAGATTATACCATTGCCTTCGACGCCATTTATGACCATGTCGATTACATAGTAGTCAACATTTCTTCTCCCAACACACCCGGTTTGCGCGATTTGCAAGAAGACGAGTTCATTTGCGATTTATTCATCAAACTGCAGGCATTGCGCGCTGAGCGCAGGATTTGGAAACCCATATTTTTAAAAATTGCACCCGATTTTCAGCAATCGCAAGTACATGAGTTGATTCAAACCATTCGCAAGGCAAA
>DBCP01000013.1:0-923 GCA_002293105.1 Bacteroidetes bacterium UBA955 | reverse complement strand
AAAGAAGATTTTGAAGGAAAAATTTCACGGGGAGCAAGTTTGGTGCAAGTGTATACCGGTTTCATTTACGTGGGACCCCGTATTGTGAGAAAAATCCTATCTTAGCGGGGCATGTCGCCCAAAAAATCGTACCGTATTACTCGTCTAACTGCTGGGTTGCGTTGGCTAAAATTGTCACGCATGGCAATATGGTTCATCGCATTGGCACTAACCCTGCCCTCTTTCAGGCAACCCCACCAATATTCAAAGTTGGGGCAGTTCAGCGATCCCATCGCCAATTACACTTCTCGTTCCGCTACTACACCCACTTGGGGCTGTCCGTTACTCAATGCGGGCGAAAAAATCACCAAACACAGCGCCTACAGTGTTTCTTACAACCACAAACACATGCAAGCCAACTGGGTCGCTTACGAACTTAGATTGTCCAATACAATCGGGGCGGCGGAGCGCGAGAGTCGCTTCATCGTGGATCCCATCATACTGCCCCGTACAGCCAGAACCGAGGATTATACCAAATCGGGGTTCGATCGCGGACATCTCGCGCCCGCCGCCGACATGAAATACTCTGGCCAAGCCATGGCTGAATCCTTTTATACCAGCAACATATCGCCCCAACGCCCTGGCCTAAACCGAGGCATTTGGAAACAACTCGAGGAAAAAATCCGCGATTGGGCGCCCACCAACAGACCACTATTCATTGTCACTGGTCCGGTACTGACCGATACCCTCTCACAGTTTATCGGACGATACAACCGCATTTCTGTCCCCAAGCGATTCTATAAAGTGGTATTAGACACCGCACAGCCTGCGCGGGCCATCGGCTTTGTATTCTCGAACATGGGTTCCGCCCTACCCCTCAGTAGTTTTGCGCTGAGCATCGATGCCGTAGAAAAAATCACCGGCCGCGATTTCTTCCCAAACCT
>DBCP01000104.1 GCA_002293105.1 Bacteroidetes bacterium UBA955 | reverse complement strand
CACAACGATTTGAAGTGCTGGCAGCGCAGATGACCTGGTTTTCAGTGCCCGTAAATGGTAAGTTGTGTATTTGCGAAAATCCGTAAAAATAGTGCGGGTGGTTAAGGAAAAATGCAAGTGGTGTCGTTGGCTATGGTGATATTTTTGAACTCGTCATGAAAAAGTATTTTATTCTGTCATTGCTCTTACTATGTCTTGCGCCCAACTTGAATGCACAGTTTGATCGGCCCAATTCAAAAACAAAGAATGCAGTATCCCTCATCAATTGGGATAAAACCAACCGCCTGCGAAGAGAACCGTATTTTGCAACACCTGTTTTCGAGGATATGTATTACCGGTTCGTCAATGATACCACGATTCATCATGGCTGGGTATATGGTGGGATGTTGACGCCCCGAACAATAGATTCTGTCTTTCTATATCGGCTCTCTGAAGGGAATAAGCCCAACATCATTGGGAATTTTTATTGCAGTCCCATGTGGGGTTATCACTGGGTTCAAGTACGATTTATGTCGGATCGTTGGCGGGGGTTTGGATGGAATGCCAACACAAGGAATTGGGGTGGCTCTCAGGTAGGGGGATTTTTGATTGGCTGCACATCCAAGGGTTTGTTTATTGCTCAAGAAACGGAATTGGCATACATACCTTATTCCCAAATCAGGAATGTGCGTCGTGGACAATCATTAGGCAATTCGGTGAACTCGCGATCAAAGCAAAGATATGGTTTCAACAACTATGGTAGTGGACTAGATGCCCTCATCGCAGCTCCCTTTGTTGGAACATTTCATGCCCTTTCAGGTGTGAGCCCCCAAAAGGTGCATCGCTTTTATGGCGATTCTACTGGGATGGATTTTCCTGGTTGGGTACAAGGTGCCAATGCTTGGGCGGAGAGCAGAAATTCTCTGTCTGATTTTCCCAAAGCCGTGTTGCAGAAAAATCGCAGGGTGTTTAAGCGAATTACCCGTGAGGCGATGCCAACAGACAAATTGGATCAAACAGAGCAGGTCGCGGATAGGATTTGGAAACATGAAATTCCTTTGAAATCTGAGGTGATTCGAACGGATGTGAATGCAAATGATGTCGTTGTGCGCAAGAACGTAGTCACTGCAATTTTTGATAAGACACCGCAATTTTCTGATAACAAATCGGTCGGTATCCCTACCTTGGAATTAGATAAAATTGAAGCGGATAGTGCTTTGCCAGTAACCAATGAGGAAATCAACAAGCCACAGCAGGCCCCTGCAGAATCGGTTGCTCTCGAGGTGGGGAAACCAATGGGGCCGCAACCGCTGCCTTCGTTGTTTGATCAACGTAGTAATATGAAAATACGTTGGGCTTATGAGGGATACGATGCCACCAAAGTGGATCCGAAAATTATCAAAATGTGCTCCAATATTCGGAGTTCGGTCCTAAGTGATGCACAAATGAATGCGTTAAACAACAAACACGAAATTCAATTTTTGGCCATCTATTTGATCACCAGTAATGGGCTTTTAATGAATGGTTTAGCGAAATTTACACCGGATCAAAAGTTGATGTTGGAGAAGGTGGCTCCAATGTTTGCCGAGGAGGCTAGCGCCGAAGCGGTGTTGAATGCCCGTGACATGGCGGAATCGGATATTGTGAACCTCGAGAAACTCTTTGAGCAATTGAATCGTTAAACTGCTTTCTTGGCACTTTTTTTCACGGGAGGAACTGTGTTGATGTCGCTTCGATACAGTCGATAGCGTCTGTGATGTCCTTTGATATATTCAAAAAACTCGTTGCCTTTTTCAGTGCTTTTGTTGGTTTTCCAGTATCGACCTTTCATTTTTGCTACTGGTAGTTGCAAAAGGAATAGCAAGGGCGTTAAAATCAAGCTAAGTACTACGGTTAAAGCCAATGTGGCGAGATAGGCAACAAGCACCACAACGAGTATGATGGCCTCCAATGCATCAGCACCTATCCAGTTGGAGTTGCCAAATGTTGCGATTGCCCAAAAACCACCCAATGCGCCTGAAATAGAGAACCATATCCAAAAAAGTCCGTTTAAAATTCTCTCTATTTTACTTGCCAAGGTGCCGCCTTTTTTGATTGTTTGAATGTCGGTGTAGGGTACAAAAAGCACCTTGTCCCTGATGGCAGTCTGGGTTTTTCCATAAGGTTTTTTTGATACCCAAAACAACGGATCGTGCGGGTTGTAAAGGAAAATTCCATTTTTGTTGGCCGCAATCAACTTTCCGTGCATGGTAATAGAATCTCCGACGATGGTCATGGTCCGAAGTTGTTTGGTGATGAAAGTGGGAATGAGCGTGTCACGGTAGACCCATTTTTTGTGCTTGCCAGCATGGATCAATCGCTGTGAAATGTGCATCGCATCTACGGTGTCATCCGGGATTGTTCGTTCCATCAAACGGGATTCCTTGAAATTCGAAGTGCTCTTTTGGCTGTAATATGGATTTATGTCGGTTTTGAATTGGATATTCCACCCCCTTTGGTGGTAACGTGGCTGCACCGAACACGACGTCAGCGCCAGTAAAAAGAGCAAGAATAGAAACCAAACCACAGCCCAGCGGCGTTTGTTGCGTTGCGATGGCCAATTCAATTGCGATGATTCCATTGGTTTTTTATAACCCCAAAATTAATGGGAGAAATGTCCCAGCGTTTTGCGATAATCCGTAAAATTCAAATCGATTTTTTGCGAAAATCCGTAACGGG
>DBCP01000085.1:3581-5191 GCA_002293105.1 Bacteroidetes bacterium UBA955 | reverse complement strand
TTCACAGGTTTCATCGCCCAAGATGTAGAAAAGGCCGCCAAATCCATTGGTTACGATTTTTCTGGGGTTGATAAAGCCCAAAACGAAAACGACTTCTATGGCCTGCGATACAGTGAATTTGTTGTGCCGATGGTAAAAGCCATTCAAGAACAACAAAGCCAAATCGAGCTCTTGAAAAAGCAGAATGCCGATTTGATGCGTCGCCTTACCGACCTTGAAAACAAGAAATAATTCCATCAAATAGGAAACACCATGAAACAGCGCTTAGTGATGTTGTTGTGCTTAACCGCTACCTGGCTCGCAAAAGGCCAAGGATGGGTGCACAATGGTGCGCATGTGGTAGCCACCAATGGAACATTCATCGTGATTAATGGTGCCCAAGGAAACTACAAAGCCCAAAGCGTTTCAAGGCTTATTTTCAATGGCGATGTAGAACTCTCCTATACAGGGAATTGGATCAACAATTCATTAGGGGCTATCTTTATGACAAACGATGGTCGGGTAATTCTAAAAGGAGCGGCACAGTCTTTCCTTGGGACATCAACAACCGCTTTTCCATCATTGGATTTAAAATGCAGCGTAAACCCAACCATGCAAACCAATATTTTGGTGGGTGGTGGACACAAGGGCGGCGGCACGGGCAAATTGAATTTATTCGACCGCCAACTTAATCTAAACGGCAAAAAACTCATCATCAACAATCGCTCTGAAACCGCCATTAGCAAAACTACGGGTGGTATTTTGTCAGAGTCATTTCCTAGCGCAGGATATGGTTTTGTGCAATGGAATTTGCGGGATGCAGGTGCCGGCCCGCAATATCGAATTCCTTTCCAAACCCTAACCGGAAACAACATCCCTTTGGATTACAATGTGAAAAATGTGGGGCTACAAAATACAGATTCTGGATTTGTTACCGCTGCCACATACCCCACCCCCACAGCTTCTTTGCCCAACAACCGTCCACTGCCTTTTGGGGTTCCGCATGTAAAAAATGAATATGGCACAGAGAACGCCCGACGAATGTTGGATCGATTTTGGGTGATTCAAGATGGTGGCTATAGCACCAAACCTGAAATCTCGTTGGAATTCAACTACACAAACCAAGAACACAACTCCGGCACAAACACGATCCAAGAAAGCAACATGGGCGCGATTTCATGGTCGGCCAGTGCCAACAAATGGAGTTATCCCGTTCGCTCAAGGGTAAATGCCGGCAACAACAACCTACTTCTTCATGCAGGTGTAAATTTTAGTGGCATTTGGACGCTCAGCGATACAACACCTTGTCCGGTTGCAAACTTCTCTAGCACAGGTTCATGCGAAAAAGACAGCGTATTGTTCATCGACAAATCAACTGTGGCGCAAGATACCCTGATCCGATGGAATTGGTCGTTCGGTAACGGGAACAACGGCAGTGGCGACTCGACGGTGGGCTATTTCTCCCCTGCAGGCATCTACAATACAAGGCTCATCGTAACGGCGGCAACGGGTTGCAGCGATACAGTGTTCAAGAAGATCAACATACTGGGGGCACCACAAGCCAACTATACTGTGGAAGATACATGCGAGAACACCATTGTGAAGTTCACCTCCCTAACATCGCCAGGAAG
>DBCP01000085.1:1252-3513 GCA_002293105.1 Bacteroidetes bacterium UBA955 | reverse complement strand
GGCAAGAGTCCCCAACATTACTATGGAACCTCCGGCTTGCCACAGGTTAAATACATCGTATACAACAGCAATCTATGCAAAGACACCATTGACCGAACCCTTTACATCGCAAATAAGCCATTTGTTTACTTCGCGGTGAAACCCGATTGTGAAGATGTCAATTTCCCTTTCACCAACGCCTCAACCGCCGGAGCGGGTAGTATACTTAGCTATAATTGGGACTTTGGCAATGGCAGAAGATCCACTTTGCGGGATGAAAACATCGTTTACCCTGATTCGGGAACATTCCCTGTACGTTTGATTGTAACCAACACATTTGGGTGTCGTGATACTTTCAAACAGCCACTACGGGTATATCCCAGAGCAATCGCAAAATTCAAATACAGTCCATACGACCCTCAAATGTTGAAGCCAGTAACTTTTACCAATCTCTCGGGCATTGATACCAAATGGACTTGGGATTTTGGCGATGGATATTACGACATCACGGAGAACCCAACACACAGTTACAACATGTATGGTACCTATACCGTTACTTTGATTGCGGATAATGACTACGGTTGCGCGGATACAACCTCATTGAATTTGAGGGCCAAATCCATACCGTTGTATTGGTTCCCTAACGCTTTCACCCCCGCGAATACGGAAGGATTGAATGACCAATTTGGATTATTTTCTCCATTGACCGTAACGGATTATCGCTTGATGATTTTCAACCGATACGGAGAAATCATTTTTGAGTCCAATGATCAAACAAAATTGTGGGACGGACGTATCAATAACGAGTTGGTAATGGGCGGCGTGTACATCTATGATGCCACCTTCAAGAATCCCGAAAACGAAATACAGCGATATTCAGGAAATGTGACTTTGGTTCGCTAACCACTGAGGCTTACTCTGAACCAGAGACTCGGCGCTGATTAAACCCTGGTAATCCAGTTCCCATTGATTTCGATGTGGTTTCTGTGTAGCACCAACATGTTTCGTTGCTCCATTTTTTTCAACAACCTTGAAATCACTTCTCTAGAAGAATTCAAGTCTTGTGCGATGGTTTGGTGATTGATTGGGATATCAGAGCATCCGCATGATTTCCACTGATTCTTTAAATAGAATTCCAAGCGCTCATCCATCCCCCGGAAGGCCACATGGTCCAAAACAGTAAGGACTTCCTCAAACCGGTTGCGATAGGTGGAAATCACAAATTCATACCATGAGCGATAGGATTTCATCCAGTCATTCATCGTTTGAACAGGAAACATAATCAACTTGGTGGATTCCATGGCGATGGCCGTAATTTGACTACTTTCCATCCTAGCGGCGCAACTCATCGACACTGCACAGGCTTGACCTGGTGTGAGATAATACAGAAAAAACTCAGAGCCATCGTCGCTCTCGCGATAAACCTTCACCCTACCCTCCAAGACCAATACGGTGCTAGGCATAAATTGACCCGTCCTAATGATGGCTTCGTTGGCATCATAAGATTTGATGATGCTATTGTCTATGAGCGATTCAATCAATGCGGGTTCAAACTGCGAAAAAACCTCATGGATGCGGTCTATGTGATTGACTTCGGTGTTTGGCATGGTCACGATTTCTTTATCAAAGGTCGCGAATTTAGAAGAATAAGCCGACCTTTGCGATCATTTATGATCAAAACCGGACTTTTCTTAGACCTCACATTTAACAGAGATACCCCGCAAGGTTGGTATTTGGTGGATGAATTGGGCGCTGAGGTATTGTTGCCCAACAAATACTGTCCGGCCGAAGCAATAGAAGGCGACGTCATCAATGTTTTTATCTATCGAGATTCAGAAGATCGTTTAACCGCAACCACCCGGGTTCCAAAAATCGAATTCAACGAATTTGCGAGCTTGGAAGTCGTAGCAACCACATCTGTTGGGGCGTTCATGGATTGGGGCATGGAAAAAGACCTATTCGTTCCATTCAAAGAGCAACACAAAAAGTTGGTTGAAGGTGAACATGCCGTCGTTTATTTATACAGAGACGAGGTAACCGACCGTTTGCTGGCGAGTGCTAAAATTTCCAAGTGGCTTGAAAAAACGGAAGTTGCTTTAGGGTTTAACACAGAAGTAGACTTGTTGTGTTTTGAGGAAACCGACATCGGATTTCGTATGGTTGTAAACCAGAAATTCCAGGGGATGATCTTCAAAAATGAGACTTTCATCCCGATTGAAATCGGCGACACACTAAAGGGCTACGTACGATTGATTCGCGAAAATGGAAGTATCGATTTATCA
>DBCP01000085.1:0-1104 GCA_002293105.1 Bacteroidetes bacterium UBA955 | reverse complement strand
GGAATGAGCAAAAAAGCCTTCAAAGAGGCGGTTGGCACCCTATACAAAAATCGGGATATTGCCATAGAGCCCAACGGACTGCGTAAAATAGAATAAAATACATGTGAGCCCAGGAACGATAAAAATTATTATTTAGGCATCATAGCCATAATATTCTGACCCAGTGCCGGTATCAAAACCCGCTGGGTCATTTTATTTTCAATGGCAATCTGCAACAACTTTTCGGCGGGTTCACCAATGGGCTCATCGCTCAAATCGAAGGTCCCATAATGCATTGGAACCATACTTTTGGCGCCCAAATCCAAAAACGATTGATAGGCTTTGGCCGGTGAAGAATGATTGGATTCCATGAACCATTCGGGCTGATACGCACCAATGCCCAGAATCGCCAAATCAATGTTTGGGAACAATTCTTTGGTTTCCAAGTAATGCTTTCCATAACCCGAATCACCACCAAAATAAATCACCTTCCCGCCTACTTCTATCACAAACGCACCCCACAAATGTTTGTTGGTATCCGTAATCCAACGCCGGCACCAATGTCGGGTAGGCAAATAGGTGATGCGAATGATTTGGTCATCCAATTGATACTGTTGATACCAACCGGCCTCTTGAACATCCCCTTTGCGATTGAATTTCTTCAGCAGTTTTGCTGTAGACAACCCGCACAGATACTGGGCGTTTGGATTGAGTTTTGAGAGGGTCCTCATGCTCTGATAATCCATATGATCGCGATGATCATGACTCAACAACACATAGTTGATGGCCGGCAAATTTTCGGGTTTTACTGGCATCTTGGAATATCGCTTTAACACACGAGAGGCATTGCCAAATACCGGGTCCGTAATCAAGGTAACACCGCCCATTCTGATAAAAAAAGTGGCATGACCCAACCACGCAACGCCATCGATGGAATCATTGTTCATCCAGCTCAAATCTGCCGCAACGGGCAACTGAAACGTATCCGTTTTTTTGAATGCCAGATACGGATTTGTTTGTTTTTTCCATTTCCTCACATCTTTGAACGACAGCAAAAATGGGTAATCGGGATTGTGATAACGTCCATTTTTCAGGGGTGTACCCAAATAATCCGATTTCATGGGG
>DBCP01000118.1:10252-12099 GCA_002293105.1 Bacteroidetes bacterium UBA955 | reverse complement strand
ATCGTAACCAAAGAGAGCAATCACGTTCCTGAATATGGAAAAATTGCATCAACTTACAAAAATCGCTTGAAAATTGGCATGCTCCTTCAAGCCGATCCCACGGTTGTCTTTGCGAGGGGCAGATCGGGTAGGGTACTGAATCGGGATACCAAAATCGAATCGCCTTACAATACCTATTTGAACAAAGGGCTGCCCATTGGTGCGTTGTGTATTCCCAGCGTAAATGCCATTGATTCGTGCTTGTTTGGTGCTGAATATCCGTATTTGTATTTCTGTGCCAAATCAGACTTGACGCCGCAGCACGATTTTGCAGAGAGTCTATCTCAACACAATGAAAACGCCCGGCGATATCACCAGGCGTTGAATGAATTTCAAAGAAAAAACAAACGCTAGATTAGTTCTTGACAAAGGTCAAATGAACCACCTGTCCTTGGGTGTTTTCTGCAACGATAAAATATTGTCCGTTCAATAAACCTTTGATGTCCAAAGTTTGTGTCGCAGAATCCACAGTCATCGCTACTTTTCCATCAACTGAAATCACCTTCACGTTTTTCAGGGCTTCCGATATATTTACCTTGTCATTGCTGGGGTTGGGGTATAGGTTGATGGCTACATTGCTGCTATTCATAACTGAAGAAACCGGTGCGGTTAAGGTTAAAGAATTCTTGATTACTTGGTCGCCGCTGTTGTTGTTGTTTGAATTCGACACCACACCTGAAGCATGAATAGTGATGTCACCTGCAGCAGTTGCGGGTGCTGTCCAATCAAAATACCAAACGCCCAGTCCTGGGGTGTTGTGGCCAACGATCGTGCGCGTGCCAGAAGTGTAAGAAGTGGCGCCGGTGCCAACGTTACTTACTGTTCCTATTGCTTTATTCGCAGCATCCAAAACGGTAGCTTGGAAACCTTTGCGCAATGAAGTTCCACCCATCTTGATGCCAATGGTATATTTCTTACCGGCTTCATAGCTCGTTACGGTTTTTGTACTCGCAACATCCACCGCTGTGAGAACCAAATCGCCACCCAAGTTGGCGGTTCCACCATGACAACCGGAGCAATTACCGGATGATCCTGGTGCGCCTGTGCGATCTCCGCCAGGCCCGCTGGCATTCGATAAAATAGCCATGCTAACGACTGCCAAGCCCATAGCAAATAGTCCAAATTGAAAGTATTTTTTACTCATCGTTCGTTTTCAACAAAATTACTCAACTATTGGTTTAAAAAAAGTCAATTTTTCCTATCGAAAAGAACAAAAGCCTCATTCGCTTGTATTAGATTTGCAAAAGAGATGAATACGCCAAACGATTACTTACCCATACTGATACAAATTGGTGTTGCAGTGGGTTTTGTGGTATTGACGTTGGGGATTTCCCACCTTTTGGGACCCAATCGGAAAACTGCCAAAAGAGAAGACAACTTTGAGTGTGGAATTGAGAACCAAGGCAATGCAAGATTCCCTGTTTCTGTAAAGTACTTTCTATCAGCTATTTTGTTTGTTTTGTTCGATGTAGAGGTGATTTTCTTTTATCCCTATGCCGTTAATTTTAAAGAAATGGGATGGGAAGGCTTTGGCGCAGTAGTGGCCTTTGTAGGCTTCTTCTTGTTGGGCTTTATTTATGTTTGGAAACGCGGTGCCCTTGAGTGGGAAAAATAAGATAAATCATGGTAAAAACTGTTGATGCACCTGATGGTATTGAAGGACAAGGTTTCTTCGCTACCTCATTGGATAAAGTGATTGGTATTGCAAGGTCTAATTCCATTTGGCCACTTCCATTTGCAACGTCGTGTTGTGGAATTGAGTTCATGGCAACCATGGGCGCCAATTATGATTTGGCACGATTTGGCTC
>DBCP01000118.1:4159-10158 GCA_002293105.1 Bacteroidetes bacterium UBA955 | reverse complement strand
AAGCAAGTCTATGACCAAATGGCTGAACCCAAATGGGTATTGTCGGTGGGTGCCTGTGCCTGTTCAGGTGGGATTTTTGATACTTACAGCGTTTTGCAAGGTATCGATAAAGTTATTCCCGTTGATGTTTACGTGCCTGGCTGTCCTCCAAGACCAGAACAAATCATTGAAGGATTGATGAAGATTCAAGAGTTGGCCAAAAACGAAAGTTTGCGTCGCCGCGACAGTGATGAATACAAAACCATGTTGGAAAGCTACAACATTTACTCAGCCGAAAAATAAAGATGGACAACCAACAACTTCTTGCACATATTGCTGCTTTGACTGGTTCGGAGCCCAATGCCGTTGAAGATACTTATGGTATGTTGAATGTGCATTTGGAGACTTCTTCGCTGTTGAGAGTGGTGGAAGGACTAAAAACCAAGCATCAATTTATTTACTTGACCGACATCTGTGCTTCGCATTATCCTGATCGCGTGGGTGCGGAATTTGAAGTAATTTATCACCTACACAATTTGGTAGCCAATCAGCGTGTTCGGTTGAAAGTGGCTTTGCCGGAGGCTCAATTATCACTCCCAACCTTGACCGGTTTATACGCAGGTGCCAACTGGATGGAAAGAGAGACTTTTGATTTTTATGGTGTGATTTTCGAAGGACACCCCGATCTACGCCGAATTTTAAATATGGACGATATGGATTACCATCCCTTGCGCAAGCAATATGCCTTGGAAGATGAAACCCGTACCGATAAAAACGATACATTCTTTGGAAGATGAGCGAATTAACGATTAAAAATACCGGACAAATGATCTCTACAGAGACCATTGATGGTGATATCGCTACCCTAAATTTGGGTCCTACGCATCCCGCAACCCATGGGATCTTTCAAAATATTTTGAAAGTAGATGGTGAACGCATTTTGAGTGCTGAACCTACCATTGGATACATTCACAGGGCTTTTGAGAAATTGGCAGAACGCCGACCCTACAACCAGATCACACCCATTACTGACCGTTTGAATTATTGTTCATCGCCCATCAATAACATTGGTTGGCATTTGACTGTAGAAAAATTGGCAGGTATCGAGGTTCCCAAGCGCGTGGATTACATGCGTGTGATCGTGATGGAGCTGGCGCGAATTGCCGATCATTTGGTCTGTAATTCAGTCATTGGGGTAGATACAGGTGCTTTAACAGGGTTTACCTACATGTTCCAAGAGCGTGAAAAAATCTATGAATTATACGAAGAGATTTGCGGTGCCCGTCTCACAACCAACCTCGGAAGAATAGGCGGTTTTGAGCGTGACTTTAGTCCTACATTTCACACCAAATTGAATAAGTTTTTGGCTGAGTTTCCAGATAATTTCGAGGAATTTGATCGCTTACTCACGAGAAACAGGATTTTTATGGACCGTGTAATTGGAGCGGGTCCTATCACCGCTGAGCGTGCGTTAGAATACAGCTTCTCTGGTCCAAATTTGAGAGCAGCAGGTGTGGACTATGATGTGAGAGTCATGAATCCTTACTGCAGTTACCAAGATTTCGATTTTGATATCCCAGTTGGAAAAGACGGTGATACCTATGATCGATTTGTGGTTCGCCAAGAAGAGATTCGTCAGAGTTTGCGCATCATCCGTCAAGCACTGGATAAAATGCCGGCTGGGGATTTTCATGCCAATGTGCCTGAATTTTATTTGCCGCCCAAAGAGGAAGTGTACCGCAGCATGGAATCATTGATTTATCACTTTAAAATTGTCATGGGCGAAACTGCCATACCTGCCGGAGAAGTATATTATTCAGTAGAAGGTGGAAACGGTGAATTGGGTTACTATTTGGTGAGCGATGGTGGTAGAACACCTTATCGTTTGCACTTTAGACGTCCATGTTTCATTTATTATCAGGCATATCCCGAAATGATCATCGACTCTGTTTTGAGTGATGCGATTTTGACAATGAGTAGCATGAATGTTATTGCCGGAGAGTTAGACGCTTAATAGATATTTGTTGTGAGTCAAGAAAATATACAATTCCCAGAGCCCCTATTACAGGAAGTTGCGAGAGAGATAGCCAAATTCCCAGAGGGTAAACAAAAAAGTGCTTTGCTCAGCGTATTGCACATTGCCCAAGCCCATTTTGGTTATTTGAGCGAACCTGTAATGGATTATGTAGCTCGTTTGTTGCACATTCTGCCCATTGAAGTTTACGAGGTTGCTACTTTTTATTCAATGTACGATACCAAACCCGTAGGCAAGGTGAAATTGGAGGTTTGTAGAACTGGACCATGTATGATTGAGGGTGCTGAGAACATCGTTTCATATATCGAAAACAAATTGGGTATTAAAGATGGTGAAACCACCGCAGATGGCATTTTCACACTGAAAACTGTAGAATGTTTGGGTGCTTGCGGATACGCACCGATGCTCCAAGCAGGAGAAAAATTCCACGAACACCTCACCGAGGCCAAAGTGGATGAATTAATCGAACAATATCGTAAGAATCCAACCGCCAATTACTTGGGATTATAAAATCATGGATCGTAAATTACTATTAGAACACATAGGGGTTGAAGGGATTCATACCCATGATGTATATCGCAAAAATGGCGGATACAACGCGGTTGAAAAGGCCCTCAAAAGCATGTCGCCAGATGATATCGTTGAAGAAGTAAAAAAGTCTGGACTTCGCGGTCGCGGTGGTGCCGGTTTCCCTACAGGTATGAAATGGAGTTTTATCGCCAAGCCTGAAGGGGTTCCCCGTCATTTTTTATGCAATGCCGATGAAAGTGAGCCCGGAACATTCAAGGATCGCTATTTAATGGAGAAAATTCCTCATTTGTTGATTGAGGGAATGATTCTTTCATCCTACGCCTTGGGTTGTAACCAATCGTACATTTACATCCGCGGTGAGTATATGTATGTATTGCAAATACTTGAGAGAGCCATCGCTGAAGCCTATGCCAACGGATGGTTGGGTAAAAACATCAAAGGCAGTGGGTTTGACTTGGATTTGGCTGTTAGCACGGGTGCTGGCGCCTATATCTGTGGTGAAGAAACCGCTTTGATTGAGAGTTTGGAAGGCAAGCGCGGAAATCCACGCATCAAGCCACCGTTCCCTGCGGTGAAAGGACTTTGGGATCGCCCAACAGTAGTAAACAATGTTGAAACCATTGCCGCAGTTGTTCCTATTGTGAACGAAGGAGGCGATGCATACGCTCAAATTGGTATTGGTCGCAGTACTGGTACCAAATTGATCAGCGCATCTGGGAATGTCAATAAACCCGGTGTATACGAAATTACCATGGGCATCACGGTAGAGGAATTCATTTACAGTGACAAATACCTCGGCGGAATGAAAAATGGTAAGAAACTCAAAGCCTGTGTGCCTGGAGGTTCTTCTGTACCGATTTTGCCGCATTATTTGGTGTGCAAAACAGCCACTGGTGAAGATCGCCTCATGACTTATGAAAGTCTTGCCGATGGTGGATTTGCTACAGGTAGTATGCTCGGATCTGGTGGTTTTATCGTTTACGATGAAGACCAGTGTATCGTTCGCAATACTTGGAATTTTAGTCGCTTCTATCATCACGAAAGCTGCGGTCAGTGCAGCCCTTGCAGAGAGGGAACCGGTTGGATGGAAAAAGTTTTACATCGCTTAGAATATGGACATGGGAAAATGGAGGACATCGATCTGCTTTGGGATATCCAGCGAAAGATTGAAGGCAATACCATTTGTCCTTTGGGCGATGCAGCCGCGTGGCCCGTTGCAGCCGCTATTCGTCACTTCCGTGAAGAGTTTGAGTGGCATGTAAAGGAGCCCAAACTTTGTATGACCAAGAATTATGGCTTGGTAACAGAAAAATTATTTGAGACAGTTAACGCATAAGTATGTCAGAAACAAATCCAAAATTCACAGTAACCATTGACGGACAATCTGTTCAAGTGGATCCTGGAACCACCATTTTGAATGCAGCACGCATGATTGGTGGCGATGTGGTTCCACCCGCAATGTGTTACTATAGCAGTTTGAAAGGCAGCGGCGGAAAATGTCGTACCTGTTTGGTTGAAGTAAGCAAAGGTTCTGAAAAAGATCCTCGCCCAATGCCCAAATTGGTGGCCAGCTGTTCCACACCCATCATGGATGGTATGGAAGTTAAAAACAAATCCAGCGAAAAGGTAAATGAAGCCCGCGCCGGTGTTGTTGAAATGCTCCTCATTAATCACCCCTTGGATTGCCCAGTGTGCGATCAAGCAGGGGAGTGTCACCTCCAAGATTTGGCCTACGAACATGGCAAAAGCAATACCCGGTACGAATTCGAACGTCGTACTTTTGACAAAGTAGATATTGGAGAGTATATCAAATTACACATGACCCGATGCATTTTATGCTATCGTTGCGTGTATACAGCAAACCAACTGACAGAGCAGCGTGAGCATGGTGTGTTGAAGCGTGGCGATGCTGCAGAAATTGGGACTTTCATCGAAAAGAATCTGAAAAATGATTTCATTGGTAACGTGATCGATGTTTGTCCTGTTGGCGCACTCACCGATAAAACCTTCCGTTTCCGTTCAAGGGTATGGTATACCAAGCCCATGGACGCCAATCGTGATTGTAAATGTTGCTCAGGAAAAGCGGTCGTTTGGATGATTGGTGATGAAATTGCCCGTGTTACTGCGCGTAAAGACCAGTATGGCGAAGTGAAAGAGTTTATCTGCAACGAATGTCGATTCGATAAAAAAGAGAAGTCTGATTGGAACATTGAAGGCCCCCGCCAAATCGATCGTTCTTCGGTTATTTCTGCCAACCATTATGAGGTAGATGCTCCCGAACACACCCCACTGTTAAACAAGGCCTAATCAATCATGGATAGTGCATTATTTTTAGAGAAATTGATCCTTATTGTGGTAATCCTCGCGGTTACCTTGGTGATGGCGCTGTATTTTACATTTGGAGAGCGCAAGATTGCCGCCTTTTTCCAGGATCGATTGGGCCCTAACCGTGTGGGTCCTTTTGGTTTGTTACAGCCCTTTGCCGATGGCGGTAAATTGTTGTTTAAGGAAGAGATTATCCCAAAAAACGCAGAGAAATGGCTCTTTATATTGGGTCCGGGAATCGCCATGATCGTTGCAACCATTACCAGTGCAGTGATTCCATGGGGTACTAGTTTGCCGATTTTTGGCAGAACAGTCCAGTTACAGGTAGCCGATGTGAATATTGGTATACTTTACATCATGGGTATCGTGAGCATTGGTGTTTATGGAATCATGATTGGTGGTTGGGCTTCAAATAACAAGTATTCATTGTATGGTGCCATCCGTGCGAGTGCGCAGATGATAAGTTATGAACTCAGCATGGGTTTGGCTTTGATTGCAGTAGTGATGATGAGCGGAACTTTGAGTTTGCGTGAAATGGTTGAACAGCAAGCAGGTTTAAACTGGAATGTTTGGTACCAACCTTTGGGATTTTTATTATTCCTAACCTGCGCGTTGGCTGAGTGTAACCGTGCGCCGTTTGATTTGGCGGAATGTGAAACGGAATTAATTGGCGGATACCATGTAGAATACTCATCCATGAAGTTGGGTTTCTATTTGTTCTCTGAATACATCAACATGTTCATTTCAAGCGCAGTGATCGCTTGTGTATACTTTGGTGGATACAACTTTCCAGGAATGCACTTGATTTCTGATCCGATGATACTGGGCTTAACCCAAGTGGCGGTTATGTTTGCCAAAATCTTCTTCTTCGTGTTCTTGTTCATGTGGATCCGTTGGACATTGCCTCGTTTTCGGTACGATCAATTGATGCGTTTGGGATGGAAAGCGATGATTCCATTGGCATTGCTGAATATGTTGGCCACTGGCGCTATCTCATTGTATAACGCACAGGGATTTTAAACCACAAAAAAATCAGATTTTACAGAAGAGGGAAGCGATTCCCTCTTTTTTTATGCGGGTAGAAAATGCTCAATAACGCGCTCCATTTTGATACCCCGACTTCCTTTGA
>DBCP01000118.1:420-4064 GCA_002293105.1 Bacteroidetes bacterium UBA955 | reverse complement strand
GGGTGTTGCGGACAGGCTTCACAGAATTCTGGTCCTACCAAATAGGTCGTTTCTTCAATACCCAGTGAACAGCACAAGTCAAATATCTGTTTGTGTTCGGACTGTGAATGATCTCCAAGCTCGAGCATATCGCCCAGAAAAAAGGACTTTCGTCCATCAATGGTAGCAAAACTCTCAATGGCCACCGACATGGAACTTGGGTTGGCATTGTAAGCATCCAAAAACACTTGAGTATGACCAAAGGTCCGCCATTCACTGCGGTTGTTTGATGGTTTGTATGTACAAGCTCGTTCCATTGCTTCGGCAGGGTTCATGCCCAATAGATGAGCAATGGCTGCTCCAAACAATAGATTGTAAGCATTGTATTTTCCGCTAAGGGGCGATGTAAAAGCACCCATATTTTCACCGTTAAAATAGAAACTGAAGCCCAATTCAGGCATTTCATGTTGTACTTCAGCGTAGTAGTTGGCTTGTGGGTTCGACAATGAAATTGTTGACTGCTGGGTTAAACGCTTCGACATCGATTGCAGCCAAGCATCGTCTATATTAACAATGCCGTGTCCTGCGTGTTTGATCACACTCGCAAAAACTTCACTTTCTTCTTTCGCGATGGCCTCAATGCTACCAAAACCCTCCAAATGTTCTTTGCCAATATTGGTGATCACGCCAAATTCAGTGTTGATTAGTTCGCACAGGACCGACATTTCCCCGGGGTGGTTTGTTCCCATTTCGATGACGGCAAATTGGTGATGTGGGCGCAAGCTCAGCAGCGTTAGAGGCACGCCAATGTGATTGTTCCAATTTCCCGGTGTTGCCAGGGTTTCACCAAGGCCATCAAGTATGGTTCGCGTAACTTCCTTGGTTGTTGTTTTGCCATTACTACCGCCCACCATTATTTTTCTACATGGCATCGCGTTGGCATGGACTTTTGCGAGTTGCTGAAGGGCGACGGTGGTGTCTTGAACCCAAATAAAACGTGTATCTAATCGATATTCCTCCCAATCAACAACCACGACTCTAGCACCTTGTGCAACGGCATTTTCAGCGAATGAATTTCCATCGAATTTCTCACCGCGAATGCAAAAGAAAACATCCCCAGACTTCAATGCCCTGGAGTCGGTGCAAATTTGGTATTGAGAAGCAACAAAATGCTCGTATATCGCATCTATCACATCGAAATTCATCATGGTTCAAACCTAATTGAAATTTGTGAAATCCATAAAACAAGAAATCCCCAAAAAGGAAAATGTCTAAAACTGTTCGTATATTCACGCAAATGCTCAAGAAAATCGCGCTAATTATTTTACTATGTTTAGGCAGCCACGCGGGTTGGGCTCAATTTCATTATCGTTTGAACACCACGGGTGTACGCGTATTTGACGGTAATTTTGAAATTGAGAGTCCATTTTGGGGAGGGTTTAATTCTCCTCAGTTTCAACCCTTCGACCTCAATGGCGATAAATCTATGGACGTCATCGTCTTCGATCGCTATGATTCCAAAATCTTGCCATTTGTGCGATTAAACAACAGCGATGTATTTCAATACGCCCCAGAGTATACGGCTCGTTTGCCCAAAGGATTGTATTACTACAAAACCGCTGATTTAAACGCGGATGGGGAAATGGATATTTTTACCCTTTCAGAAAGTAGCAACTTGTTGATCTATATCAACCGAACCACACCCGGATCGAGCAATTTGAAGTTTCAAGATTTGGGTCCTTGGTATTATCGCAACCAATACGATTCTACACAGCCCATCCAGTACAACCCCCTGAGTTTTTCAAAGTTTGATATGCCCGAGATCTCGGATATTGACGGCGATGGCGACTTAGATATTCTTTCATATGACCAGGGTAATTATACCTATCGTTTGTTCAAGGATGTTCGAATAGAAAAAGGCTGGAATAGAGACACTTTTGAGTTCCAAATTATGGATATCTGTTTTGGGTATTTTAATGAAGGATTCGACAATTCCATCGCGTTGGGAGAATGTCCTTACAAAGACAAATTAAAACCCCGACATACAGGCGGAGCATCCTGTTTTATGTATGATTCCGATGCGGATGGCGACAAAGAATTGGTGATATCTAACATTGGGTTTCCGCGATTTACCTACCTAAAAAATGGTAAAGCGCAGTCCAAATCCTATTACGACACAATGGTTGCGGTTGATACGATTTTCCCCCAGAACACAGTAGCAGCCAATCAAATGGTATTTCCAGCGGGCTACTATTTGGATATTTCGGGCGATGGGGTTCAAGATTTGATCATCGCGCCCAATAATTTTACCGATGTCAAAGAAACCCAGCAGATTTGGTACTACAAGAACAAAGGTCAGTTCAATAAGCCCACCTTTGATTTGGTAAAGACCAATTTCCTGTCCGAAAAAACACTGGATTTGGGTGCAAGAAGCGCTCCTGTTTTTGTGGATGTGGATGCAGATGGCGATCAAGATTTGTTGGTTGCCTCGAATGGTGATTACTCTCTAACCAATGGTTTGGCCGATCCTTTGTATTTTTTCAAAAATACTGGAACCAAAAATGCGCCGAAATATGAGTTGGTTGATAAGGACTACATGAAGTTTTCCCAGTACAAATTCCGTCATGCGATTCCGAACGTAGGAGATGTAGACGGCGATGGGGATTTGGATTTGTTGGTGGGTACATTGAAAGGGAAGATCGCATATTTTTCAAATACGGCGGGAGCTGGCAAACCAGTTTCTTGGTCTCTTATCGACTCCAATTTATTGGGCAAAAATCCCAATTTTGATGAATCTAACGCATCGCCCTGTTTGTATGATCACAACAAAGATGGCAAAATGGATCTTTTGGTGGGTTATTATAACGGTCGAGTATCATTGTTTGAATGTGCTTCATTGAGTCCATTGACGTATATCGAAAAGACAAAGAACGCGTGGGGTGCTCGCGGTAATGAATGGCGCAGCGATGTATCGCCTCAGGAATGGAAAGCCTTTGGATATGCATCACCCCGGATTTACGATATTAACGGCGATGGAAAAATGGAAATGATCGTGGGTACTGCCTATGGATACAGTCGTTTGTATAACATTGATGGACATCCGTATTCTGATTCCTTGTTCGCAGACACCACTTGGTTTTACGAGAAAAAGTTTGCCGATTCGGCTTTGCCATCAATGGGGTCAAGGATCATTCCTGCGTTTGCTGAACTCACAGGCGATACACTGATGGAGGCCATTTTTGGTTTAGGCAGGGGTGGATTGCAATGGGCGAGTTCGTTGAACGCCATAAAGCCTATCATCGGCACAAAGAATCTTGAAACGCTGAATATGGCATTGTTTCCAAACCCCAGTAATAACATGGTGACCGTTCAGCGTGCAGAATCTGCCCACGGAGAATTGGAATTATCCATCTTTAACTTGCAACAAGATTTGGTCTACAAAACACATTTACAGACAAACGAAAGGGGTGTGGGGATACCGATAGAATCATGGTCTCCCGGCATTTATTGGGTAAATATCACCAATGAAGAGGGGAAAACAGCCAATTTGAAGTTGGTTAAATTGCCTTAAAACCTCCTTCACCAATGGTATAGGTGTGGGTGCAATAATTCATCCATTCATCTTCGCGGTTCGAAGCAATGATGAGTGATCGATTGCCTAAGTA
>DBCP01000118.1:0-245 GCA_002293105.1 Bacteroidetes bacterium UBA955 | reverse complement strand
GGAAATCCACACAAATCCATCAGCATGGGTAAAGTAATGCTAGACTGGAATCCTTTGATCTGATGGTGAAAGTCAAACCACTCAGCCAATGTGAATTCTTCCGGCAATTCCATTCCTGGTGATGCCAAAGCTACATTTTGATGCCACTTCGATTGTGGGATTGATTTGTTCTGTTCTAACCATTGAATGGTTCCTTCAGTAGGGTCCGTTTGCCCGACTAACATCAATGTGAATGTGGATTTTCC
>DBCP01000001.1:7982-8726 GCA_002293105.1 Bacteroidetes bacterium UBA955 | reverse complement strand
GATAAAATGGTCGTGTATTTGATTCGATATCGCTTCAAAAAGCAATAGAAAAAGCAACGCATGACCCACTGTATTTTTCTGAAACCCAGACCCTTTAAAGGCATGGTATCGCATCGACAAAAAATCCAAACCCAGACCAGCCAACAACGCCATTACCGGAATAAAGGGGATTGAATAATACGTGTGTTGCGGAAACACCGCCCCCGTTTTTAATATGAATACCCCAAACACCAATGTGATTGTTGCCAAAGCCATCGCTTCGAGTTTCAATTTTCTATAAATTATTGCCCATAGCCCCAATACGCCCATCAACAATGCCAAAAAAGAATAGTAACTGGTAAAATAGAATTTCTCTAATAGCAACCGCCACAGAGGCTTGATCTCATGCCATCCTTCTAATAGTCCTTTCGGGAAATATAAATGATACCCATAGGTCGCATTCAAATGAGGCACCCAAGAAAAATACCACCAAATGGACGGAACCACCGCAATCACACTGCCTAAAATCACCCCAGTCAACCGCCTTTTGTTGTCAGTTTTCACCAATAACAACATTCCTATAACTGACAATAAACTCATCGCGGGGATTTTACTCAATACACCCAAAGCAATGAAAACCACCGCCCACAACCAATGAATCCATCGCCCCGTACGCCAATAATCAAACCCATAACGCATGCCCACCAAAACCAATGAAACCGAAAACGTGTCGGGCATGATTTTCCGCGAAAAGGTAAACCACGA
>DBCP01000001.1:1265-7804 GCA_002293105.1 Bacteroidetes bacterium UBA955 | reverse complement strand
GGAAACTCTGCTCCAACGATGCCCGATTTTTCACCGGCCATATCAATGCGCGGATGCAACCAATCCATACCATTTTCCACATAATTTCTAGTGACCATCGCCGTAAAGGACTGTCGCCAGCTATGTGCCATTTCCAGTGGTGGATCTGTGATACCTACCAAATTCACCATACCAAAAAACAACAACACCCAATAAACAGGGTCTATAGCTCGCAGCCAATGTGCCATGATTTGCGATAAATCTTTGCGGTTTGTACGATAAAATGGCAACATGGATGTTTGCGGTTGTGGCAAAAATACGTCATTGTTTGATTGCATATGGTTTCGCCTATATTTGAAAAATACTGTGAACTTATGAAAAAACAATACTTACTGTTATTCTGTAGCGCGTTGATTGGTAGCACATTCGGCCAAACATTTAGCGACAATTTTGATTCTTACGCTGTGGGCGATAACCTAGCGGCTAAAAGTGCCGTTTGGGAAACTTGGAGCGGTCCCAATGGGGGTGCTGACGACGTAAAAGTCACCAATGCCAAAGCCAAAAGTGGTAGTAATTCTATTTACTTTCAATCCACTGCAGCCAATGGCGGTCCAGCGGATGTGGTACTACCCTTCGGTGGTATGCGCACAAACGGACAGTTTTCGCTCAAAATGGCGATGAACGTAGATGCGGGTAAAAATGCCTATTTCAACTTCCAAGAGCAAACAACCGTGGGCAAAGGATATACCATCGACGTATATTTCATGGAAGACAAAACATTGAATATCAACAATGCAGCGGCAGGCAACTTGCTGAGTGTAAGCTACCCCCAAGGACAGTGGTTTGAATTTGAACTGAAAGTTGATTTGAACACCAATACATGGGATTTATTCATCGATGGCACCAAGGTAGGCGCGTTTCAGAATGCGACCAGAGCCCTAGCGTCCATGGACTTGTTTCCAATCAACGGCAGCTCTTTCTACGTAGATGATGTAAGTTATTCTTACACGGCTTACACCAGTACAACCAAAAATGCATCTGTAACGTATATCGACAATGTCATCGGCTTTTTGGCCGGAGCCAACGTAATTCCATCGGTTGAAATCAGAAACCTCGGTACCACCACCATTACAGAGGCTGAGATTTCTATCAAATACAACGGCAACACCCTTAGCAAAAAATTTACAGGCATTAATTTGGCCCCCAATGGATTATACAGCACCAAATTCGACAATGCCCTGAGTATCGTAGGTGGTTCTGGCGATGTTGTGGCGTCTATCGTAACCGTGAATGGCGGAAAAGATGACAATGCCAACGACGACAGCAAAACCATTACAATCAACCCCATCGTACCAGCCAAAGGCAAAATGGTCATCGGCGAAGAAGCCACTGGTACATGGTGCCAATGGTGTCCACGAGGTGCTGTTGCGCTCAAAACGATGCACGACAAATATGATGGCTTTTTCCAAGGTATTGCCGTACACAACAACGACCCAATGGAAAACCCTTATTACGATGCCGCAATTGCTTCAAAAATCAGTGGTTATCCCAGTGCTTTGGTAGATCGTGGAACCAAAATGGATCCCTCTGCCATGGGTGGCGATTTCATCAAACGCATTCAAATTGCACCCAAAGGCGTGATGGACATTGCTGCCAAATACGATGCCGTTACGAAAATCATGAGCGTGAGCGTTGAAACCACCATCCAAAGCGATATTTCTGGTGATTTCCGCATCGCTTGTGCCATCGTTGAAGACGATGTAACAGGAACTACCTCAGGATACAACCAATCCAATGCCTATGCTGGCGGCGGTAGCGGTGTTATGGGTGGATATGAAAAACTGCCCAACCCTGTTCCTGCATCTCAAATGGTTTACGACCACGTAGGTAGATTGATTGCACCAACCTTTGCTGGTTTACCCAATGCCTTTGGTGCTTCGGCCACGGCTGGACAGAAATTCGTTCATAACTTCAGCTTTGAAATGGAACCCAGTTGGGAAATGATGCAAATGCATATCGTTCCCATGTTCATCGATAAAAACGGTATGATCGACAATGGTGGTAGTCTTCCCTTTATTGATGCTAGGAATAAAGCGTTCAAAGACGGAACCGCTGTATTGGCCAGTCAAGCTTTGAACGGACCTGATACCCGCATGGCATTGCAGCCCAACCCAAGCGACAAACAGTTTGAAATCGCCCTATTCGGCGTGATTAACGGTCAAAGCTCATTGGAAATTGTGGATATGCAAGGAAAAGTGGTTTATCAATCGCAGCAACTGAGTGGCAAAATGACGATCCCTTCGCAGGATTGGAGCGCTGGTGTTTATTTGGTTCGTTTGAATGAAAACGGCCAGATTTTCCAGAAAAAATTTATAAAAAACTAACGCACCGATACGCGTAAAAACACAACATCTACACCATGAGACTGGTGATTCAGCGGGTTAAACAAGCCCAGGTTTGTATTAACGGCACTGAAACGCGACAAATTGGTCGTGGTCTCATGGTGTTGGTGGGTGTTGAAGAGGCTGATACTTTGCACGATGTTCAATGGTTGGCAAGTAAAACCGCACAAATGCGCATTTTTTCAGATGATCAAGGAAAAATGAATCTGTCTGTCATCGATGTGATGGGCGAAGTTTTGGTGATCAGTCAATTCACTTTGTTTGCCCAAACGGCGAAAGGGAATCGACCATCGTTCATCCGATCTGCGAGACCTGAAACCGCCATACCACTGTACGAAAAGTTCATTGAAACCCTGCGATCCGCGTGGAAACTTCAAGTAACCACCGGTGAATTTGGCGCTGATATGGATGTTGAATTGGTCAATCACGGCCCCGTTACCATCACCATTGACTCAAAAAACCGAGAGTAATCAGAATACGAGGTTATCGATCAATCGCACACCCTCCAAGCTTCCGGCGAAAACCACCGCATATTTTCCTTTTTTTGATGCATCCGATTGATTGTCTAACTGTTTGCCTGAAACCTCATCCATGAAGGGCAGCGATACACAAGACAGATATTCTACATCAAACCCCAAAGAAGTCAGTTTTTGCTTCTCAAAGGCCAGGCGAGCATCAATGTCGGTAAGATTAACAATAACCGCCGATAAACTACGATAAATGGCAGCGGCTGTTTCCAAGCCATTTTTTGTTAAGCGCATATTTCGAGAACTCATTGCCAAACCTGAAACTTCGCGTTTGGTGGGAACCCTTTGCATGTCTATTTCTGGGAAGTGTTGAAGAACCAGTTGCTCTATCACCAAACACTGCTGTAAATCTTTTTCTCCAAAAAACACCACATGGGGCTGTACGTAATGAAAAAGCCGATAAACTACCTGAACCACTCCATGGAAATGTCCGGGCCTACAAGCACCCTCAAAACGACTGTCGAGCAGTCCTAGATCTACCACAACGTCCGCTGTAGTGGTTGGATACATTTCTTCGTTGGTGGGAGTAAAAACAAAATCCACCCCTTGGGCTTCCAAAAGTGCCAAATCGTGCTCAAGCGTTCTGGGGTATTTTTCTAAATCGGAAAGATTGTTGAATTGGAGCGGATTGATGAAGATGCTCACAACGGTCACATATCCATTTTGTTGCGCATTTTCAACCAAGGAAAGGTGTCCTTCGTGCAATGCGCCCATGGTTGGAATGAAGGCAATCTTGCGTTGCGGATTTTCGGCCTGGATAGACAGAAGTTCTGTAGCGAGCGTAAATACCTTCATGTTGAACGTTAAAGTGGGTGCAAATAACGATTTTTCCTAGGTTCTTGGAAGATTGTTGTTTCAATTTCCGATTTTTTTACTATACTTTTGTAATCTTTTTCATTGCATAGTTTCACTCTGTATGACCCAAACCAAAAAACGCGTTCTGTTTGTGAGTTCTGAAATGTCTCCTTTTTTAGAGACTTCGCCGCTAGCAACAGTAGCTCGCATGCTTCCCCAAGCATTGCAAGAGCAAGAAAATGAAATCCGAATCCTCGTTCCCCGATTTGGTGTCATCAACGAACGTCGCAATCGCTTGCACGAGGTCGTTCGACTTTCAGGAATCAACATCAGCATTGACGATAACGACAATCCTTTGATCATCAAGGTGGCTTCGATTCCTCAGACAAAAATGCAGGTATACTTCTTGGATAACGAGGACTACTTTCACCGCAAAGCTTTGTTCCATGACGAGAGTGGCAAATTGTTCGACGACAACGACGAGCGTACGATTTTCTTTTGCAAAGGGGTGATGGAAACTGTGAAGAAATTGGGTTGGGCACCAGACATCATTCACTGCCAAGGATGGATGACCAGTTTGATTCCCATGTACCTGAAAACTTTGTACAAAGATGAGCCCGTTTTCAAACACACAAAAGTGGTATTCAGCGTACACTGCGACGAAGGCAAAATCAATTTGGGTGGCGATTTCGCCCGCAAAGCCAGCCTCAATTCGTTGGATGATGATTGCATGAAGTGTTTTGGCGACGCTAGTGTAGATGCCATGAACATTGGTGCAGTAAAACATTCTGACGCCATCGTTACCAATAGCGAAGAGGCCCACCGTGTGGTAGAAGCCCATTTGAGTGATAAAATCGTAATGAGACACAGCGATGAAGATGCCGCAACTCAGTACGGTTCTTTGTACGAACGCTTGATGTCTTAATCATTATTTTGAAAACCAGGGTTTTCTTTGCTGTATTGTCGGTCCTACTGGGATTTTCTGCCTGCACCAAACAGGACGGTAACATCATTATTGATGGTCAAACCAACAATAACCAGCTTGACATTTTTAGGGCGGATACATTCACTTTGCGCACCAAAACCATTCGTGAGGATTCGCTCCCGGGTAATGGCATCAGCTATAGTTTGTTGGGTGAGATGAATGACCCCATCTTGGGCAAAAGCAAAGCCAGTTTGTTCGCCAAAATGAACATCCTTGAACCGGAAAACAGCTTCCCAAATACCATTGAACCTGATTCGGCCATTTTGTACATCCCTATGGTAGATGGTTTGAATTTTTACGGAAATCCCCTCACAAAACAGCGAATCCAAGTATTCCCGTTAACTGAAACTTTAACCAGCAACAAGGTCTACTACCAACACCAAAGCATCGCATACAACCAACAAATAAGCACGAATTATTATGGTCCGATGTATCAGCAAAAGTTCGATTCCATTGGATATCGCAAAGAAAAAATGGGATTAAAACCAGGAATTGTGATCAAATTAAGCAAGGAATTCGCGCGCAGTTTGATGCAAATGCCATCTGAAGCGTATCAATCAAATGATGGTTTGGCCAAGCATTTCAAAGGAATCGCCATCATCCCAGAAAACGACGAGTTTATGCCCGGCGATGGTGGATACGCAGTTTTTGACTTGTCTAATGTGATTTCACTGGCATATCGCGCCAAAATCATGTTGTACTACAACGACACCAACACGTTTGTCTTTGGTTTTGAAGGAAAAGGATCCATCGTAAACCAAGGAAAAGTGGGGCCATACCCACAAATGGTGAATGAGCAATTGTCAAACCAAAGCAAAAGTTACGAAACAACTTACGTTCAAGCGTTGAGCGGGATAAAAACAGAAATTCACATTCCGTATTTGCTGAATTTGATCAAAAATGGCAATGTGGGCATCAATAAAGCCGAGATTCTGTTTTACACGAACAACATTACTTCTGTCAATCAGTTTGCCCCACCGCGTCTGAACCTCTACCAACCGCTGAACACACAAAGCAAACGAAACCGATTAATCGACGATGCTACAATGTCGCCTGCATCCTTCGGCGGAGTTTATGATGAAAGCAGAAAATGTTATCGGTTCACGGTGACCCGACACATTCAAAACATTCTAAATGACCAGCACTTCAAGTCATTGAATACCAATTTGGGATTATATCTAGCCATGCCTTCAGACAACCCTGTTATTGGAGCAAGAGCGGGCATAGACCATAGCAAAACGAAATTAATCATCACTTATACGAAACCCAATTAACGCATCATTGTTTCATCACTATGGGCACCCGTAAACCATATCAACTCGTTAGTCGCGAATGGAAACAAGAAGACACCACATTCGCTGTGAATGGTGTTACAATTGGGAAGGATTTGATGCTGGTTGCCGGTCCTTGTGCTGTTGAAAACCGCGAACAAATCTTCACTATATCAGAATATTTGGCCAAGAAGAACATCAAGTTTCTTCGCGGTGGTGCCTACAAACCCAGAACCAGTCCATATTCCTTTCAAGGGTTAAAAACCGAAGGCCTTCAGCTCCTGCGCGAAGCTGGCGACAAATACGGTTTGGCTGTGGTATCTGAGATCATGAGCATCGATAAAATTGATGAGCTTGTGAGCTATGCCGATATTCTTCAAGTGGGAACGCGCAACATGCAGAATTACCCCTTGCTCAAAGCATTGGGAAAATGTGGTAAGCCGATTCTACTGAAGCGCGGAATGAGCAGTACCATCGAAGAATGGTTGTTGGCTGCTGAGTATATCGTGAGCAGTGGAAACGAGCGTGTTATTTTGTGTGAACGCGGCATTCGCACCTTTGAAACAGCCACCCGAAACAC
>DBCP01000001.1:0-1124 GCA_002293105.1 Bacteroidetes bacterium UBA955 | reverse complement strand
GATGGATTGATTATCGAAGTGCACAATCAACCCAATGAAGCCCTTAGCGATGGCGATCAGAGTTTGTATTTGGATCAATTGGGCGATTTGCTCCCACAGCTTTCGATGCAGGCACAATTCCGGAATAAACGGTTCGACTTTGAATCAGCCGTTGCCGTTGAAAACCTGAATTAAACCTACTTTTTAATACTCACGCGTTTTACCGCGCAATGCTCATGGCCTTATGCCATTTATTTTTCATGTCGTTGAAAGAAGCGATAAATGGGCCAACCCAAAGCCACAATGCCAATACCCGTCATGGCAATATTGAATTGACTGACCAAAATTCCCACGGCCACAAATCCGGCTAAGATGAGATATGCAATGGGCAAATAGGGATAGCCCCATACTTTGTAAGGCCTTTCGGCCTCAGGTTCACGTTTGCGCAAAATCATCACACCAGCAACCGTAATGATGTAGAACAAGAGCGATGCAAATGTGCAATAGCTCAGCAAATCGCCGTAACTACCACTCAAACACAACACACTGGCCCAAAAAGCCTGCATCCATAAAGCATTGGAAGGAACATTTTTCGCATTCAATGTGGCCGCTTTTCTAAAAAATAAGCCGTGGTCTGCCATCGCCTTGTACAAACGACTACCGGCCAAAATCAAACCATTGTTGCAGCCAAATGTGCTTACTACTATCAAACCCGCCATAAACAACAGTCCCATCGAACCCGCCAACGCATCGTTGGTAGAACCCATCAGCACAGAAGATGCCGCAACACCCACACGGTCTTGATCGGCATGAGCCAAACCCAAACTAAAATTCTCAGCCCAACCATCCGGACCTACTGCAGCCATCGCATCGGCCCAATTAAGGCCTTTTAAGGGCAGCAAAGTCATATAAGCCACATTGGCTAAGCAATAGACCATTGTAACGATAAAGGTGCCATACAACAGCGCCTTGGGGATGGTTTTGCTGGGCTTATCAACCTCGGCCGACATAAAAGTAATTCCTTGCCAAGCATCCGATGAAAATAAGCTGCCCACCATGGCGCTGGCAAATGCCAACATCAATGTGATACCTGAGATAGACTCCCAAAGGCCTTTTACGGGTTCAATGGAATTGATTGTGGCATC
>DBCP01000088.1:498-2610 GCA_002293105.1 Bacteroidetes bacterium UBA955 | reverse complement strand
TTTTTGTTTGCGAATGACCTTGCCATCGCTGATGCGCTTCAGTACAGCCACATAAAAACCATCCGCCCAAGTTTGGGTGTCGAATCGGGTTTCATTTGTCAATAACTGCTTAGGCTCGGTCATCGTTTGGCCCAACAAGTTATAAAACTGAATATCCAACGCCTCCAATATTTCCTCGTTCCGGATCTCCACCACAACATCACTTTCTGCACTGATTGGGTAGATCAACACTTCATCGTAAACCACAGTGTCAAACACTCGCATGCGCGTCACGATTTCAGTTTTAATCGGTAACTCCGTGCGGAAATCAGTTATCGATGTACGCATCATCTGAACCTGTCGCTTCGTAAACAAATTTTGGCACGCCTCCGTAGAATAATCCATGTAGTTTTCAAACATATCCGGCAAATCATTCACCGGTTCAATGCATGTGTTTCCGCCCAAATTACATGTGAAACCCGCACCAATGCCCTGTAGTGGGGTATCATCGATAAAATCATCCGCAATACACCGATTCGCAGAAAATTGATCATCTGCCCAAATATGTCTTAAGCCCAAGAAATGACCCACTTCATGTACTGCACAGCGACCCTTGTTAGACATTGCAATCGCTCCAGTGGCCCGCGGATTGTTTCTACCTACAACTTTATAATGTAGTACCACCCCTTGACGACTGTCAGCAACCCAAGAACCACTCCCCCACGATGGATGTCCATATGGAGGATAAGCATACCCCAGCAAATTGTCCTGATTATTCACGCTCAAATCACACACCCAAATGTTCAAATATTTCGTTGGATCCCAGGGGTCACTGCCGCCAGTACTGCTAGATTTCATCAAATCTTGGATACCTCCACCACTAGAGCCAAAGGTTGTTCGCGTTGTGGTTTTACGGACAATGCCCGTCGTCGCGAGCCCATTGGGGTCTAATTTGGCAAACTCAAATTGTATTCTTGCCGAGCCTGCACGCGACTTAAAAACTGACCTCGTTTTTACTGAATCTTCATTCAATCGATTGAAATCACGATTCAATACTTCTACTTGGGAAATCAACAAAGAATCATTCAGATTCTCATTGGCTACATTGTACAACACATGAAATACCACCGGAATGGTATACACGGTATCGTAGTAATACATAGTGTCCTTGATGACCTTTTTACGTCGTTCTAACCCTTCAGAAAACGCCCTCACCGCTTCCAATTGCAATGCCTTTTGGGTTTGTTGATCAAATGATGTTTTGAAACCAGGATACTGTTTTTCCAATTGCTGCAAAACAGTTGCGTACCCGCAAGGCTCATTGGCGTGGGGATTGATCTCCGTGCTTTGCGCTATCACCGAGCCACTCAACAATACAACCACAAGAAAAAGATGGCACTTTCTCCAAATTTGGCTCGCACAGACAGAAATCAACATACGCCTGCAAAATACTGCAAAAACCCTAGCAATGCCACGGAATGACAATTCTTTGACCTTTGGGCGATGGGATTTCTCCCATAGCCAACCCACAACACACTATTTACCTTTGAAATTGGGCTTTCTCTTTTCGTTGAATGCCGTTACACCTTCGCGATAATCTTCGCTTCTACCTGCAATTTCTTGACAATAAGCCTCATACTGAAGCATGGTTTGCAAGTCGGAATGTCCGGCCTTGTTCAACATCTTCTTAATCATGCCAATGGCCATCGTGGGAGCCTGGGCGTAGTAATCGGCCACTTTAGCCACTTCTTCGTCTAAGCCGTCCGCCGCAACCACGCGGTTCACCAAACCCCATTCCATCGCCTGTGCCGCAGAAATCTTGGGTGCCATTGTCGCCATTTCAAAAGCCCTCGCCGGTGAAATCGCCTTGGGTAAAAAGTAAGAAGAACCCGAATCAGGTACCAAGCCCACGTTCACAAACACCTCAATGAACGAAGCCGTGTCAACAGCCACTATAAAATCGCAAGCCAACGCCAAAGAAGCACCTGCACCCGCAGCAACACCATTAATCCTACCAATGATGGGTTTGGGCATCTCACGCATCGCCTTGATAATAGGGTTGTATCGCTTGTACAAAGAATCACTCAATGAACGGTTCTTAGACCCCGCTATCGCTTTCAGATCTTGACCACT
>DBCP01000088.1:0-463 GCA_002293105.1 Bacteroidetes bacterium UBA955 | reverse complement strand
GCTTTACCCGCGCCTGTAAGCACCAATACACGCACTTCTGTATCCTTGGAGGCCTCTTTCAACGCTGCCTGCAAATCATAGCTTTGCGTTTCGTCGAATGCATTAAACACATCCGGACGGTTCAAAGTGATATAGGCCACACTGCCGCGCTTCTCGTATATTACACTGGTCAATTCCATATTGCGAAAATACTTTATTTTCTAATTTTAGCGCCAGACGCCTCAAACGCCTTCATGAGTTTTGCCATGCAAGCATCTACCTCAACATCTGTGAGCGTAGCCTCTGCATTCAAAAAATGAAAACTCAAAGCCACCGCTTTTTTATTCGCTTCTAATGGCTTGCCTTCAAATACATCAAACACCCGAATATCTTGCAACAACGGCAACTTTACTCCCTTAACCACATCTTTCAACGAAGCAAAATTGAGAGATTTCTCTACCACCAAACTCAAGTCTCTACGCAT
>DBCP01000019.1:46692-46856 GCA_002293105.1 Bacteroidetes bacterium UBA955 | reverse complement strand
AGCACGGTGGTTTTTTCCTTGGTATTGGGTACAGCCATGGGCCATTTGGTTGAAATACCCGTTCTACGGTGGAGAAACAAAAATTTCGCATAAAAAAAGCCCCAAATTTCTTTGAGGCTTTTTTGTGATCCCGCTGGGACTCGAACCCAGGACCCATACATTAA
>DBCP01000019.1:33982-46681 GCA_002293105.1 Bacteroidetes bacterium UBA955 | reverse complement strand
CATTAAAAGTGTATTGCTCTACCAACTGAGCTACGGAATCATTTCCTTTTCTCTTTCGGTAAAAGGAGGTGCAAAAATACGCCTCTATGCGGAAAAATCAAATGTTTTCGGAAATTTCTTTTCTATAAGTATGGTGAATTTTGGTCTTCTTGGCTCCCAGACTTTCTAACATACTGATCATCTTTGGATTGAAATCGCCAATCCATGCCAATTCCATACTTTTAACAATTTTATCATCCTTGATTCCATCGTAACATTTCATGATCAAGCCGGTTTCAATACCCAAATTGTGATAATCTGGCACCACCCCAAACACAATGCCCTTGGCTTTATTGATGCTGCTACGGTATAGCAAGAACTGCAATTGCTGCCATAGTCCCATTTTGCCTTTGAAACGCTTAAATACCTGATTGATTTCTAGGATCGCGATAAAAAAGCCAATCGGTCGATCGTTGTCATACGCGAATACCGCAAATTCCTTGGGCATTGCGGGTTTTATCTCCTTCAATCGCTTTTTCAATGCCTCAGGGGTTAATGGCTCAAAATCATCGTGAAATGCCCACGCTTCATTGTAAATCTGAACGAAATCAGCGGCGAATTGATTTAGCTTGCTGTAATCGACGTAAACGAAGCGATAATTTCCTTTCGACATTACCCTATCTGATATTTTGCTAAATCGCTCGTAATTGAACGTTGCATTGGTGATGTCGTAGGTACTCTGTTCAATTTCCAGGGCATACCCTCGCTCCTCAATCCATGGGCGATAATAAGCGGGGTTATAATTTTCTCTGTACGATACTGGATTCGTTGCCGAAATCAACAAACCCCAAAAACTATCTCGATCTCCAAAGTTAACAGGGGCATCAATGGTGATACACTGCTCATCTTCTAGCCAATGCTCTGCTAAATCCCAAATTTTCATCGCCAATTCGCGATTATTTATACATTCAAAGAATCCTATGCCACCGCGCTTCCCTGACTTGGGCTTCTGTGTATAAAATGCAGCAATCCGTGCAACAGGCTTGCGTTTGTCATCCATCACCACCCATCTGCGCGCTGCGCCCGTTAAAAAGGATTTGTTCTTGGCTGGATCAAACACGCCTTCCACATCATTCTCCAACGGATATATGAAATCTGGATCATTGGCGTAAACACCATCCATCACGCGATGAAACAGCGCTTTGTCTTCCGCAGTCTCCACCTCTATCAATGAATAAGTATTCCAGATTATGGTATTTTCGGTCATGGTTTTACAATTTTCCTTTCCAAAGATATGTTTTCATCCCCTTTTTGGTATGGCGTGTAGGTAAGTATGAACTGAAACATTTCGTCTGATGCCCGCATACTTGCACCTCCATAATCCCATCGCTCTGCTACCGTCTTTGGTGGTTGGTTAGGATTGTATGGATTGGCAGTGGTATTATCGAATTCGGCGATGGCCACAATCTCAGAACCTGCAGGGATTTTCACCATCGTTTTGAATGTATAGAAGTATTGCCAATTAAAATTCCATCGCTTAATACGAATCAAAGGAATGGTATCTCCATTGGGCTTGATTGCAAAGGCCCAAAACGACTTACCCAATTGGTGCAAATGCGGATTGATGGTGAGTACCGAAATATCCGCATCGATTGTGTATCGCGTGGTGTGTTTGGTTACTTTATTGGCCGGCACAACCAAGGGAGGCACAATCTTGCTCACCCCGTTGGTTCCAAGCATCAGCTCACCCGTGGCACGCTTGGGAGCAACATCGGTAAAAAACACATTGAGGACGGGCTTATCGGTGGTATTTGCATCGGCCGGGCCGTAATGCACGTCATTCATAACCGCCGCAAAATCGCGGGGCACCTCATATCCACCAATACCAGAGGGATATTCAACCCCTTCAACACCGGGTAAGTAATTGAATGCAGAATGCACGCGAACAGGCACAGAACCATCATCAGAAATGAGATTTAATCGCTCAAAAGACTTCAAATTCAAGCCTTTGGTGGTCTCGATTTTTCCTACCGTTCCTTGTCCGCCAGACTTCGTACCTTCCGCGTACAGCAACAAATGTCCGTTCGCATGGTGAATCAAACCCATTGAAGCGGGAACCAGTTCTAGGGCCGAAACATAGCGTTTTCGATCCAACTTCACTTGGGCTTTGCTAATAAAGAAGCGATCTAGATCCCCTTCATGCAACACAACCGTGTCGAATGGAATGACCAAATCGGGCTTTCGGATGCTGCTGCGGTATAGTTCTGGGGCTTTGTATGTGTAATTGCTTCCGCCTTCTGGGGCACCTTGTTCAACCCAACGTTGAATCGTGGCGATTTGCAAATCAGTCAATACTTTTTCACCCACGAAATGCGAGTAATTGGGATCGGCTGGCCATGGCGGCATGTATCGGTTGAGTGTAACTTTTGCGATGGTTTTTGCACGCTTCCTAACCGCAGAAAACTGCTCCAATGAAAAGGGTGCAGCACCATTCAGGCGATGACATGGCAAACAATTTTTGGCCATAATTGGGGCAATATGCTGGGCAAATGTGGGATTAGAAGGCACTTCTACTGCGCCTTTCTTTTCACCGCAACCAATGATTGAAGTAACAATTGTTAAAATAATGATATGAATAGGATTAAACTTCATATTATTCTGTTTGTTTAAGTGTTAAATCGCCCACAAAACACCCAACTGCTTGATTGCTTTCAACCGCTACACGTCCGGTTGTCACCAATTGTTTCAAGGCATCTTGAAGGTAGTGCTTTTCAGCAGATGATTTAACCTCTCCCAATGCGATGGCCCGATCGTCAATCTTGCCTGTGTATAATACTTTCCGATCCAAACAATTCACCAAAACGGCTTGCGGGTATACCTGAATGTTATACCGCTTACAAATCAGCAGCGAATGATCCCTGAACAATATTTCCTCCATTCCTGAGATGGGCTTACTTCCCACGCCTGGATCCAAGAGACAAAAGGTCACTTGTTTTCCATAGGCTTGAAACAATGTTTTGATGGTTTTGATGTAATTTTTGGCGATGGGACATTCATTGGAGTATGAAATCAGACACAAATACTCCTGGCTTTCGAATTTAGATCGAAATTCATCGATGATTAGCGATGAATCTTGAATAACCTCTTGGTGACTGACATTGGTGCTGTTGGGATTTTGGCTGCACGACATCCACAGAGAAGAAAACGCAATGATGCACACCCACAAAAGGTTGCATTTTCTACAGAAGCTGCCTTTAGGGATTTTGTTAATCTTTGGATGCCAATTCATGGGATTAAACGCGTGTTCTGGCGTACTCCCAGAGCAACATGCCACAGGAAACTGCTATGTTAAACGAATGTTTGGTGCCGAGTTGCGGGATTTCGATCACACCATCGCAGGCGTTGATCACATCCGCATCTACCCCATCAATTTCATTGCCAAATACAAACGCCACGGGTTGATGGTCGAACTGTATATTCTGCAACATGACCGATGTATTCGTTTGTTCGATGGCAAATACCTTAAACCCCCTAGATTTCAAATCCATGATGGAATCCATCGTTGATTTGCTATAAATCCAATTGACAGAATTTTCTGCACCGATGGCGGTTTTGGTAATATCGCGGTGAGGTGGAGTTGCTGTAATACCGCAGAGATAAAGGGTATCACACAGGAAAGCGTCACATGTCCGCATAACCGAACCCACATTGTTCATGCTTCGAACATTATCGAGCACCACCGCAAAGGGCCATTTCTCCGAGGCTTTGAAGTCGTTTATGCTCATTCGTTGGAGCTCAGCGCCCACCAATTTTTTCACAAACACAAAGATACTTAAAATCAATGGGGAAAAAGGGCGTGTAAATGTGGAAATCGGGGTGTGAATTGGCAGTAATTTTGGGGTTGATGGCAGGCGCAAGTACAGACAAAGAAACACCGCTCATGAAGCAGTATCACAGCATCAAGGCGCAGTACCCCGGCGCTATTTTGCTGTTTAGGGTGGGTGATTTTTACGAGACTTTTAGCGAAGATGCGCGCATTGCCTCGAAGGTTTTGGGCATTGTGCTAACCAAACGTTCCAACGGTGCGGCTTCAGACCAAGATTTGGCTGGATTCCCACACCATTCACTCGACAACTACCTGCCTCGGCTGGTCAAGGCGGGCTATCGCGTGGCCATATGCGACCAACTTGAGGATCCAAAAAAGACCAAAACAATCGTAAAACGCGGGGTTACAGAACTGGTAACGCCGGGAGTTAGCTACAACGACAAAGTCCTTGAGACCAAGCAAAGCAACTACTTGGCATCCGTTTATGAGCAAAACATGCAGTGGGCGGTGGCATTTTTGGACATTTCAACTGGCGAATTCCATGTGTCGGAAGGCTCCATTGTATCCATCAAAAAACTCCTCGACGCTTACAAACCCTCGGAATGGTTGATGTCGAAACAACAGCAATCCTTGGTTCAGGAGTTGTTGGGCACCCCTTCTTCATTCCAAACCTTGGAATCCTGGGTTTATGAGTCTAGCACAGCCCATGAAGCACTCTGCAGGCAATTCAAAACCCAAAACCTCAAGGGATATGGCATAGCTGAAATGCCTTTGGCCATTGCAGCAGCTGCCGCTACCCTTCAATATCTCAATATCACCCACCATACCCACATCGCCCACATCAATAGCATCGCACGCATTGATGAGCATGATTCTGTATGGATTGATGGCTTTACAGCGCGCAATTTGGAACTTGTAAGGCCCATCTACCAAGGTGGCACGGCATTGATTGATGTGATTGACAAAACGTGTACATCGATGGGCGCGCGTTTGTTGAGACAATGGCTTGTTTTTCCCTTGATTCAGCGCAGCGATATCGAAGTGCGCCACAACCAAGTAGAGGTATTTATTAATAACGCCTCTGAAACATCGTCGTTCCGCGATACAATGAAACAAATCGGCGATTTACAGCGTTTGGTATCCAAGGTTGCCTTAAGAAAAATTGGACCGAGGGAGTGCCTTATGTTGGGCTATGGCTTGGAAAACTTACAAGAGAGCAAAGTCCTGTTTGAAAACAGCAAGGATCCATTGTTGCAGGCATTGGCGCACAAGATTGATTCCCTGCCCCAATTGCAACAGGTAATCATGGATCGTATTCTTGCCGATGCGCCGGCTGTTGCTGCCAAAGGAGGAATCTTCAAATCGCATGTACACCCAGAATTGGAGGAATTGCGGGGCCTCACCACATCCGGCAAAGACAAACTTATCGAAATTCAGCAACAAGAAATCGAGCGATCCGGTATCACTTCATTGAAAATTGGCTTCAACAATGTGTTTGGGTATTATTTGGAAGTAACCAACTCACACAAAGACAAAGCCCCAACCGATTGGATTCGCAAACAAACCCTGACCAATGCCGAGCGATACATCACTCCCGAACTCAAAGTATACGAAGAGAAAATACTGAATGCAGAAGATCGCATTTTGGCGTTGGAGGCTCAATTATGGGAACAATTGCTTGATGCGATGGCAGAATACGTACCCGCTTTGCAATTGCAAGCCAACTTATTGGCCGAATTGGATGTATTGGCTGGATTTGCGCAATTGGCCATGGACAACCACTATTGCAAGCCACAAATGAACGACGGTCACAGCCTGTTGCTCAAAGACTGTCGCCACCCCGTCATTGAATACCAGCTACCCCCGGGCGAATCATACATCCCAAATACCATATCGCTGGACAAAGACGAGCAGCGCATCATCATCCTCACTGGTCCTAACATGAGCGGTAAGAGCGCCATATTGCGTCAGACAGCGCTCGCGGTCATCCTTGCACAAATTGGCTGTTACGCACCTTGCAGTGCCGCAGAAATTGGCGTGGTTGACAAGATATATACCCGCGTAGGTGCTTCAGACAACATTTCTGTTGGGGAAAGTACTTTCATGGTAGAAATGACGGAGACTGCAAGCATTTTGAATAACTTGAGCGATCGCAGTTTGGTTTTGTTAGACGAAATCGGTCGCGGTACTTCTACTTACGACGGTGTTTCGTTGGCTTGGAGCATCGCAGAGTACATCCACTCCCATCCGTCTCAGCCCAAAACCCTGTTCGCAACCCACTATCACGAACTGAACGAACTTGAGGCGAAATGTCCAGGTATTCGCAATTACCACATCTCCATCAAAGAACAAGGCAATCAGATTATCTTCTTGCGCAAGCTAACTGTTGGTGGCAGCGAGCACAGCTTCGGTATTCACGTGGCTCAATTGGCGGGTATTCCCAATGCGGTTTTGTTGCGCGCAACTGAGATATTGAATCGCTTAGAAGAAGATCGCACGAACCTATCGCCACAGAAAACCTTGAAAAAAACCGATTCCAAGCCAGTCTACCAAATGAACATGTTTCAGACAGAAGACCCAAAAATGATTCAGGTGAAAAAATTGTGTGGCGGGATCGACATTAATACACTCACCCCCATTGAGGCATTGCTGAAGTTACAAGCCATTCAAGGCATTTTGAACAACCAACTCTAGTGCGGTTGGCGATAGAACCTTAGAAACTGTAATTACAACCCAAGGCAGGCAATATCGGTAACTGATCAACGCGTTTGCGTGTAATGCGATCAAAATAAAAGATGTTGTTTCTGTTGTAGACGTTTGTCAAGCTGAACATCAAGTTAAACTCGCGGTGTTTCTCCATTACCCATTTCTTGCGTGCTGAAAAATCCAAACGGTGGTAGTATGGCAAACGACCTTGGTTTATGTTCGCATAGACCACGCCCAACTGTCCGTTCGATGTGGTATAATCCGTACTCAATCCTTGTTGGAAATTATACTTCTCATAATACCCCTGGGTTTGGGTAAATGGGAAACCCGAGCCAAAGTTCCAACGCATGGATAATTCCACGGGATTTTTCTTACCCATTTCGTAGTTGACCAAGAAATTGGCATTGTGTCTGCGGTCAAAATTCGGTTGATATCGAATATTGCCATCGAAGCGATTCACCCAAGTGAGTGAGTAGACCGTCCATATATACCAACGCTTGTCGGTGAATTTGTAACTAATATCGCCACCATAGGCATTGCCTTCTTCCACAATAAAGTTCTGACGCAGGCGCTGGGGCTTATCGAGGTTAAACTCATCATCCTCAAAGAGTTTGTCGCGGTTGATGTTGGTGATTTGATCAAATAGTTTTACAAACGACTCCACGTTGATGGTGTGTTTTTTGTTGATGCGATAATCAAATCCCGCCACTGCGTGGCGGGCCTTCTGCAAGGCATGGGTAACAGGCTTTCCGTTGAACGAATCAGGCAAATTGTCGGGGCCCGACAAAAATCCATAAAACAAATTCACCACATCGCGATCGCTCATGGCCGACAAGAAATTCTGGGAATAGGCACCTACAGCAAATTTGATCCCGATGGATTTCCATGGCATATACCGCAACTGAAAGCGTGGCTCAAAACTGCTATTGCCCAGTGATGCATAGTATTGTGCACGCACACCTAGGTTCGAAATCAACTTTTTCCTAACCACGCGATAATTCACAAACGAATTGATCTCTGTGGTACTTTCCAATTGAGAAATCCTGCGATTATTGGAATTATACAATTCGAAATTGGTTTGAAAACCGTTCACCTCCAAGCCCCATTTCAAATCGTCTTTCCGAAAATTGTACCCAAAATTCATCCCCAAATTGAATCCACCAATCGAACTGCTTCTCGGTCTGGCGTCCTGCTCCTTTTGTTGAATGCGGTATTCGCTCCACAAAAAGTAACCATCTACACGGGTTTTCGCCTGTTCCGGTACCACCAAAAACTTACCTCCCAAACCGGTCGACGACCAATTGTAGCTCGTAGAACCTGGAAAAGCAACATTATCGCTAAAGTGAAACCCATACAACTTGGAATATCCACCATTGCTGCTATTGAAGCTGGCTTTGATAAACAAGTCCCCAAAATTGTAAGGCAGCTTGTCAGGATTGGCGTAATTGTAGAGCAATTTTGATGATTCACGCAAGAAAGAATTTTTATAAGACACTGCTAGAGAGCTATTGCCTTTGCCCTGTTGGTACTTTTTTATAGGGGTTTCCAACAACAACTTCGATGTAAACGTGGTAAGTCCCACTTTCGCCGTGGCGCGGTTTCTGTTGGCATCGCGGGTCTTCAAATCCACAACGGCCGATACACGTCCACCATATTCAGCACCAAAACCCGCACTGTATACATCTGCCGTTTGAATCAAATCCGTTTCGAACACAGAAAACAAACCAATGGAGTGAAAGGGATTGTAGATGGTTAATCCATCCAACATCACTTTGTTCATCACGGGCGATCCACCACGGATATACAATTGTCCGCCTTGGTCACCACTAAAAACAACCCCGGGTAACACCTGTAAATACTGCAAAATATCTGGCTCAGCGCCTACTGCCGGCATTTTAGCGATGGTTTTCGCATCCACGGTGGTAACCGATACTTGGGCCTCTTTGGCTTTAGATCTCACGGTGATATTCACCTCACCAATGGAAGCAATGCGATTGATGTAAAAGTCTTTTTTGGTATTCGCACCAAGTTTCACAACCACTTTCTCGATGAGGGTATCAAAACCAGCCATGCTAACACGAACATAATAATTCCCTGGTGTTAAACCTGTAAGCGCAAAATAACCATCGTTATCGGTCAAAACGGCCCGAACATCCGTACTTCCCGGTGTGGATTTATTCACTCCCTCACCCACACAAAAAACCCCGGCACCCACCATCCTATCGCCATTGCCCCCTTCATAAATAAAACCTCGGATATCACTTTTTCCATTCTGTCCCATCAAGAGCATTGGAACAATCGCAAACACAAACAGGATAATACGCCTCATGATTCCCGCGAAAATACGGCTTATTTTCATTGGCATCATTTTTTTCATCGATAAGCAAGCGCTGAGAACTATTTTTGCATTCCGCATGGTTTATCGTTTTAAAATTTGGTTCGAAGACATGGATGACGTGGTGCGTTGGATTGAAATAAAGCCTTCACACACTTTCATGGATTTCAATAACATCATCCAAGAGGCTATCGGCTTCGACAACAAGGAATTGGCCAGCTTTTTCGTGAGTGACGATCGTTGGCGCAAGATTTCGGAAGTGAAAAAAGCCAAACCCATTGGGGATGCAGATCTCACTGGCAATGCCAATGCCCCATTGATGCAGGACACCAAAATCCGCAGCTGTGTGAACGACCCCCATCAACGGTTCATTTACATTTTCGATTACTCGACCCAGTGGACCCTTTTGTGCGAACTCATCAGCATTGAAGAAAGCAGCGAAAAGCAAACATACCCGAGAATTTATCGCACTGAAGGAAAGGCTCCCAGACAGCATAACGAAGGCAAATTCAAAATGCTTGACGACAACGAGTTCGACACCCTTGCTGAGAAAATCCTTGCCGCCAAAGGCATCAAAAGCCTATTGGTTGAGCACGAAGAAGAACTTTTGGCCGAAGACGACAATGATTTGGACGATGACCTCGAGGACGATGAAGACGAAGAGGACAACGACGAATTTGGTTTCGGCGCTTTGGGCGAAGGCATTGATGCCGACGATCTAAAATAATTCGTTTGAAAACACAACCCACTTTGTTTGTTGTGGGCGGTCCCACTGCCTCCGGAAAAACTGCCGCTGCCATCGCTTTGGCACAATCCCTGAATACAGAAATCGTGAATGTGGATTCGCGGCAGGTGTACGAAGAACTAAACATAGCGGTTGCCAAACCCAGTCAGGAAGAATTGTTCGCTGTGAAGCATCATGGCATCGGGCATGTACCCATTCAATATCATTATAACGCGGGTACCCATGCAGAGATTTTCCGCGGAATTACCCAGGAACTGTTGCAAGAAAAAGGCGCGGCACTCCTTTGCGGTGGTACTGGATTGTACATTGAGGCGATTTTGTACGGCATGGACGATTTACCCGAAGTAGACCCCGATTTACGCAGTGAAATCTTGGATCAGTATGTGGCGAATGGCATTGAGCCCCTGTTGTCGATGCTTTTGCAATTGGATCCCCAAGCGGGCAATTTTGTGCGATTAGATAATCCCCAAAGGGTGATGCGAGCGTTGGAACTATGTATCCAATTAAGAAAGCCCCTTGCAGAAATTTACGGCCAAGAAAAAGTAGCGCACTTCCCTGATGTGAACATTGTATTTGTGGGCATTCAACATCCTCGAGAATTGTTGTATGACCGGATCAACAAACGAGTAGACACCATGGTAACGATGGGATTGATAGACGAAGCACGCATACTTCACCCACAAAAAGAGCTAAAAGCACTGCAAACTGTTGGATATACTGAGTTATTTGCATTTTTCGAAGGACAGACATCGGAACAAGAGGCCATCGAGAAAATCAAGCAGCATACGCGGAATTACGCGAAACGACAGATAACCTACTTCAACAACCGCTTTTCAACAGAATGGATTCAGCCTGCAGATTGGGTTGATTTCATTCGTAAATTTGCTAAATCATCATGACACAAGATATCATCATTAGTTTGATCGCCCTAACAGTTTTAGAAATTGTATTGGGCATCGACAACATCATTTTTATTTCTATTCTGGCCAACAAAGCACCCGGTGGAAAGCAACAGCAAGCGCGCAGATATGGACTTTTACTGGGCATGGTGGTGAGAATCATCATGTTGATGGGCATCAATTGGGTACAGCGCCAAGAGGCCGATTTGTTTCATGTGATGAATCAAGGCATTTCAGGCAAAGACATCCTCGTGATTGTGGGCGGACTGTTTTTGCTGTACCAAAGTGTGCATGAAATCCACCTCAAAATGAAGGGTCATGAAGAGGAAATCAAGGAGCGCACGGATGCCAAAGGTTGGACCGGCATCTTGCTTCAAATGGCTTTGATCAACGTAGTATTTAGTTTAGATTCTGTCATCACCGCCGTGGGTATGGCCAACGAAGTATGGGTGATGATTGTGGCGGTAGTTATTTCGATGCTGGTGATGTTGTGGGCTAGCGAACCCATTGCCAATTTCGTAAACGAGAACCCCAGCATCAAAATACTGGCGTTGTCGTTTTTGGTATTGATTGGCGTGAGTTTGTTGGGCGAAGGCCTGGGTCAGCACATCGACAAAGGTTATATTTATTTCGCGATGGCCTTCTCATTCTCCATCGAGTTGATCAACTTGCGTCTAGATAAACAGCGCAAGCCTTAATCTTCAAACATATACATTGGATCGATATCGGCTCCTGGAGCCACATCAATCACCGTTCTCAGCAATCCGGTACCCATTTCATATACCCAACCGTGAACGTGGGGTCGTTGGTGGTTTTTCCACGCTTTCTGAACGATGCTTGTTTTTACAACGTTTCCCACTTGCTCAATGAGATTCATTTCAACCATTTTATTGAGTCTGGCATCATCACCAACTTCTGCGTCTACCTCGTCTTTATGCAAGCGATACACATCTTTGAGGTTTCTCAACCACTTATTTAACAACCCATAGCTATTATTGGTCAATGCTGCTTTAACGCCACCACAGCCCGTATGTCCGCATACAATGATGTGTTTCACCTCAAGGTACTCCACTGCATATTGCAACACGCTCAACAGATTTAAATCCGTATGCACTACCATATTGGCGATATTCCTATGAACGAATAATTCTCCAGGTTCAGCACCGATAATTTCGTTGGCGGGCACACGAGAATCAGAGCAGCCAATCCACAAATAATCAGGGCGTTGGTCTTTTGCCAAATTCTCAAAATAGGTAGGGTCGTCAGATAATTTCTCTGCCGCCCAAGCCCTGTTACTCAAAAACAATTTGATTTGATCTTCCATGATTATTTGATTTTGCTAATGAAGTTACAATGTAAATCGCCCAACAATTTCGTTTTCTGGGCATCATTTAAAAATTCATAAGACATGAGAATATTGCGCTCAGCGGCCTTTACTTGGAAATCATTAATGATATCCAAAATATCCACATCCATAAAGGTACAGTGAGTTAAATCCATGACTAGCTGAGAATTGTGCGGAACTTTGTCTAGGAGTTCTTTCAACAGCGACTTGTTCAAAAAAGTCACCTGTTGTTGAAAACGAAGCATATAATTATTTTCCATTTCCACCAAGTTGATGGAGCGATGAAAATTGGTGCGAATAATGAAATAAAAGGCTACCGCCATTCCAATCAAAATACCAATGAGTAAATCGGAGAATAAAATTGATATGATGGTGATAATAAATGGCAAAAACGACATCTTACCTTTTTTCCACTCCGATATAATCAGACTGGGTTTGGACAATTTATATCCCACAAAAATCAAAACTGCAGCCAAAGCGGCGTTGGGTATCAAGTTCAACGCATTGGGGAACATCAACACCGCGATGGTTAACCAAACACCGTGTAACACGGCACTCCACTTACTCATACCACCGGCGTTCACGTTGGCCGAACTGCGCACAATCACGGCAGTAACCGGTATTCCACCCAACAAACCAGATACTGTATTACCCACACCTTGTGCTAAAAGTTCTCTGTTTGGGGGTGTAATGCGTTTGTGCGGATCAATTTTATCAGAAGCTTCAATACTCAATAGGGATTCTATTGAAGCAATCAACATGATTTTTATGGCGATAACCCAAACTACAATATTGCCCAAAGCACCAAAATCCGGTAAGTTAAACAAGCTATTGCCAGCCGTACCCTCAAAAAAGTCAGGAATA
>DBCP01000019.1:21360-33847 GCA_002293105.1 Bacteroidetes bacterium UBA955 | reverse complement strand
TTTTTTGATCGCTGCGCTCTCCCACAAAAACTGTATCGTCAATCCTAAGACGCCAATAATCAACGCCAAGGGCGTAAGGTGATTAAAGGCAACCATGATCTCTGAAAATGTTGTTTGACCGTCGTGCTGGATAAAGTCTTCATCCCCAAAATCATCGGCATCCCATCCCACAAGGTGTGGAACCTGTTTCAATATCAACATCAAACCAATGGCCGCCAACATGCCTTTGATAACAGATGCCGGAATAAAATCTGCGAGTTTACCCACTTTAAGCACCCCCAACAACATCTGTAAAACACCGGCAATCACAACGGCGGCTGCAAATGATTGTAATGCGTGGGTTGCAATTTCCGAATTGTGTCCACCCGATAAATCGCGCAGAGAAGACTCCACCAATGTAATCAAACCTGCCGCCGGACCGCTCACTGAAACATGAGATCCGCTCAACAATCCAATCACAACTCCCCCAACGATTCCGGCAATCAAACCATTAATTACAGGAACACCACTGGCATGGGCGATTCCCAAGCACAGGGGCAATGCAACCAGGAAAACGACGATTGAAGCGGATATGTCTTTGGCATTGAATTTCATCCCCGTGAAATTATGGAAAAATTCCATCTAATCAGGGACAAAATCCATAATCACCCAAAAAAAAGGGGCGATCGCCAATGGAAAAAACCCATAACTAAGGTTCCACCACAAAGAATGCTTGATGATCAGCGTACTCAACACTCTTCGCCAAATCATCAATCCAATCTTGTCCGTAAAGGAAATAATACTGTACCCAAAAAATCCGACGTTCTTGCGGATTGGTCAACGAAAAATTCGATGTCAAAATCTGTGCAATAGCACCCCAGGTTTCAGCTGAAAACTTTGATTCAACAAATGCATCCGTGGCCGATTGTCCCATTTTGCGGTTCCATTTCACAAATGCATCCACTTGCTTCTTGGCCTCTCCCAATAATGGAGACTTCCAACCATACAAGGTTTTTAATTGGCTTTCCAACACACTTTGCGTTTGATCAATGGACGACAACAGCTCATTATCACCCAATTCTTTCGCAATGATGTTCTGTTTTAATGTTTCCACCTCTTCGAAGTAAGACATCATCGGAAGTTGCAATTTATCGAGCTTTTTTCTTTGTGATGGCGTGAGGATTACACCACCCTTCCTGTGCAGCAATTGAGGCGCCACCAAATCACCCAATGCAAAGGCTTTTGGGGTTTGGAGCCAGTACAAATATTCAGAAGGGCCGCCCACATAGGCCACACAAGGCAAAATGGCTTGCTGATACAAGGGGCGCAACAACACATTCGGCGACAGGTGTGTGATATCTTCAGACGACACAACTTGGTTCATTTGATCCGCAGACCACGCTAAAGACCCATCGATTGTATGAAACCCATCCGCGTTTTTTTCTATTCTAACCCGGCGCTGTTCATCCATCCAAAACAACAAACTCTGTCCCACATGTGCTGGGGGGATTTGATTGGATTTTTTCAACGCATCAGTCGAAAGCTGAAAAGCCTCCAACATCGCATCTCCTTGTAGGGCTTCTTCAAACAGCGGTTTTGCCATCTGTTTTAATCTTACATCGCGGGGATCTAACACCAGCAGTCCGAAAGCACCGAACAATTCCGATAACCAATGTTGTGTGGTTGAGGCCAGGGTTGCACCCGGGGCCATGTAAAGATTTCGCGCCGATTGTATGCGTAGCTTCACCGCTTCGCCCCCGCCCAAATGGACCTCCAACCAGTCAAATAGACCTGTAAGATCCGATGTAGGCATATCGCCCACGGCGGTAGTCCAAGATGTATCCCAAGTATACTTTTCCTGATTTACATTGAAATAGGCAATTTCCTCCACGTCGTGATCCTCTGTGGCCATCCAAAACACCGGAACAAAATGGCGATTGGGGTGCGCTACCTTCAAGTGGTTACAATAGTTGATGGCCGATACGATCTTATACAACACATAAGCAGGCCCCAATCCGATATGGATCTGCTGTCCGGTTACCACCGTAAACGCATTGGGGTTTCCCAACAGGTTAATGTTGGCTTGCTGCGCATTGGTCAACGCGCCATGCATCTGCTCAGAAAACACCGTTTGCAACACATTGCGCTGCGCCAATGAATACTTGGCGGCGATGGCTTCTAAAATGGGCGTTACGTTGGCAGAAAGACCTTCAGATGGGTACAAACCAGAGGGCTGATTTCCCCATGCACTTTGGCGAAGGAAATCGGAAAGGGCTTTTGGAGGATATGGAAAATGCTTTACGTTCAAGATGTTACAACTTCACCCATCAAATCGTAGGCGCTGGCATCGGTAATCTTCACTTGGGCAAAATCACCCATGCGCACATAATTGTCTTTGGCGGATACACGTACTTCGTTATCTACTTCCGGACTATCGTATTCCGTTCTACCCACAAATTCATCTCCTTCTAATCGATCGAACAGCACTTTCAGGGTTTGACCTTTCAACTGTTGATTAAACGCCTCAGAAATTCCCATTTGGGCCTCCATAATAGCATCCGACCTGCGCTGTTTTTCTTCTTGGGCGATGTCATCTGCCAAAGTGTGGGCGTGGGTATTTTCTTCATGCGAGTAGGTAAATACACCCAATCGCTCGAATTTTATGTCATTGATCGCATCAAGCAAATCTTTCACATCGGCTTCAGTTTCACCGGGGTGGCCAACCAACAACGTCGTTCTCAACGCAATGCCGGGCACACGATCGCGGATGGCATTCAATACTTCATAGGTTCTGCGTTTGGTGATTCCACGGCGCATGGCCTTGAGCATCGGATCAGAAATATGCTGAATGGGAATATCCAAGTACTTACAAATATTGCTGCGCTCGGCCATTACATCGAGTACATCCAAAGGAAACTGCGAGGGATAGGCATAATGCAACCGCAACCATTCCAATCCTTCAACATCCGACAGGTGTTTCATGAGATCGGCCAGTTTGCGATCCCCATAAATATCCATGCCGTAGCTGGTCGAGTCTTGTGCGATCAGCATCACTTCTTTCACGCCATTGGCAACCAACCCCTGTATTTCGCGCTTGATGGTCTCTATCGGCCTAGAAACATGCTTCCCGCGCATCAATGGGATGGCACAGAATGAGCACGGTCTATCGCAGCCTTCAGAAATCTTGGTATAGGCGTAGTGCTTGGGGGTTGTTTGCAATCGCTCACCCACCAATTCATGTTTGTAATCAGCGCCCACGGTTCTCAACAGGTGGGGCATATCCAAGGTGCCGAACCAAGCATCTACTTCTGGAATTTCTGCTTGTAATTCGTCTTTGTAGCGATGCGACAAGCAACCGGTAACGTATAACTTTTCGATATTGCCTTGGGCTTTTGCATTGGCATAGGCCAAGATGGTATCGATGCTCTCTTGTTTGGCGTTTTCAATAAAGCCACAAGTGTTGACGATCACGATATCGGCATCGTCTTTGGTGCTTTCATGGGCCACATCAAATTGCGATGCTTTCAGCTGTCCCATCAGTACTTCACTATCCACGAGGTTTTTACTGCAACCCAGGGTGATAACATTGACTTTGGTTTCCTTGTTGGATTTGGTTTTCACGATGCAAAAATCGATTTGATGAAATCGTACTTGTTAAACAATTTGAGGTCTTCGGCTTTTTCACCCAGACCGATATATTTCACGGGCAATTGATAGGCATGACTTACGCCTATGACTACACCGCCTTTGGCTGTACCATCGAGTTTGGTTACGGCAAGGGTATTCACTTGGGTGGCAGCCGTAAACTGCTTGGCTTGTTCAAATGCATTCTGTCCGGTCGTTGCATCAATCACCAACAATACTTCGTGGGGTGCATCGGGCTTGAACTTTTCGATGACGCGACGGATTTTAGAGAGTTCATTCATGAGCCCTACTTTGTTGTGAAGACGTCCGGCCGTATCAATAATCACCACATCAGCATTTTCATCCACTGCTTTTTTAACAGCATCATAAGCCACGGAAGCGGGATCGGTATTCATGCCATGCGACACGATAGAAACGCCAGCGCGATTCTGCCAGATAGTCAATTGCTCAACAGCGGCTGCACGAAAGGTATCCCCTGCACCCAAAATTACCTTCTTACCCAATTGGGCATAGTGATGCGCCAATTTTCCGATGGTGGTGGTTTTGCCCACGCCATTTACTCCCACTACCAATACCACATAGGGCGTAGATGCACCAGCTAGGTGAAGATCTTTGGCAACGGGCGATTGGATATCGGGCATGAGCTTGGCGATTTCATCGGCCAAGAGTTCGTGCAATTCATCTTCAGAGACGTAAGCATCCTTGGATACCCGCTTCTCCAAATTTTCAATGATTTGAACGGTGGTTTCAACACCCACATCTGAGGTGAGCAATACTTCCTCCAACTCATCCAAGAAATCACTGTTTACCTGACGCTTCCCAGTAAACAGGCGGCCCAGTTTCGACAGAAACCCTGTGCGCGTTTTTTCCAGGGCGGCTTGCGTTTGGGCAGCTTGTTCCTCCTGGGCGGCGGGGGTTTCCTCCTTGGGTTTGTTTTTTGAGAACCAATTGAAGATAGACATGAGATTGTACGATGTGAAGGTAAAAAAAAAGCCCCATAGAGGGGCTATAATATCTTTCGAAGGATAAATTATTTCGCGAAGAACGCCTTTACCTTATCGGCTGGCAAAATTTCTTCTTTGAAAGAGTAAGCACCGCTTTTGGGCGATTTTACAATTTTGATTGCTTTCACGTACTCGCTACCGGCACCTTCTTTTTTCAGTGTTGCTACTACCTTCTTTGCCATTATTTGATCTCCTTATGAACAGTTACTTTGCGCATGTATGGGTTGTATTTTTTCAACTCAATACGCTCAGCTGTATTTTTCTTGTTTTTTGTGGTGATGTAACGACTCATGCCAGCTACACCGCTTCCTTTTTGTTCTGTGCATTCAAGGATCACTTGAACGCGGTTTCCTTTTTTTGCCATGATTAAATTTTTCCTTTCTTAAACAAATTGTTGATGCAAGAAGAAATACCTTTCTTATCGATGGTTTTGATTGTAGACGCAGCTACTTTCAATGTAATCCACTCCCCTGTTTCGGGAATAAAAAACTTCTTGGTCTGAAGGTTGGGATAAAAACGACGCTTCGTTTTCTTGTTAGAATGCGAAACATTGTTGCCCTTCAAGGCCTTCTTTCCGGTTAAATCACAAACGCGAGACATAATTTTTGGGGTTGCAAATATACCTATTTATTTTCATCATTCAAAGCATATTCCGTCTTTATTTCGGAATTACTGCCATTTTTTTCATGCATTAGTCCTTGAAACACCACAATCAGCATCAATATGCCGGCCTGACGCTCCATTAAACTCTCAAACATCATCGCCATCACCAAGGCGAGCCAAACAGACCGCCCTCCCGTTTTTCCTCCCAACGATCCATCGCCAAAAGCAAAAAATCCGAGAAGCAATATCGACAAAAACGATATCCAACCGGATTGCATCGCCCCTTCCAGCCACTGATTGTGTACGCCAATCCGATGTCGCTCCGCCAACCGAACCGATAACTGATCATACGCATCTCTGAGCACATCATCCACACCCACGCCATACCCCAATACTGCGGATAAAGGTTTTTTCAATTGCGCCGCGGCCGTATTCCAAGCAATCCAACGCTGACCAAAACTCTGATGGGTTACATCACCCCCATTCACCGTGGTATTCAAATCTTCGATTGTATTGGCGATGCGATTCTGGACACTCGGTAGCATGGTTAATCCACCCAACAAGAGCAGTCCCGCCAAAACCACCTTCACAAGTTGCTTCAATTGCCTTTTCAAAAACAACAACGTCATCATTGAACCACCTGCATAGAGCAAAATCAGCCCTGTACGCGACCCCAGAATATGCATGCAAACCACCAGCATAATAACACCAAGGATAAGCAACTTCCGAGAAAACACATCTTTCACCTTACCCTGCATCAAGCCGTGAAGCATAAGCAATACCACCCCACCCATCATTACCGCAAATTCGATATGGTACACTGTTGAATACAAGGGAATGGGCTTGCTCTCTAGGACCATTTGATCGTAGAATGCGCGATGCTGAAAATAATGGATCACGCTGCTCACACCAATCCACAACAATGGCAAAACCACCACCGGCCATGCGCGATACAGCACAGTATTGAGGCGGCGGCCAGCCGCATATAGCCCCAAAACAATCATCCATGGCAATTTGATCAATAGTTTCCCCAAGGCCATCTTTTGCAGGTCGGCCGCCGCCTTATCCGAAACAAACGATTGGGTCACCAACCCAGTGTGGGCACTATCCCACAAACTCAAAAGGTTCCAACACAAGGCCATCGCCATCAAAAAAAGCGCCCATCGCTGAACGCCCGGCGTCTGCACCGTTTCACCGACAAAAACCAACTGAAAAATAAACAACCCCAACGCAATCGACGACAGCGCAGGGGAAATATGTACAAATCCCAACGACACCCACAACAGGATGTCGGTACGCCATAAATCCCTCTCTAACAACGCCTTATTGGGCCACATAACGAACCCGCAAGGTAGCATTGGCCTCGGTGATTCCCAAGCGCTCGGCCACCGACTGTGAAATGGCGATGTGCTTATTGCCTTTGTCGGGCAGTTCGCCAATCACCGTACAATACACCATTTTCTTGTTCACCGGATTGATAATGGCCAACACTTCACCCTTTTTGTGTTTGTTTAACATCACCCAAGAACGATCGGCTTTCATGCCTTCGTAACCAATTTGGGCGGTTACTTTCTTTTCATATTCCTTGAGGTTAGACGTCTTCAACTTGGTAGCTACCTGCTCTGGCATTCCACCTTGGTTGTCCATAGAATCTTTGATGGATACCCCTTGGTTGGCAACAGCAGGTAGTTCCGGAACAACATTGGTCGACTGTTTGGATACCGAATCGGGTTTCGACATGGTGTTGGGACTTTCTGCGAACTTTGGGGTAGTATTGGTGGCAATTGCTTCCGCCGTCACTGATTTATTGGGGATCCATAATTTTTGATTGATCGACAATTGATCTGAATTGAGTTTGTTGATGGTTTTTATTTCCGCGATACTCACCCCATACTTTTTGGAAATACTGTAAAGACTCTGTCCCTTTTCCACGACATGGTCTATCACGTTTTCGGGCACTTCAGGCAACGTGGCGATGGCCACGGGCACTTCTTTTTTTCGATCCGCCAATGGATTTAGTTGTGGTGCCGCTATCGGCGGAGTTTTCACCGGCATTTTTGTCCGCTGTTTCACTTTTACCTTCATCCCAGGCTTCAACATCCCAATACCTGGGTTGAGCGCTTGCAACTCAGCCACTGAACAATGGTAGTGCTTTCCGATGGCATAGAGCGTTTCCCCTTTTTTTACTTTGTGTTCCAATTCAATGACCATTTCAGAAGCGGCAGCTGTCGGCTGGGGCTGCGCAATTGTGGGCTCATTTGAAACTTGAACTTGAACTTGGGTTTGCGCTTGGGCTTGTATAGGCATCATCAATGCACATAGCGCGAACGCAGTGAGCGCTGAATTGCGGGAATTGTTTATCCAGTGGATCATACAACAATGATACAACAGAACGCAAGGTCAAAGTGATCATCGTATGCACACATCCACCCTTGTTCAATAAAACAAACACTCATATTTAACCATTTGCTTTACAATCAATTACAAAAAAAATACGAGCCAAGGTCGCAGCATGGAAAATCCCAAAAACCGAGCAATATTAACCCCGAATCCAATCGGCTGGCAGGGGCTTTTTTTCGCCTTTTTCCAGAAACACAATGCGATGCGATATCGCCTCCGCTACCTCCAAATTGTGGGTAATAAACAAGTAAGCCAATTTTCGCTCGCGTTGCAAATGGATCAACAAATCAAGGACTTGTTTCTGCACCAAAGGATCCAATGCGGCCACCGCTTCGTCCAAAATGAGCACTTTCGGATTCGATGCCAAAGCCCGCGCGATGCACAAACGCTGTCGCTGTCCACCACTCATTTGGTGGGGATAGGCTTGACTCAATCTCAGATCAAATCCCACCTCTGTGAGCAATTTCATCGCGATATCTTCGGTAGTTCCTGCAGCTTTTGCCGATGCATCCACGAAAGCGACAACTTCTTTCACCGCATCAATTGCCTTGTAATTGGGATTCAACGATGCGTAAGGGTCTTGAAAAACCATTTGAATGCCGGTGGGTGGCTTCGCGGGTATCGACTTTCCGTTCAACAAAACCTTACCCCCGGTTGGCGTTTCAAGGGAAACCAACAATTTGGCCAGAGTGCTTTTTCCAGAGCCGGACAATCCAACCACTGACAGGGTTTCGCCTGGCCTGAGGGTTTCATCAAATCCATTGAGGGCCGATACTTTGAACTGGCCATCGCCGTATATTTTTGATAGTGCTTGTAACTTTAAAACAGGCTCTTCTGCCTCAACAGCACAAACCCACTTTCCATGGGGCATCGCACCGAGTAGTTCCTTGACATAGGGCTTTGCGCCTTCTCCCAAAACCGCTTGGGTAGACCCTTGATCGATGCACTCCCCTTTTTTCAGCACGGTGATACACTCGGCATATCGTTGGACCAAATCAAGTTCGTGACTAACCCATAAAAGCGCACTGCCTTGTTGCCTGCATACCCTTTGCAAATCATCCATAACTTGGGCACGAGCCACGCTATCTAGGGCCGTAGTGGGCTCATCGGCCAAAATCAACGGAGGCTCGTGAACGCATGCCATGGCAATCATCACACGCTGTCGCTGTCCGCCACTCAATTGGTGGGGAAATGCTTGCAATATTCTTTCTTTGAGTTCACCCAGACCCAACTGATCCAGTTTCTGATTCACCAAGGCCTGGGCTTTTTCTTTGTTTGGCTGATGGATTAGGGCAGATTCCAACAATTGCTTTCCGCAGCGCATCTGGGGATTTAGGGCCGACATTGGCTCTTGGAAAACCATGCCAATTTGTTTGCCGCGAATGGACAACCAATCGTTTGGCGATAGATTAATTAATTCTTTGCCTTGAAACACCACAGAGCCTTGTACTTTCAATTGCGGGGCGATGAGTCCGAGTACCACAAAAAGGGTCAAAGACTTACCGCTGCCACTTTCGCCGATCACACCATGAAGTTCACCTTCGTTGAGTGTTAATAGGGGCAGGTGTAAAAGTTGGTTATTGCCTGCATGGATACGAAGATCCCGAATGGTTAGTAGTGCAGGCATACTCATGGTGAACAAAGATAATCAGTCGGGAGAAATTCGGCAGGAGAAAAACAAACAAAAAAGGCGGGCCATTGGCCCGCCTTTTTTGAACAATTTCTTTTGGTTACTCCACCGCCAATTTAATGGGGATTTCACGCCACGACTTCAAGAATGCACCGTTATTTTGTCCGGGCACCCAGCGGGGCGACCTCTTCAACACGCGAATGGCTTCGGTGGTAAATTCAGGACAACTCTTGGTTTCTTCAATGGCTTGAACGCGAGAAATTCTACCTGCTTCGTCTACAGCGAAACGCAGCAATACCGCTCCGTTGATACCTTCTTCAAAGCATCGTGGTGGATATTGGAATTCGCCTTCAACGTATGAACGAAAGGCAGCCTCACCACCGGGGAAATTGGCTTTGATTTGCACATTGGTTGCGATTTGATCACCACCGCCACCGCTTGCTCCACCGTCATCTTTAAAATCGGGGGCTTCAAAGTCCTCCTCGCCCTCAACCGTTTTCTTTCCTGCAGTTTTGATTTCATCGGGTGGGATGATTACGGCATCACTCGCAGCATCAGGGTTGATTTTTGGCACAACATACTGCTGTGCAGCCACTTCGGGTTCCGGCTCTTCAATTTTTGGCTTCTCAGGCTCTTTTTCCTCTTCTTCTTCAGGTGCCTTAACATCATCAATATTGGTCACCTTCAACTGTGTTTTTGTCTCATTATCTTTGGGGAAAAAATGATCCACGATGATGGGCATCGCAGCAAACAATGCTGTCACAGAAAGAGCAATCAACGTTGCTAAAGATTGGTTTTTACTAAACTGACTACGAATTTGGTAAGCTCCGTATTCTTTGAATCGGTTGGCAAACACCAGTTCATTGCGCCCTGGGGATTGCACTTGGTCCCATTTGTTCATCAAATTTTCAGACATAGCGTTTAGGATTTAAGTTTCTGGGCGATGAGCTTCTTTTCCAAGGGGGCCATGCCTTCATCAACGGCAAAGTATTTGGCAATCTGACAGATCATGAATTCATCCATCACGTCAATCACGTTTCTGTAAGTAGCTTCATCGTCGTTTTTCAACAACACCACCAACTTAGAATCGCGTTGCGCTTGCTTTACTTTGGCATCGATGGCATTGCGCTTGGCAGTATCTTTATCATCGATTTTGTTCATTTGTTTTTCGAAATCACGCAATTGGGTTAGCAGAGATAAGTTATTCTCTACCAACACTTTACGCAATCCGTTCTTGGTAAAATCGGTTTCTTCCAAAACGGTTTTATCGTTCAGGGCACCGCGATACCAAAAAACACGATTTTCTCGGGTAAGCAAAATGGTAATACCATCTTTCACCTCGGGTTGTTTCATGTTTTTCAGATCTTTTTCATCCAATTTTTCAGGGAAGATCATTCTCAACACTTTGGGTTGAGAGAAAGTTGAGGTAAGTACGAAGAACGTAAGTAGCAAGAAAGCCAAATCCACCAAAGGGGTCATATCCACTTTGGTACTCTGTTTTTTGGCTCTTTTTTTACCACCGTCGCCTCCGCCACCATTCGATTGAATTTCTGCCATGGTTTATCTCTCCTATCTTTTAATCATTGGGTTTGGCTTCCAAACCGGTTATCATCTGAAAATTCTTTACTTTGGCCTCACGGAATACCTGTATAACATGTTTTAACACATTATATTTTGTTTTTCCATCAGCTTTTACCGCAAATTGGATGTAGTTTTCTTTGTCGAACGCCAAGCCGCGCTTTTCAGCTTCGTCTTTGCGATCGTTGAAATCATTGTGGGCGCGCAATCGGGTGTTGTAGGCCCAGTGGTACAGCTGACTCTTTTTGATGTTCACTGTATCATAGGGTACGCCAGATTGTTCAACCTTCATGCGTTCATTGACATCTAATTCCAAATAGGCGGGGATGGATTCCATCTTCAGTCCTACTGGACCTGCACCGGCAAATTTCTTTACGTCCTCACCGCTCATTTTCACCTTGAAATCGCGCATCATGTCTTTCAACACCAACTCTTTTACAGCAGGGTTGGTTAGATCGATGAAAACCCGTCCTTTATCATCCACAGTCACCAAAAACACTTGTTTTGGAATTTGGTCTTCGGTGGTTGATGTTGGAGGGTCTACGAAAACAGGTTCAGGAGCACGGAAACTCGAGGTTAACATAAAGAACGTTACCAGAAGGAATGCCAAATCCACCATTGGCGTCATATCCAATGAAGGGGTGGAACGGGGCATACTAACTTTTGGCATGTTCGTTTTTTTTAACGGGTCTTAATACGGGTTAAACCGAAAAGGTAAACGACGGGGATTAACCGTGGTTCGCCTGGAAGTTAGACACGATAGAGTAACCAGCTTCATCCATGCTATGGGTCATACCATCAATGCGGTTGGTGAAGTAGTTATAGCTGATAATCGCCAAAGTAGAACCGATGATACCGAAGGCAGTGTTTACCAATGCCTCAGAGATACCTGTTGCCAACGCAGCCGTATCAGGCGCACCAGAGTTAGCCAACGCTGCAAACGCACGAATCATACCGAATACTGTACCGATCAAACCGATCAACGTACCAATAGAAGCACAAGTAGAAACAATGACCAAGTTCTTAGACAACATGGGCAATTCCAAGCTGGTGGCTTCTTCCAATTCTTTTTCAATGGCTGCTTTCTTTTCGTCGCGATCCAAATCAGTTTTGGCAGCAACTACTTTGTAGCGGGTCAAACCTGAACGAACCACGTTCGCCAAAGAACCACGTTGCTTGTCGCAAGCAGCAATGGCACCGTCGATATCGTTTTTGGCCAACAAACCTTGCATGCTACGAACAAATTCTGTGGCATTACCACGACCTGAAGCGGCAGACAAAGTGATGAAACGCTCAATGGCAATCAAAATTACAGTGATGTTCACGGCAATCAGCAAAGGTACGATGGCAATACCACCACGATAGATGATACCCAACAATCCCAAAGGATGTCCTTTAGCTACGTCACCGTCTTCGAAGTTGGCTGGATTTCCCAACAAGAAGATGTAAATTGAGTACCCTGCGGCAATGGCAAACAAAATGGCAAGGCCTGAGAAATAAGCCATCAATGGGCTGCTTCCTGATTTTGTGTTGTTATTAGTCATAATGATTGAATGTTTCTATTTATGAAGATGCAATAATACGCTCGCACTCAGTTAAAAGCAAGTAAACAAAATGTTAAATCAGGGTGATTTGCTGAGAATTTAGT
>DBCP01000019.1:6909-21241 GCA_002293105.1 Bacteroidetes bacterium UBA955 | reverse complement strand
GGTCATTACCGGGTTTGTAAGTGTAAGCCGTATCTGCTGGTAAAGCTTGTTTTACGGTGAATGAATCAAGCCATTTTGCCTGGGAATGGGTCTGCAACAATTGGTCTACCTCATGCAATATAACTTGCGGCGAGGGCCATGTTTTTTCCTGCGCTGCGACACTCGGCTTCAGTGATACACAAAGCAAATGTTTCCCTTTTGGGGCATACCCCGTTTGAACGGCCGATGGAATGGCCACCAAGTTGATATTTCCCTGTTGCTCGGCATTGAGTCCGATAAACTTCCCCAATCCCAGATCTGAATCCACAGCGAAGTAATGGACCGCGGTTGAATAGAAGGTTTTGTGGGGCGATACTACGGGGATTGCTTGGGGTTGTTGATGCGACGACAGATGGATTCTTGATGGATTGAGATCCGCGGCGATGCGGTTTGGCAATGTCTGAATGCCATTGGGCATCAAGCAAGCTTTTCCTTTGGCTAGGGCCCAGAAGACAAATTTGAACATGGAGGCTGGCGTTGCAAGGGCTTCCTCTAGAAAGATTCCGGAAAAGAACGGACGGAAGAATGCTTCAATGAAGGATTGGGAGAATCCTTGATTTTGCAGGTATTGAAGGGTACTGGTTGTATCGGTGGTGAAAAACTGTTCGGGAGGTTGTTTGAACAGGACATTTCTGAGTCGAACCACTTGAACAACATCGGTGAGTCGGATGCTGGGGTGGCCGAGCGCAGCGAGACCTCTCGGAAATTCCCGAAGGGGGTCGGCCAGCAAAGTTTTTCCTTTGTTCGACAGCAACCAAGCGCCCGAGCCGAAGGCGAGGGCGTCTGATAAATAGCCTTTTCGATGAAAGATATCCAACGCAGGATAAGCAGATTGAACCACCTGAAATCCATGGTCGAATGCAAAGCCATCGCAATGCGTAGTCTGGAGTTTACCACCCCAATGCAACCCACATTCGAATAATTGGTAATCTTGCTGTTGTTGTTCAAGTAAGAATGCGGCGGTCAAGCCCGACATCCCTCCCCCGAAAATTTGAATACTAGGCATCTACACCCCTTAACAAATAATTGTTAATTTGGTGTGTTGGGCGTGGTATTTTCTCTGGGCGCTCGTGGACGTCTTGGTCGATCATCCCCGGGCCTCCCCTCGCCTGCAGGTGTTTCACCCGCACCTTTTTTCTTCTTGCGCATTGAGCGCGCCTTGGTAATCAATTCTTTCTTTACCTCGCGCTCTATCTTTGGCAATTGAATCGCCCTTTGCATACCAATCACCGGCTTTAGTTTAACCGTGTAGGTTTCCATCAATTGTACTTCCAGTTTGCGCAAGGCAATCGCATCTTTGAAATACAATTCCGCTTCTGCATCGCTCAATTCTGCCGGTTTCTTGCCTTCCCACTTGCTTCTGAAAGCACGCTTAGAATCGCGCAGCTTCAATTGATACTCGTCATAAATGGCGAAAAACTTGGGTTTTTCTGCATCGGTTAAGGAGAGACGCTCAACAAACAGGGTTTCGCGAAACTTCCGCAATTCCTCTACCTTGGCGGCACGAAGGCTATCCCTTCTAACTTCATTTTGTGCTTTCGCCGAAACGGCAAACAACATCAAAAAGCAAATTGAAACTATTTTTATCAATCTCATAGTGATTCAAAATCTAATTCTTCAAACAATTCATCCTCCATGTCGAAAGTGGCCAGCCCATGATCTTCCAAATCTTGCAAAGCACGTTTGGTTCTCTCTGGCATATCCGCAGCGTCGATGATGGTATATACATTGGGCTCCTTATACTTCGGCATTTCCTCCAAAATTAAAGGCTCTACAATCTGACGGCCATCGGGGATGGTATCGGTTTGCACTTGTTCGTCCAAGGGGGCATCCGGAATGGTGGCTTCCTCTTCTTGTAAAACCACTTGCTCCGTATCCAATTTGGGGGGCTGTATGGCTGTCCAAATAAAATAGGCGGCAACAATGGCGGCGAGCGCAGCGGCAACGCCCAACCAACCTGGTGTGGCAGATTCATGCTGTCTTCCGGCGATTGGCGCAAATGCCGTGGCTGGTGCTTCCAGTGAAATGGGCTTCTCCTCTACTTCTTTGGGCGCAGAAACCGTTTCCAACTTGGGCGATGGTATTGCATTGGGCGATGGCTCGGCCTCCTGTACTTTGGCCGTAACGTAGGATTCTAGTTCATCCAAACCCACCGATTCAGGCACTTCATGGACAATCAAGGTTGGCTCAACGACATCCATCACTTCCTCGGAGGGAACAACAGATTCTTCCACAATCATGGGTGCTTCCAACTCCGATGATGATTCAACAACCAGTGGTACTTCTATAACCACTGGTAATTCTTCAGCAACCGGCGTTTCAACAACCACCTTTTCTGCTTCATTCACAGAGGGTGCATCGCCAAACGAGACAATTTTAATTTGGCTCTCTAAACTATTGCTATCGGCGCTAACTTCTTCTGGAATCGCCCCAAAATTCACCCACTCAGGATTTTCATTGGTGGTAAAAGTCAGCGGTGCGATGACAACATTGCCCAAGGCATCCACTTCTTTGTTGATTCCCTCGCTCTTGGCAGTCATTGGATCTTGCTTCCGCGCCCGCTTTTGAACGCCTGCAGTATTCAATGGAGCTGCCACACTTACCTGTTGGATAGTGGGTTGAACGATATCACCCGTTTGGATGTCGACGACCTTCTCTTGAACGTCGGCTTGGATTCCCAAACGCTGCAACAAACGCGATTCGGTCTCCTTAAAATAGGAATCCGGTGCTTTGAATGCTGGGCCAATTTTTTCGTTTTCCAAATCCATGTTGTTGCGACTCTTCTGTTAGATGTTTTGTTTCGGTAAAGGTTTAACGGAGTACATTTAAATAAATCTCCAATTTTTTCACAGCGTGGTGATATGAGGCTTTCAATGCACCTTCACTGGTGGATGTCAACAGCGCGATGTCCGCATAAGACAAATCTTCAAAATACCGAAGCGTAAAGACCAACTTCTGTTTGAAGGGCAAAAAACACAGGGCCTTTTGAAGTTTCAAAGCGATATCGTCACCCGACAAGTACAAATCCTCTGATATAAACTCGGCCATTTCAGGCTGTGCCTCGTCAAAATCAATGGTGGGCTTCCGCTTGCGTATGAGATTGATTGATTCATTGGTTGCAATGCGATACACCCAAGTGCGAAGCAAACTCTCTCCCTTGAACTGCTGGGCATTTTGCCAAATTTTGATAAATGCATTTTGAACCGCATCATCGGCATCGTCGTGACTCACCAACAAATTGCGACAGTGGTAGTAAATCGATTTCTGATACCTTCTCACAACCTCCACAAAAAGTGCCGACGACATACCATCGCGCAACAACTCTGCCGTTAGCTCATCTTCTGTGCAGTTCGACAGTCGTTGTGCATTCGTTGGGGTTGTATGTTGTGTGGACTCGTGACTCATTCTTTTGATGGATGAATATTAAAATGCGAAATAGATACAATTCCATGACTAAGACACAATGAATTGACGAAAAGTTTAACACAAGTTATTCCACATTACGAAAATTCAAGTTTGAAGGGGAAATTTGCAGAAAATCATTGTAACAAAAGAAAAAATACCTATTTTTGCAGCCCAATTAGGATTAAAACCCATGAATTCAATCGTTAATAGCATCGCATCTGAGTATTTGAGAACAGACTTACCCGCTTTCAAAGCTGGTGACCGTATCACTGTTCACTATAAAATTAAAGAAGGCGCCAAAGAGCGTATTCAGTTATTCCAAGGTGATGTTATCCAACGTCGCAATGCTGGAATCGATGAGACTTTTACCGTTCGTAAGATTTCTAACGGTATTGGTGTTGAGCGTATTTTCCCAATGCACTCTCCTTTCATCGACAAAATTGAAGTAAACAGAAAAGGCCGTGTACGTCGTGCCCGTATTTTCTACCTTCGCACTCAAATTGGTAAAGCCGCTCGTATCAAGGAGCTTCGCACAAGATAATTCGTTCCTTCAAGGATTAAAAAAGCCCAGCTTCGCTGGGCTTTTTTTTTGCCCCCTGCAATATCCCTCACTCAAAAAGCAAACAACCCAAAACAAACACTTAAGATTTTCCCAGCTTAAACAATGCCGATACCCCAACCCCGTTGTGGTAAACACCCGTGGGATAAAAGACACTCCGGAAATCCTGAGCTACCGCCGAGCTTAAACCATAATTCCACGTCACTCGTAGCGCAACACCATCGCTCAACAACTTGGTGGCACCGATCTCTGCCATCATGACTCCTCGACGAAAATCGTCAGAAATCCCTGGATTCGTACCCTCGGTTTCATCCACAGACAACAAAAGTCCATACCGCAAACCACCCATCAAATCCAACGACCCCAACCGAGGTACATCCACAGTGTAAACACCATTGACCTGCATTTCAACCTGCCTACAACGAATATGGAATGCATTCACAAACGTGATTGGATCAAAAGCCCTCCGGCTACCGCGTTCACAGGCCGACATCTGGAATTCCATTGCACTGAAACCCTCTTTTTGCCACCTGAATCCGGTGATCACCCCCACATTGTAGCCAAACTTATTGTAACCTGAGGCCTGATCGCCATCCAACTGAGACATGAGAACTCCCGCCATGGGATATCCGTAAAATTTCCCCACCTCACCCGTTGACTGTCCTTCAGAGCGGATGATCCATCCACCCAACAAAAGCAAGCATAATATTCGTGTTGTCTTTGACATCGTTTTGTAACTTGCAGCAAGTTATCGCAAAATAGATTGAACAACAAGGTAGGACGCATATTGATTATAGGCAGTGGATTGGCAGGCAGTTGCTTAGCGCTAGAATTGCTGGAAAGAGGACAAGACATCTTGCTGATCGACAATCAATTCGAAAACAGTAGCAGCAGGGTTGCCGCCGGACTCCTCAATCCCATCGTGCCAAAAGGTGTGCGAAAAACATGGCAATGCGACATCCTTTTTCCTGCACTGTTTAGTTATTATCGTCGCTGGGAGCAGCGATTGAACACCCATTTTATCGATTCCTACCCTTTTTTGAATATACATGCCAACGAAGGCGAATCATTGGAATGGGAAAAGCGTGTTCTTGATCCAGAAATGGAGGATTGGCTCCGACGAGGCGATGAATCTGCCTATGCCTTTCTCACACAAGAACCCGCCACATGGGTCAATCATTGCGGTCGATTGGACGTGTCCACCTTTTTACAGTCGGTTCAAGACCATTTGACCCAGCGGAATCAATACCGCATTGAGCAATTTCACCACGATGATTGTGCCAAAACCAAGGATGGTTGGCGCTACGCAGGCGAGTTCTATGATGCCGTTGTATTTTGTGAAGGAATTGGGCTTTTAAACAATCCCTGGTTCAATGATTTATTTATGGATCCCACCGGGGGCGACATCTTAAAGGTTCATATTCCAAACATTGGATCCAACCCCATGATTATCAAACAAAAGCAGTGGTTGGTACCCACCCATGAAGCAGATGTTTATTTATTGGGAAGCAATTTTCACAAGAACAACCTCAGCACGGAACCCGAGCAAAAGGATGCGGAAGCACTGCTTGCAAGGGCTGCACAAATCACAGGACAAACCGTTACGCTTCTCGCCCATCGCCGAGCGATAAGGCCTACAGTACAGCAGCGCAGACCCTATTTGGGAGAGCATCACACAGAAAAAGGGCTATTTGTATTCAACGGACTGGGCGCAAAAGGCAGTAGTTTGTGCGCGTGGCTTTCACCGATGATGGCAGAAAATATCGTGAACCATGTTCCGCTAGATGCCGAGGTCGATATTCAGCGATTTACCTAGCCCGTTACTTGGTGATTTGATCCAAACACACCAAAAAATCCGCAGGAGAACCAATGATTTGACAGTTACTTGGCAATTTTAAATCTCTCCGTTTCACTACTTGGCTTCCTGTGATCAAAATTCGGGTATTGGGAAAGTTTCTCGAAAGCGTTTGTATGTAAACTTGCACCGGCATGGTGGAGTTCGAACTATTCATCGCACAGAATATAACATCTGGATTGTGCAGTTTGTAGATCTTATTCAAATCATCAAGTGGTGTTGAAGTACCCAAGTAAGTCACCTTTTGTCCTCGAGAACGCAACATAAATGAGGCGAACAATAGACTCAATTCGTGATTCTCTTGGTTGGGTAAAAACAATAAGAACTTTTTGGCGTTGATGAGCGGCGATACATTCAACTGGTCTATGGCCACAAACATGCGCTGCTTGATGATATTGGTAATAAAGTGTTCGTGGGCCACATGGATCGTTCCACTGAGCCAAAGAACACCCACGTGCTGCAAGAAGGGGAAAATAATATTGACAGTGGTTTCTTCCATCCCCAATTTGAGGATATTAATCGACAACACTTTGTTGAATTCCTTCTCATTGAAATCAAACATCGCTGAACTGAGTGCGGTGATTTGACTCTGATGACTAGAACTATTTTCGGATATGCTTAGTGTCCTGCTTTGAACTTCCTCCCTACTCATTTCCGCTATTCGGCTGATTTTGTAACCGTTGGCGTTAAGCATGGCGATGTTCATCATGTACTTTAGATCATCCTCTTCATAGTAGCGAATGTTGGTATCGGTTCGCTTGGGCACCAACATACCATAGCGCTGTTCCCAAATGCGCAATGTGTAGGCTTTGATGCCGGTAATGTTTTCAATATCTTTGATGAAATATTTGTCGCGATAGTCTTTTTTTGACCTTTTCGCGTCACGCTTGTCTAAATCACAAACTTTCTCAGAAAAATTCGACATTAATATGAAAATTATTATTACAGGCGGCTCTGGGCTTATTGGCGGGCAGCTATCTCACCAACTTGAAGATAGAGGTCACGTTGTGTTACACTTAGGCCGATATCGTAGTAACAAACAACCCCCACAAAAAGATTTGCCATTGGGAAAAAATATTTTTTGGTCGAATCCTGAGATTTTGGAAGATGCCGACGTGGTGGTCCATTTGGCGGGAGCTAACGTAGCTAATCCATGGACAAAAAGATATAAAAAAGACATTCTGGAAAGTCGGTCTGTGGGTACAACCGAATTAATGCGCGTATGCAATGCATGTGTCAATCCACCCAAACACATCATTTCTGCGAGCGGCATAGGGTATTATCAAGAATGGGTGCCACAAACCCTTACGGAGGAGAGCGGGGCTGGCGATGGCTTTTTGGCTCATGTCTGCAAAGTTTGGGAAGAGAGCTTATTCCGCAACAACCCCAAACAGATTCCGCTCAGTGTGGTGCGCACCGGTTTGGTATTATCGAATAAAAGCAAGATTGTGAATGCGGCACAAACACAATTTCTTGTGTGTGGGATGGTGGGATCTGTGGGATCTCACAGCAATCGTTGGAGTTGGGTCCACATTGTGGATTTGTGCAACCAATACATCGCCTTGATTGAAGGCACTTTGCAACCGGGTATCTACAACGGTGTTGCACCAAATCCGTGTACCCAGGGAGAATTTGGCGATGCTTATGAGCGTTTTCCTGCGGTCAATCTTCCTTTGTGGCTGCCCATTTGGCGATTGGAATTCTTTTTGGCGAAAAAGCTCAATGGTTTAATCCGTTTTTTAGGCATACGAAAACGGCCGATTGTACCGGAATGGATCATCAAACTGTTGTGGGGCGAACGCTCGGTCATCGCCTTAACGAATCAGTATGTATCGGCCCAAAAAACATTGGACCAAGGATTTTGTTATCAATATCCAACCATTGAATCGGCCATGCAGCATTTGCAAGGTCACCCCAAAATCTGATGCAAAAAACTGTTTACTTTTGGTTTCGCCGCGATTTGCGACTGAACGACAACCATGGCTTATTCCAGGCCGCCGTATTGGCCAAGGAAAACAACGCCCGAATACAATGTGTGTTCATCTTTGACAAGTCGATCCTAGACCGCCTCGAGAACCCCAAAGATACCCGGGTGCAGTTCATTCATCAAGAAATTGCCTCTATCAAAGAACAGTTGCAACAGGCAGGCGGCGATTTAATGGTATGGTATGGCCATCCATTGGAGATTTGGGAGCAACAACTGCAGAAGGATCCGGGTATCGCAGTGGTTTGTAACCGAGATTACGAACCATCGGCCATTGCTCGCGACAATCAAGTAGAAGCATTGTGTGGAATAAACAATACGGCGTTTTTGACGTTTAAAGACCATTGCATTTTTGAAAAATCGGAGGTTACTAAAGACGATGGCAAGCCGTATACCGTTTTCACGCCCTACAGCCGAAAATGGAAATTGCATCTTGCCCAACACCCCATGGTGCATTACACTTCAACAGACGCGATTCAGTTCCTCGCACAAGTTGCCGTGGAACAACGTTCGTCTCTACCCACTTTGGCATCGATGGGTTTTGAATCGTTTGAATTTGACTACCCCGAGAAGACGATCACCCAAATATTGATCAAGGAATACGACCAAAAAAGGAATTTCCCGTCGGTAAAGGGCACGAGTAGACTGGGGCTTCATTTTCGTTTTGGCACAATCAGTATTCGGGAAAAATTATCCAAGGCGCTCACATTGAATGAAACGTTTGTGAACGAGTTGATCTGGCGCGATTTTTACATTCAGATATTATGGCATTTTCCGCATGTGGTTAGCGGCGCATTCAAACCGCTGTACAATCAGATTGCCTGGAGAAATAGCGAGGAAGATTATGGGCGGTGGAAGGAAGGAAAAACGGGGTATCCCATTGTAGATGCTGGAATGCGTGAGTTGAATACTACAGGCTTTATGCACAACCGGGTTCGAATGATCGTGGCGAGTTTCTTGACCAAGCATTTGCTGATTGATTGGCGATGGGGAGAAGCGTACTTTGCGGAGAAGCTGTTGGATTTCGAATTGGCGAGCAACAATGGTGGTTGGCAATGGGCCGCGGGTTCAGGCGTGGATGCAGCCCCCTATTTTAGGGTGTTCAATCCTACGTTACAAATGGAAAAGTTCGATAAGCAGTTTCAGTACATCAAGCAGTGGGTGCCAGAGTTTGGCACAGCGAGTTACCCGGCGCCGATGGTTGACCATGCATTCGCCAGAAAACGTTGTTTGGATACGTACGATGCGGCGTTAAAACCCGGTTAATCGGGATTTGGGATTTATATATGGAGGATTTGCAGGATGAAAAATAAATGGGCGCTCCGCGCCCATTTATTTTTGTATTATTTTTTCAATTCGCCACCGCTGGCTGCCAGTAAGTAACTCTTGATAAACGGCCAAAGATCGCCATCCATCACGTTGCCTACGTTGCTGGTTTCCTCGCCAGTTCGAACGTCTTTCACCAACTTGTAAGGGTGGAATACGTAGTTCCTGATTTGTGAACCCCACTCGATTTTCATTTTACCATCTTCGATCTCGGCCCGCGCAGCGTTGCGTTTGGCCAATTCCAATTCATACAATCGCGACTTCAACATTTGCATGGCGCGCTCGCGGTTTCCCAACTGACTTCTATCAACCTGACAAACCACCACAATACCGGTTGGCGTGTGGGTCAACTGCACCTTCGTTTCAACCTTGTTCACATTCTGTCCGCCTGCACCACCCGATCTACTGGTATGCAACTCCACGTCTTGGGGCTTGATTTCAATTTCGATGGTATCATCCACCAATGGGTATGCATACACACTCACAAATGAGGTATGTCGGCGAGCATTGGAATCAAACGGAGAAATACGGACCATACGGTGAACCCCATTTTCTCCTTTGAGGTATCCAAAAGCAAAATCGCCTTTGATTTCGAGCGACACGCTCTTCACACCAGCAACATCGCCATCCTGTCTATCGAGTTCTGTAATAGAGAACCCATTTTTCTCTGCCCACATTAGGTACATGCGGGTAAGCATTTGTGCCCAGTCACAGCTTTCCGTGCCACCTGCACCGGCATTGATTTCCAATACACAGCCCAAGTGATCTTCTTCGCTTTGCAGCATGTTTTTGAATTCCAAATCCTCAACCAATTGCATGAGTTGGAGGTAATGGGCATGAACTTCCTCGCTGCTAGCCTCCCCTATTTCTTGGAATTCAATCAGCACTTCCAAATCTCCGATGGCGTTTGTAATCAACCCATAGGCATCGGTCCAAATTTTCTTGTCTTTGATTTTCTTCAGGTGCAACTCTGCCTTTTTCGGCTCATCCCAAAATTTGGGATCTAGGGTTTGCTCTTCTTCGTCGGCGATTTCCGCAAGTTTCCTATCGACGTCAAAGATACCTCCTCAAAGCCTCTACACGGCCTCTTAAATCTTTAAATTGCTCTGTATTCACAGGTGCAAAGGTACGATAAATCGTGAGGAGAACGACAATTTTGATACGCTTAACTGAGTCAGTGACTCAATCAACATGGATTAACTATTCTGCTTTGGCTTATGCACTTTTGTGCGGGTTGACAATCGGTGATTCGACTGCGATACAGATACAAAATCATCCAATCCAATGACCGAAAGAGATCCCCCTTCATCAGCAAATTCTTTCTCTAAATGCAACAAATTATTCATCACTGTATGATCAACAACATTACAATACGAGAGATCTACTTTATAACAATGTGTTCGTGGAACAGCATCCAATATTTTTTTCAGACCCAGCCAGTTTGAAAATACTGCGGCACCAAAAACCGTTAACAGGGATTTTTCTTTGATGACACTGACTCTGAATACATTATGGAGAGGTACACCCAATATCCATTGCGAAAATAATTTAACCAATACACCCACCACAATCCCGATTAACAAATCGGTGCAAAGTGTGGCTACGATGGTTACGCAGAACACCAACAATTGTTCAGGGCCAATCTTTGCCATTCGACCAAATTCTTTTGGACTAGCCAATTTGATACCCACACCAATCAACATCGCTGCGAGTGCAGAAAATGGAATCAAATCGCTAAACTGCAAGTCCAAAATCAAAAAAACCAGCATGAATAAGCCGTGATAAAAGTTGGACCAACGCGTTTTGGCTCCGTTATTTACGTTGGCGCTGCTTCGGGCGACTTCCGCAATCATGGGTAGCCCGCCCAAAACGGCACTAACCACATTCCCAAAACCCACGGCCATGAGGTCTTTGTTGGCATTGCTCTTTCGCTTATGGGGATCGATGGCATCGATGGCTTTGACAGTAAGCAAACTCTCCAAACTTCCTACCACAGCAAAAAGCAAAACATATTTCATAAACAACCAAGGCCTCTCAATACCATCGAAACGTTCATTCCAAGCAATTGTATGTTTCAAATCTTGATCAAAATGAATGAGATGGGCTTTCGACAACGACAATGCTGCCGCCAAGGGAATGGCAATCATCAATACAACCAATGGCTGTGGAATTTTACGAACAGCATTGATCGGGAAATAGACCCAAAACAAGACAACAATTAGGCTCAACACACCAATACTCGCGGCATTCACATCGGCCAATTGAATTGATTTGGGAATCGCCATCAATAAGTCAATGGGGTGTGTAATTGGATTTCCGGCGATATCAACAGGATTTACGCCCAAAAGAACGTGGCTTTGTTTGGCAATAATGGTTATTCCAATGGCTGCGAGCATACCATGAACAGCACTCAATGGGAAGAAATCTGCCAAAGAACCCATTCGAATGAGGCCAAATAAAACTTGCAATACCCCGGAAACCATCAAGGCCCCCAGTGCCAAATGCCAACCCAATTGTGCATCACCGTTACCAAAATCGTGAACGCTACCAGCAACAATCATGATCAATCCTGCAGCAGGACCTTTTATTGTCAAAACAGAACCAGAAATCCAAGAAACCAAAACACCACCAATCATGGCTGTAATCAGCCCCATAATGGGAGGAAATTCACTCGCTTTAGCAATCCCCAAACTCAGTGGAAGTGCAATCAAAAAAACCAGAAATCCAGCTGATAAATCACTGACAAAATGCGATTTAAGTCCTTTTATACCGTCTTCTGGAACGAGCGATTTTTTGGTTGTTTGACTCACAGTTGCGCAACAATTTCAACCGTAAAATGTATAGTCAAACTAACTTTCTACGGCAGTTGCAAAGTTACTCAGGTGTGTAGGCTGGATCTCCGACTATTGTCAGAATCCATCGGCGTCATTGAGAAATGGAAATTTGGCACGAAACTGTTCTAGCGGACCTTTTTCCAAAACCACATGGGCGATGCCTTCTCTTTCATGGGGTTGCATCAGATAATCACCATCGAACCGAATGGCTTGAGAATGTCCATTATGGGCGATGCCTTTTCCATCGTTTCCTACCCTGTTTACAGCCAACACGTAGCACTGATTTTCAATGGCACGGGCTTTCAGCAATGCATCCCAAGCAGCAATTCTGACAGAAGGCCAATTGGCCACAATCAGCATGCACTGGGGTATGTTCGACTGTTCGGCGAGCATCGTTTTGCGCAACCATGCCGGGAACCGCAAATCGTAGCAAATAAATGGCGCGATATCCCATCCTTGAAAGCGAAACACACAGGGTTTATCTCCAGCGGTATAGGATTCGTGTTCTCCAGCGAATGAAAATAGGTGTCGTTTATCATACTGAGCCACCACCTGGCCTTGATACACAGCCAAAAAGCGGTTGTAGAACTGTCCGTTTTCTTGAATCGCCAAACTACCACAGATCATTCTATCTGCACTCATGGCCTTCATCCATTGCACGGTTTCACCGTCCATGGATTCGGCCCACTCCTGCGGACTCATGGTAAAGCCTGTTCCAAACATCTCCGGCAAAACAACCAACGAATTGGACATGGTTTGTCCCATATGCCACTGCAATCTCGCCCTGTTGGCTAAAGGATTTTCCCAGTTGAGGGCGGTTTGGATGAGGTAGACGTTTAAAGCTGACATAACAATTCTGTACTCTTTAGCAGGGTTTCATCATTTTTGGCGAAACAAAACCTAAGCCAACGTTGGTTGGGGTGCGGATTTTCATAAAACGCACTCACCGGAATCGAAGCCACACCCAATGTTTCTGTGAGATGAATGGCAAAATCAAGATCGGGCCTATCGGATATATCGCTGTAATCCACGATTTGAAAATAGGCACCCGCACATGGAAGCAATCGAAACCGCGATTTGTGAAGTCTGTCTACAAATAAATCTCGTTTTTGCTGCATTACTGTGGAAACAGATTTTTCATAGCGGGGATTGCTCGACAAGAATTCCGCCGCGGCAATTTGCATGGGTGTATTCGCTGCAAAAGCCAAAAACTGATATATTTTTCTTATTTCGTGGGTAAGATTTTCAGGCGCAGTTACATAGCCCAACTTCCATCCGGTGGCGTGAAAGGTTTTACCAAACGAAGATATTGCCACCGCTCGATGAGCCAATTCAGGCACTTGCAAGACTGAAACATGTTCAGATTCATCAAAAACCATGTGTTCGTATACTTCATCGCTCAGAACAATGACTGAAGTATCAGTTAGTACTTGCGACAACGCAGCCCACTGTGCGCGACCAAAAACCAAACCCAAAGGATTGTGTGGCGTATTTACGACCACCATTTTCGTTTTGGCATTGATTGCATGTTTCAAGGCATCGAAAGGATAACTCCCATCAGGATTGATCGACAATCGCACGGGTACACCACCGGCCAACACAATGGATGGCGCGTAACAATCGTAAGAGGGATCGAACAATATCACTTCATCGCCCGACATCACCAAGGCTTGAAAAACCGAAAACAAACCAGCGGTTGCCCCCGGAACAATGGTAATGTGCTTGTCCGCATCAATGGAAAATACCCTGCCCCAGCTATTTTGTCTGTCAGCCAATACCTGCCTCAACGAAAGCTGTCCAGCCATCGGCGAATACTGATTCAGGCCATTCTTCATGGCGCGATGAACCGATTCTACGAGAGTGGGATCTGGATTGAATTCAGGAAATCCTTGAGATAGATTGATGGCGTTGTGTTTGGCGGCGAGGGCCGACATCACGGTAAAGATTGAGGCTCCCTGACCGGGAAGTTTCGAAACTTGCACAGAGCGAATTTACATACTCCGGTGATTGAAAACATCGGAGATGGGGAAATAATATTTTGGATATTCATTGGCTTAGCGATGTAAAATTGACTAAATTTGCAACCCTTTCAACTCCAAATGGAGCTGAGAACCGGGCCCTTAGCTCAGCTGGTTAGTAGCACCTGACTCATAATCAGGGGGTCGCTGGTTCGAACCCAGCAGGGCCCACACGAAGCCTCCTCTCCATTAGCGAGGGGGCTTCTTTATTCATTACCCACATTTTTAACGGTTTTTCAATGGCTATGGGCAACGAAATTGAACTTGCTACGCATGTTCAAAGCAAGTCACTCATGCGTGAATTTCGACTGT
>DBCP01000019.1:1675-6833 GCA_002293105.1 Bacteroidetes bacterium UBA955 | reverse complement strand
TTTTTTTTCATTGTTCAGTAACGAATTCATAGAAATTTACAGCCTCGTCATCTCCATTCTTGGAGGTTTATTGGCGATGTATTTGATTTTCAATCGAGAAAGCAATGACAACCAATACCTAAACAACCTTTTATCGGTCATTATTCTTTCGAGCTGTTTTCACTTCATCAGAAATTTTTTGATTTCCTCTGGATGGATCATGGAAGCACCATGGGTTTATGGTTCATTTTCTATGATTTACCTATTGGCACCCCCCGTGACTTTTTTGTACATGCGAGGAATACTCCACGATGAAGATTATTTCAAGAAAAAAGACCTAGTGCACTTTATTGCCCCATTTGTTCAATTCCTTCTTAGTCTCAAATACATTTTTAGTTCTAACGTTCACAAATTGACCATTGTTCGTTCGATTAGCGACTCTAACAACCTTATGAATTCGGCGTCGTTCAATGGTATTTCCTACAAAATTTTCTTTGTTGCTGTATTTTTATCGGTTCTAACCTACTCCATTTTTTGTTTCCGAGAACTCAAGACGCGTAAACATTTTTCTGCGTCTAAACACAACCGCTATGTCTTCAGGTGGACATTTACTGTGACATCAATTATAGTTTCAATGGCCTTCTTCATGTTGATGAATGCGGTTATAACGATGTTAGAAGTCAAAGATGTGAAACAATTGGTCTTTTTTGGCCCATTTTACGAATTCCGTCTTCTGCTGTTTACTGTGACATTAACCATGATCGTTTATTCAGATGGACTGCGATTGGGATTGCCCAACTTTGCGAGAAATATTCGTATTATTCAACCCGGTATGGATGCATCCGCAGATGGAGCAGAGAATACGGAAGCATTCGTTTCCGGGGTTTTGACTGAACAACAAATCCAAACCTACCAACAGTTACTGACTGATTTTTTTGAGCACAATGCTGAGGTATACACACAGTTGCAATTCAATTTGGAACACCTATCGCATGCAACCAAAATCCCCAAACACCACTGGGGTTATTTTTTCCGCTATCACAGCGATGTGAGTTTTGTGGATATGAGAAATGAATATCGAATCAATTACGCGAAGAAAATCATGCAATTGCCGGCCTTCAAGAATTATACCATCGAAGCCATTGGTGAAGCTTCTGGTTTTGGTTCACGGACCACATTCTTCAATGCTTTCAAAAAACACCATGACGTATCTCCAAGCGATTATCTGGAGCAAATCAAATCATAACTTCTGTTTCAAATCTGACCAGTCTGCAACACCGGGTTCTGTCGCCAATAGTTTTTTTATTTTTGACTTAACATTGCGGATGTACTGATCATTCAGTTTCAGCAACGCAGCGATTTCTCGTGGCTTATTACCCAATACCGTTAAGATCAAAATACGTCGTTCCGTTGTATTCAAAGCCTTGAGTTGGGGGTATTGAACAAATAAGTAATCATATGATTCGTATACCACCTCAGATAAACTGGGCTGAATAACAGATTGGCTCAATTGGGCGAGACGCTCCAAATCCAATCGAATAGAAATCGCTTCAGGATCTCTGGCAAACCCTGCAGTTCTCAATCGCTGTCCGATACCCGACACCTCCTCCAAAATTGATTGGGAGATCGCCACAACGTTTTCTTTGAGTTCTTTTTCTTGTCTGAGCATCTCCAATTCTTGTTTCACCAACTTTGCTTCTAGGGTGATTATATCGTTCCGCTTTTTGCCATTTTTCACATAAAGTGCAAGACCAATAATCGCAGAGACAAGCAAGACCATTAAAAAAATCGACAAATAGGTTAACAAACGATTACTGCTGGTTTCACGTTCAATCTCAAGTTGTTTCTCTACCATGGCATTTTTCATCGTTGTTTGATCCAATTGAACATCGATATCTACCATATGCAGAGAATCTTTGAAGTCTGCCATTTTCATTTGGTTTTCAAAAAACCTGGTTTCCCACAATCTAGCCAAAGTTGCATTACCCTGATTTTTGTATACGCCACTTAACAACGAGGCATATTCCACTCTGGCAACCAATTCCAATTCATCCTGTTTAATTGCGTCATTGTAAAAAGTTTGAATGCTATCAATTGACAGTGGAAAATCCATAAACTGGAGTGATTTCAACAAAACGTGCTTAAACTTGATGATGGATCTTGGCTGATTTTCATAAATCATGGGTTTGAGCGTGTCGATGTGTTCTTTAAAACCACTTATATCGCCTTTATCCAAAATCACCTCTGACTCAATGGATCGATACAATGGGATGTGCAATGGGTCAATTAGTTGAAAATTGATCAATTTCAAAATCTCGCCACTCTTTCTCACATCATTCCGCATTAATAACAAATTGGCGTAATTCAATTTTAGTAATACTGCAGCCCTATCATTTGGATCTTTCATCCATTGTTCTCTGTTTTGCTCACAGAGCGCTATAGCGCGATCATATTTCAATTCAGACGTCAACGACGCCACCAAATTATTCACCAACATCAATGAGGGCTTATTATGCTTTTGGCTGTAAGAATAAGCCTCTGAAAAATAATAAGAAGAAGCACCAAACATACCTAAATCGTGGTAAGCAGCTCCGGCATTCAGCGCCAAAGTAAATTGCAGTATGGTATCGCCCACATCCTTAGAGAGTCTGTATCCTTTCACCAATGCCATACTCGCACTATCAGGTTCTCCAATCATATAGTAATAACTACCCAAGAAATTGAACGCCATCAGTTGATTATTGATGTCTGCGGCCGCAGCAAATTTTTCCCGCAATAAGAATTTATTCCAAGCCTTGTCATACTCGCCCAAAATCATGTAGTGGTAGGCATAATTCAAATTATGGTAAACGAAAAATCGCTTGTTTCCTGAAGTATTGGCAAAGTCTTGCATAATCCCAAGCATCTTATCTGCTGAATCTGCCAAACCCAAACGATCCATGCGACCTTGTACATTACAAATATTTTGCACATACTTTTCTGGGTCTTTTTCAACGAAGAAATACTGACGAATTGAGTCTACGTGGGTACATTGATCAGTATAATAACTATGCCATCGTTTTTGCTCCGGAGATTGACAATTCGAGAGCATAAATACGATGGATGTAACATATAACATTTGGAATATTACATTCTGACCAAAAACCGAAAAAGTGGTTGATTTTGTAATAATTTTTTTCATACAGCACCGCAATTTATAATATTTCATAACCAAAAACAACACTCAGCCAGTCTTGTTGTTTCGTTTTTTATAATATCAGTAATGTTTTATAACAAAATATTTGGTGATCGTGCCTTGTGGTGTAGTTGCCTATAATTTTGAACCTATCCTACAGAAAAAGCCATGTATTTCTACACAAACAAAAGCCAAGTTCCTAATACCTATTTGCACATCAAATCCGTGGTGAAAGAACTTCAACCATTATTTGATTTATCTAAGTTGGCTAACACAATGATGGATGATCAAGGTTCCCCGGCGTTAATTTTCGTCGATATAACCACAGGTGATGACATCTTGGACGACTTTCGCGATGCACAAACACACCCATACATTGTAATCATCGACAGCGAAAATCAATTTGCTCAAACTTGCGTGCAGCGCAGTGCAGAATTGTGTCTTCGTGATTATTTGAACTTGCCGTTGTACCAGGACGATATACTCAATTGTTTGGATCGTTACTTCCATTGGTTAGAACGCAAAAAGACGGCCAACAAAAACAACTTGGTCATTAAGGACAAAGGCGCCCAGATCTACATAGAAACCACCTCCATCAAACTATTGGAAGGCTTCGGGTCTTACACCCGCATACACACGGCAGATAGAGTATACATCGTTTCCAAAACCATCAAGAAAATTTTGGAATTGTTACCAAATCAGTTCATTCGCACCCACCGCTCCTTTGCCGTACACCAAAAACAAGTCCGATCGCTCATGGGCAATACATTATTGCTACAAAATGGCGAATCGGTGAAAGTATCCAAGGCGGGCCGACAGATTATCTTGAATCATTTTAACAAGGCGAGTTAATTCCTATCTTCGCCTCCGTGGATGTTTCTACAGGAATATCGGCGGTTATCATTACCCACAACGAGTCTGCAAACATCGCTCGATGCATCAAATCTGTCAATGACTTGGTGGACGAAGTTCTTGTTGTTGACAGCTACAGCACGGACAACACATGTGAAATCGCCAAAAACCTTGGCGCGCGAGTCATTGAACATCCCTTTGAAGGACATATCCAACAAAAAAACTGGGCCAAAGACCAAGCCACCTTCCATTGGGTCTTGAGCCTGGATGCCGATGAATGTTTGTCAGACGAATTGCGCATCCATTTGCAAAATGCCATCAAAAACGGCCTCTTATACGGCCAAACCAAAGGATTTGCCTTTTCTAGACTCAATCATTTGGGCGATTTGCCCATTCGTGGCTGTGGATGGTATCCTGATACCAAATTGCGGTTGTGGGATCGCAGATGTGGGAATTGGTCTGGCAGAAATCCGCACGACAAATTTGTGATTCAACCGAAATACCCCATTGATAAGATGAAGGGGGATATTTTGCACTACAGCTATACCGATTTGGCTGCGGTTAAACTGCAAGCCCTAAAATTTGGCAAAATTGGCGGGCGTGCCATTCAGGCTGAACTTGTTGATTTTTCAGGTTCACCGGTTAGACACCAATTGATCTTCGCCTTTTTACTCCTGAAACTCCTCACGGCTGGTCCAACGCGGTTTATTCGAAATTATGTCTTCAAACGCGGTTGGTTGTATCGGTACGATGGCTTAACGATCTGTTTTTGGCAGATGGTTGAAGTGACATTGAAATACGGGTGGGCTTTGTTTGGCAAACGACAATCTTAATTCAGCGTTCAAAACAACAAGCGGAACAACCAACCATGGCTTTGCTACCCCAAATCAGCGATTTTCAACTCGAAGCAGGTTGCGATGAGGCAGGCCGGGGTTGCTTAGCAGGCCCGGTGGTTGCTGCAGCAGTGATTCTCCCTCCCGATTTTCATCATCCTTGGCTCAACGATTCCAAGCAAGTGGGCAAATCACACCGTGAGGCTTTGCGCAAGATCATTGAATCAGAAGCCCTTTTCTGGGGAATTGGCAGTTGCACACCCACCGAAATCGACAAAATAAACATTCTCAATGCCAGCATTTTGGCGATGCATCGTGC
>DBCP01000019.1:0-1583 GCA_002293105.1 Bacteroidetes bacterium UBA955 | reverse complement strand
ATATCCCCCACAAAACAGAAGTAAAGGGCGATGGTCGTTTCTTACATATCGCAGCCGCCAGTATTTTGGCAAAAACCCATAGAGACACACTCATGGAGGATCTACACCTGTCACACCCCCACTACGGCTGGGATCGAAATGCTGGGTATCCAACAGCTTCGCACCGACAGGCCATTCGCGATTTCGGCATCACCGAGCACCACCGAAAAACCTTTCGCTTGCTGCCAGAGCAACTCTCGCTTTTTTAATCAGTTAAAGTGGCGATTGCCATTTTCTGTCTGACCCATTTTCTCGCTTCGCTTCCATCAGCGATGTAAAATATTTCGCTTGACAATTCGTCCATTTTGATTAAATTGTTGTCGTAAAGTTGTTAATATTATTACCAAATGCCAGAAACCATCATCACCCACATGGATTTAGACTCGTTTTTTGTGAGTGTAGAGCGATTGAAAAACAGCGCCTTGAATGGCAAGCCCGTAATCATTGGCGGCAATAGCGATCGCGGGGTGGTGGCCAGCTGCAGCTATGAAGCCCGATCCTTTGGCATCCACAGCGCCATGCCCATGAAACAAGCCAAGCAATTATGTCCGAACGCCATCATCATCCGCGGTGATTCCCAGCTTTACAGTGATTATTCCAAGGATGTCACCAGCATCATTGCCGAATCTGTGCCTTTGTACGAGAAGAGCAGTATCGACGAATTTTACATCGATCTCACGGGGATGGAGAAGTTTTTTGGCTCGTGGAAATTGGCGATGGAATTGAAGGACAAGATTTTGCGGGAGACGGGGCTACCCATTAGTTTTGGGTTGGCCAGCAACAAGACGGTGAGCAAGGTGGCTACGGGTACGGCCAAGCCGGCGGGACAGCGGAAGGTGGATTTTGGCGATGAGATTCCGTTTTTGGCGCCATTATCGGTCCGGAAAATTCCGGGCGTTGGTGCGGAAACCTACAAAACGCTGAGGGGATTGGGTATTCAGTACATCAAAACGCTACAAGAAATGCCCATGGAATTGCTGTTCAAAACGCTACAAAAGCCGGGGATTGACTTGTGGAAGAAGGCGCAAGGCATAGACAATCGCAAAGTAGAGCCTTACCAGGAGCGAAAAAGCATTGGCTCTGAACGCACTTTTGAAAAAGACACAATTGATGTTGTTAAACTGCGCAACATCATCAGCGCAATGGCCGAAAACCTGGCATATCAACTCAGGAAGGGCGATAAACTCTGTGCTTGTATCACGGTAAAAGTGCGCTACAGCGATTTCAACACCCATACACTACAAGCCAAGATTCCGTATACCAGCGCAGACCACATACTGATTGCCAAATCGTTGGAACTGTTCGACAAACTCTACAATCGGCGTTTGTTGATTCGATTGATTGGGGTTCGATTGAGCGATTTGGTCAGCGGAGGGTTTCAGATGAATTTGTTTGAAGACACCGAAGAACTCGCCAATCTATATCAAGCGATGGATAGGCTGCGCAATCGCTATGGAAACGATGCCGTAAAACGCGCCAATGGCCTGGAGATTCACAGCTTGGGCAGGTCAGACAATCCCTTCGATGGCGGTCCGCCCCTTTTG
>DBCP01000119.1:712-2915 GCA_002293105.1 Bacteroidetes bacterium UBA955 | reverse complement strand
TTGGGCATGTAGTGATAAAACACATCGATATTGATCCAAATCAGCAGCAGCGCCAGTGCGCCCAAAATGAATTGGTTGAGGCTGGTTTTTTGATATAGGCGCTCAATTTCCTTATCATCACCGGCGTGAATGGCCTCGGACAATTTGGGATTGGCAATTTGCAAAATACTGCGCGTAGGAATTTCAATTAAAACGGCCATATTCACCGCGATGGCGTAAATCCCTGTATCCGCAGATCCCTTCATTGAACTCACCATCAAAAAATCCATGCGTTGCAAAACCAACATCGCCACATATGTCAAAAACAAGTAACCCGTATAGCGATAAAACTCGCCCTTAAGTCCCTCTTGCTCGCGAATAAATCCCATATTGGGCTGAAAACTCAACCGCGTATTCTTGAGCAAATACACAAAATTTAAGAGCATTACGACCCCGTAAACCGCGGAAATCGAATACATGGTTTGGTCAAAATTTACCACGCCGATGTAGTAACACCAACCCAAAAGCCCTAGCAGGATTCTTACCACATTTTCTCGCAAGAACGAGGAAAAGACAATGTTGCCCAGGGCCGCCAGGAAAATCTCAAAAACCGTATTGAAAACAAAGAAAAATACAAATGGAATAAGCCAGTGGTAATATGGCAGAAAATCGGAACTGTTCTCAATCAAATATTTAACCACCCACGGCTGACCCCACAACAACAAAAGCGCTACAAAAACAAACCCAACGAGCGGAATGGCCAATAACCAAAATCCGGCGCCATGATGTCCTTCTTCACTCTTAAACCGAGGAAAAAACTTCCAAATGGAATATCCCGTACCCAATTGAGCAACGCCTGCCAGCAGGGCCCCCATTTCGATAAAGAGGCGAAAAACCCCATTCTCGCTGGTAGTAAACACCAACGGAAACAAGTAAAAGGTAGTAAATAGGCCAACCAAACTACCACTGTAATTCACAATGGAAGCCCAAAAACTATTCTTGGCGATGACCCCTGACATAATTACAAAGGTAATGTTGCTGTCATTAGTTTTGAATTTTCCGAAAAATCAATCGTCTTTGAATTGGAATTGAAGGGGAAAAAGTGTTAATTCGCTATTCAACTATTTAGAACACTTATAAACCTATGAAAAAATTACTTCTTTTGGCCGTTGTTGCTGCAAGTTTTGCGGGAATAATGCAGAGCTGTAAGCCCGACAGTCCAGATGGCGGTAACGGCGGAGCTTCTTTGACCGTGACCAACAAACAGCGTTCATTCGTTGTGTATCACACTGCTACTTGGTGTGGACCTTGCGGTCTTTACGCCATGCCTGAGTTCAAGAAATTGGTAACTAACGCCAACCCTGACAACATCGTTGCCGTTGACTACCATTCTTCTAACTCTTCTAAGTTGGTTCCTTTGTGGATGAAGCCAAACAATGACACTTTGTTCATCGCTCCTTTCTCTTTTGAATTGTTGACGACTGTATCTAACATCAACGCTCAAGGTCAGTACTCTATCCCTTCTTTCTGGTTGAACAACTCTTTGTTGGGAACTAGTTCAGTAAAGGCTACCGACATCGAAGCTGCATCTGTGAATGCGAACCAAGCTACTGCTGAGGTAGGTGTTGCTGCAAGTGCTACTGCTAGCGGACAGACTTTGAACATCAAATACAAATTGAAGGCATTTGCTCCTGAGGCTGGTGACTACTACGTATCTGTATTCGTTGCTGAAAAGAAAGTAAACGCATTACAAACTGTTTCAGGTGCTGGCGACGTTGCCATGGACCACGAGCACATCATTCGTGCATCTGCTCAAGCTGATGCCACTGGCAAGCCAGTTGCATTCTCTACTTCTGCTATCATGAGCAGCCCTGCTGCAAACGCTGAAGTTGAAAAGTCATTGTCTTGGACTTACAGCGCAATCCCACAAGCCGTGAAAGACAAATATGCGTCTTTCGGTTTGCCTTGGTGGAGCTGGAACCCTGCCAACACTGGTGTGGTTGTAGCCGTTTGGAGAAAAGTAACCGACAACCCAACCAAGCCTTGGTTCTTGATCAACGCTGCTTGGGCTGACGTGAAATAATTTCACCCAATCATATCAATTATAAAAAGAGAGGGCCTCGTCACAGACGAGGCCCTCTCTTTTTATACAATGCATCCCATCGAGCAATCAGCGAAGACGCCCCTTGAAGGGAACTATACTAGAAAAACTTACCCTTTATTT
>DBCP01000119.1:0-568 GCA_002293105.1 Bacteroidetes bacterium UBA955 | reverse complement strand
TATCAAAAGCCTTCAGCACACTCTCCTTCGCCATTTGAACCGCAATGGGCGATTTCCCCGCGATATCTGAAGCCAATTTAATGGCCTCGTCCAAATACAATTCCACCGGCACAATCTTATTCACCAACCCAGCCGCTTTCGCCTCCTCCGCACTGATAAACTTCCCAGTTAAAACCATCTCCATCGCCCTAACCTTGCCCACAGCGCGCGTTAAACGCTGAGTACCCCCTGCACCAGGCATAACACCAATGTTGATTTCGGGCTGACCAAATTGCGCCGTTTCACTGGCCACAATCATATCACACAACATACACAACTCGCAACCACCACCCAAAGCAAATCCTGAAACCGCAGCAATAATCGGCTTCTTCGTTTTACGAATGCTATCCCACGTGCTGAACTGATCAATCTTTAACATATCAATGGCCGTTCTACCCGCCATTTGCTTGATATCCGCCCCCGCTGCAAATGCCCGCTCATTCCCCGTTATCACTATCGCCCGCACTGCGTCGTCCGCATCCAAAGCCAACAAAGCATCCCGAATTTCACCCATCAATTGCAGGTTTAA
>DBCP01000121.1 GCA_002293105.1 Bacteroidetes bacterium UBA955 | reverse complement strand
ACTTTCATGTCGCGATCGCCCACTTTTCCTGTGAAATATTTCACGAAATCTTGATAAAAAATCCACATCAAATAGGTTACGCAGTACAACAACAATCCGTAGATGTGTTGAAAACGGTGAAACCAATATTTGGGTTGAAACGAACTCACACGCATGAATGGGCTGATATCGATGTCTTCATCTGCACCTTCAATGTTGGTGAATGAATGGTGTGCTACGTTGTGCTTTTGATTCCAGAAAAAGGCATTTCCACCCATCAGATTTAAACTGTGGGCCATCATTTTATTTACCCAAGGCTTGGTAGAATAACTTCCGTGCGCCCCATCGTGCATCACATTGAAACCGATTGTGGCGAAATTCACACCCAACAATATGCACAAAATCACAGCAACAGCTGTGGCAGGAGTGAAGAACACCAAAGTCACATAGAGGGCCAACAGTGTGAGCCCTAAAATGATGGTTTTGCTATACAGCTTCCAGTTCCCTGAGGACTTGATGTTGTTATCTGTAAAGTACGCGTCGATCCGCGCACGCAAAGTCGAAAAAAATTGGGCATTTCTGCCTTCAAATCGTATTTGATTCATGCTTGAACACAAAGATAGGGTTTACAAAGGCAGTTTATCTGCTGGCTGTCACGAAAACAGGCAAGGTTTTCAACGCTTTGCCAACTTTTATGCGCACATAGTAGTAGCCATCAGGTATATTTTGAAGCGATAGTTCAACCTCAAAACCCTTGTTGGGCAGGAAGTTTGACGTTGTGAGTGGTTGCGTTTTTACGATCCTTCCTAAGGGGTCGACAAGGGTGATACTGCTATTGGTCGAAAGTTGATTTTGTGTAAGATTTTTCTGTAAACTCTCACAATTTCCGGTAATTCTGATCAAATTAGACGCTGGATTTGGGGAGATTACAGCTCTTAAGACAGCCAACTTTTCAATATTTTCGGCATTCAAAATATCGCCTTTCTTCACAATATTGGCCGTATAAACCCCGTTGCCGTGGGTTGCCAATGCAATGGTTCCATCGCTAGGCCTCACATCAAACATATCACAGACCATGTTACCAATTTCACCACTGGCCTGCTGCACCCATTTGGTATTCAATCCTTGCAGGGTATCGGTAGCGAAAAACCCAGCGCTGGTTGCTGCCAGATACACTGTACCGTCATCCACCGGCAAAATGGAAAGCCATCGCACAGAAGGACCATCGCCCAAACCCGTACCAAACTGCTCCAAGTTACCTGCCGCTTTTGTCCATGTTTTGCCGCCATCTTCGGATGAAAAAATGCTGTAGACGTTGTAATTGCTGAACGAGACCATCACTTTGTCGGCATTTCTGGGATCCACTGCCACGCAGCCAATATAGGCCGATGGGAATGCAGTTGCCGTGATGTCTTTCGGCTTCAAATTGGTACTCAGGTGTGCACTATCAACCCTGTACAATCGCTTCAATGTGGTGCCGTAATACAGACGGTGAGCCGGTTTGGTACTTACGCCCAATGCAGATACAAATTCATTGCGAATCACCACAGAATCAGTACCCCTCACCCATCCCTGAGTGATGCTATCGTTGTTGTTAAGAAGCGGAATGTTCCGCAATTGGTTGTTGCGCCACAGGTATTTACCACCGGCCAAGTACATCACATTGTTATCAACCGGATCCAACACATATGGATTGATGAACAAGTATTTGGAACCACCAATCGGGTCGATGCGCGCATAGGCCGTGCGATTTCCTTTGGCATCTACCGTGGCCTTGATCATTTTGCCTTGCTGCTTCGAGAAATAAAACAACTTGGCACCATCCTCCACAGCACAATACGAACCGTCACCAAAGTAAGTCTCTGTCCATGTGGCATTTGAAGCATCCGACACGGTCATCACTTGGCAATTGTCTTGGGCTCCTGCCACCAAGAGCGGACTTTGGGGCGATGCGTGATCCAACGCTACCGTATAAAACTGCGTGGTGAGGTATCCGTTATTGAGCGATTCCCAAACGAAAGGCAATGCGTTGATATTGGTTGATCGGAAAACCCCTCCGTCGTTGGCATTGAGGAATTTGCTGCTATCATTGGGATAAAACACCAGATTGTGTTGATCGGGATGGTGATTGGGATACACGCCCACATCGGGCCATTTAGCATTGAGTTTGTAGCCCCCAATTTTTTGGGTATGTGTGGAATCTGAGAATGCCGCAGTTGACATATACAAGTTTGTTCCGCCGATGAACACGTGTTGAGAATTGCCCGGACGCACTTTCACAAGCATGTTGTAACTCCCTTGCACGTTCCAGCGATCAAATGCAGAACCCGCAGGTAAATTCGCTGACAGATCTTCCCAAATACCAGAATCACCGGTACCATCGCCACCGAGGTAGGTATATCGATACAACGCATTCCATTCAACCTCACCGCGAAAGTTTGCCAATGATTTGCCAAAATTCTCCGTATTCAGCAGGAAGTACACCACATTCTCGTTATTGGGATCCATACCAATCACAATGCGTTTGTACGTAGAACCTAAAAAGGTTGGATTGATATTGACAAGGGCACCATTGTCAGCACCGCGAAAAATGCCTTTCTTTTGTCCTTCAGAACTCGATGTCGCATACACAATCCCTTTACTGCTCACAGCCACATCGGTAAAATACCCACCGGCCAGGATATTGGTCCATGTTTTCCCACCATTGAAGCTGCGTTGTACTTGGTTATAGCACGAAGCATACATTTCCTGCACGGTATCGTGGGCACTGTGATCGAGGGCAAGATTCCACACCAATTGCCATCCCGTTGAAAAAGAAACAGGGTTACCAGCAGCTGTACTGGCTATGGGCGACCAACTTTTGCCTGAATCTTCAGAAACGAACAATCCATCGCCCAAATAATAGGCACCACGAGCGCCTGCACTCTGTCCGTATGCCTCCCCCGTTCCCATATACCAAATGTGTTGGTGGTTGGGACGAATATCTTGAATCAAGCACGTGGTAGAGCGGAGTTCATTGGTTTTTTGCGCTGCGTTCCATGTTTTTCCTCCATTGGTGGTGAGCCACATTCCGCCCGAGACGGATCCTGCCAAAATGCGTTGGGTATCTGCCACATCGATGCCGATGGCGCGGGTTCTTCCTCCAATAAAATATGGTCCCCTATGTTTCCAACCCGTTGATGTTCGGGCGATGGGATTCACATCGGTATTCTTGGGCAAGGTGGATACATAATTCAATTCGCGTTGACGCATATTTAGTGGAATTTGTCCAGTTTCGGGATCTGCCAATCGCTTCAATTCCCATTGCCAACGGGCGGTGGCTCCGTGTTCCATGGCTGATTGCTGTGAAAACACGGTGGTTGCCAACAATACGAAAAGAGAAAATAGCATCGCCCCTTTGCGAAAATCTTGTACCCTCATGACTTACGAATTTAAGGGCATACATTGAAAATGTTGTTACTTTGCTTCCATGAATCGCGGCAAGTTTGGTTTGATTTTGGGGTTTGCAACCGTATTGGTCTTTGGTTTTACACAGCAGCCGAGCATCAAACAGCTTTGGAGCAACACAAAATTAGAAAACGAATTAAATCATGCCGCATTCAATCAGAACGATAGTCAAATCACAAAAGCCTTTTTGATGGGCAAGTTTTTCGCGGCTCAGGATGCACGATTTGGCCTCGTTCCCGCGGGGATGTCGAGCAAGGCCATGTACCTGCAAAAAGATGTCATCATGGCATTTCAAACGATGCGTAGGGCGGCAATGTTGGCGGGGATTGATTTAAAAATCATTTCAGGTACGCGAAATTTCTGGGAACAGAAGGCGATTTGGGAACGGAAATGGACGGCCAATGTGAACCAATATGGCACGGGGGCCGGCAATGCGCGGCACATTTTACTTTACAGCAGCATGCCGGGTAGCAGCAGGCATCATTGGGGTACTGATTTGGACATCAATTCTTTGGAGCCGGGTTATTTCAAGATGGGTCGGGGATTGGCGGAGATCACATGGTTGAGGAAGCACGCAAAGGACTACGGATTTTGCGAAGTATATTCTCCTAGAAGCACAGGGCGATTGGCGGGTTACGAGCCGGAGGCCTGGCATTGGTCGTACATCCCGCTATCATCTGAATATCTAAAAGCATACGCAAGTACGGTTACTGTTGCTGATTTTACGGGGTTCTATGGTAGCAACAAGGCGGCCGAGGTAAGGATTATTGAGGATTTTGTGCAGGGCGTGGCCTGCAAATGAAAAATATTATTTTCTTTGGTTTGAAACAAAATAACCAAACAAGATCCCAGATAAATCCGCAAAAAAATCCGCCAACTCCGCACTTCTACCAAAGGGACCGATACCCTGCAACACTTCAACCAAAGCACCCAATGTAACACTCAAAATTATAAACAATAACACCCTTTCGGCAAGGCGTTTATTTTCTTTGGCCCAAATCACAAAAAGACTGTAATACATTAGGAAATGAAACCACTTATCAAGTCCTAACTTACTAGTTAAGTGAAAATTAGAAGCATTACTCGGAAAGGGAGCTAAGCAAAAAAATAAAATAAGTACAAGAATTATTAATGTTTTCTTGTACTTATTGACAAACGTTATCATAAAATTAACCAACCATGGC
>DBCP01000083.1:6554-8455 GCA_002293105.1 Bacteroidetes bacterium UBA955 | reverse complement strand
TGCTGACAAAACCGAAACCGATGTTGACACCGATGGTGATGGTACTGGCGACTGGAGGGATCTAGATTCTGACAATGATGGTATCTCTGATAAAATTGAGACTGACATCGATACAGATGGGGATGGCCTTGGTGATTGGAGAGATCTAGATTCTGACAACGATAACATTTCTGATAAAATTGAAACTGATATCGACACAGATGGTGACGGTAAAGGTGATTGGAGGGATATCGACTCAGACAATGACGGGATTATCGATAAAATTGAATCGGATATTGATACAGATGGCGATGGACAGGGTGATTGGAGAGATTTGGATTCAGATAATGATGGTCTCCTGGATACAAAAGAAGCTGGCCTTGATCCAAACAACCCGCTTGACACCGATGGAGATGGTATTTATGACTTCCGTGAATTGGATTCAGATAACGATGAATTGCCCGACAACGAAGAAGGATTAAGTGATTCGAAAATTCCGAATATCTGGATTCCAGAGGGTATAAGTCCAAATGGCGATGGTGCCAATGACATCCTTTACATCAAAGGATTAGCAAACTTCAAAAACGCTTCTGTCACAATCTTTAACCGTTGGGGACAAGTGGTTTACGAATCAGGAATTGGCTATAACAATGCCAACGGATTCGACGGTCGCTACCGTGGAAATGGTATTACTATCAATAATGATGGGCCTTTACCTGAAAACGTTTATTTCTTGGTGTTCAAATCAAATGACGCCAGTGGAATCATCATTAAACAAAACATATACATTAAAGCTAACTAAATGAATCGATTATCAATTTTTATATTCTGCTTATTGTTTCACAATGTGGGATTTGCTCAACAAGAACAAATTTATACCCACTATGATATGAATAGTCTTAGCGTTAATCCGGCATATGCCGGATCTAACGCTAAGACTACAGTAAGCTTATTGTCTCGGAGACAATGGACATCACTTTCAGGAGCACCCAATTACAATACTTTAACAGCTTCCCATGCATTAAACAATGACTTTGCAATGGGATTAACAGTCAAACAAGGTAGCATCGGTGAATTCAAAAATACCTCACCCTTGAATGAGATGAATGTTTCTGTGAACCTCGCTTATCACAAAACGCTTACAAACAAATTAAGGTTAGCCGTAGGATTAAAACTTGGATACTTTAATTACTCTTTCGACATTTCAAAATTGGATTTGTATCAAAACATTGACCCTATATTCTCCCAAAGAGCCTATAACATCAATGCGCCTTCAACGGGATTTGGCACCTATTTATACAGTGAAAACTCATTCATAGGGTTTTCTTGTCCCCAAATGATTTTCATTAAAAGTGATGAAACAAATTATTCAAACATCAATCATTACCAGGTTACCGCCGGTCATGTTTATAAAATCACGAATGATGAAGGGGTCAAGTTTACAACACAGATCAGATATACAGCGGATGCACCTATGCAAATGGACTTTAACACGCATTACTTCAAGGATAATATTGGATCCGTTGGGTTGTTTTATCGTACGGAAGGGGATGTAGGTCTGATGTTTATGGGGGAAATTAAGAAAAATCTGAAGTTGTTCTATTCTTGGGATAGTAAAATCAAACCCATAAACGAGTATGTAAGATATTCCCATGAATTTGGTCTGCAATACAGCATTCCTTATGCCAAAACAATTAACAGAATCATTGTGCCACGTTTTTTCTAATAGTTTATGTATAAATATTTTTTAATCATTTTTTATTTCTCTTCAAGTCTTTTTGCGCAAAATTCTGAATTATTTAAACGTTTTGAATATCAACAAATTATCTCAAATAATAAAAATCAGACAATTTCATTAATCCAATCATACAAAGAACAAAATACCCTTGCTAACGCTTATTACAAAACTGAGAGCCATGCAA
>DBCP01000083.1:813-6546 GCA_002293105.1 Bacteroidetes bacterium UBA955 | reverse complement strand
GCAAAGTGTTTAGCATCAACTCAATATTTATTCAAAGAATTTAATCAATCGTTAAAATACGAGGACTACATTCTTTTGATACAAACCTTACAACAAAACGGGCTCCCTGCTGATGCCGATTCAATCAAGCAAATATTACCCATCAACTTTCCAACTTTCAATTTAATACATGGAGAGCGGTGGGCGACAGATACTACCCTGACCATTCGGGAGTTGTTTGGAAATTCATCCCTAGGAGAATACGATTTACAACTCACAAAGGGTAAAATCGGCTACTTGACGAAAATAGGCAACAAGAATACAGGCGAATTGTCCAAATGGTCCGGACAACCCAATTTTGAAATTGTTCCTATATCATTCAACGACTCCTCGTTTTCCGTAGGAGAAACCGTATACTCAACTTCCAATCAAACCCATTGTGAATTTAATGCAGTGGATCAATTTGGAAATATATACCTTACAACCAATGATGTAAACACAGAGACGAAGCGTGATTTACATCCTCTGCAAATTAAGATTGTCAAAGCTGGTAAGAATACACCAACCTCACTATCCATCAATCAACAATTTTACAATACTGCACATTTGAGTTTTTCACCCAATGGAAAACAAGTAGCGTTTGCATCTGATCGACCTAACGGTTATGGCAATTCTGATATTTACATTGCAAATATTAGGGTTCACACAGCAGATACAATCATCATTGACGATTTAAAAAATATTGGCCCAGCGGTTAATACAGCATTCAGAGAAACTTTTCCAGTTTTTCAAAATGATAGTGTCATCGCCTTTAGTTCAGACGGAAAATTTGTTTATGGTGGTTTGGATTTAATGACATACAACCTGTACTCAAAGCAAACAACAGTATTACCCAAACCTTATAATTCCGAGAATGATGATCTCAATTTGCGGCATTATGATAGCTTCACTTTGATCACTTCCAATCGCGGAAATAAGTTAGCTTACAACGACAATATTTACAAGATTTCTAAAAAGCCATTACCCATTATCCCCACAATACCAGTCAAAATACCAGTGGTAATCGAACTAAAAGATCCCATTACGCAGAGAGGTCTTGCTGGACAATGGGTTGTTATAGAAAACGAAACCAACCCCTTGGATAAAATTATGGTGCAAACTGATTCTAATGGTCGAGTAGTCATCAACGATTTCGCATATGCCGACTCAATAGGATCATACCATGTTTCATCAGAACCGTGTAATTATAAATACACGTCTTCAAAGGACTATTCCATCAATCACGACACAGCGAAATTGAACTTGTCGCCCGAAAAAAGAAAGCTCGGTGATGAATTGGGCAAGGAACTTCAACTCAAATCAATACGATACGAGTTAGACAAATTCGACATCACAGAAGCCAGTAAAACAGAGCTAAATATTCTAGGGAATTTTTTGAATAAATACCCAAACATTAGCATCGAACTGCAAAGTCACACAGATTCTCGAGGATCAGATCCTTATAATTTAAAATTATCGATCAATCGTGCAAAAGCAGCCAAGGATTACGTTGTAACGCTAGGAATTAATCCCAACCGAATTGTAAGCGTTGGTTTTGGAGAAACAAGACTTTTGAATTCATGCGGAAATAACATCAAATGTTCCGAGGCCGAACATGAGATAAACCGAAGAACGGAATATGTCATTACCAAATTTAACCCTTGTTCTGTTATTATTAAACCAGTACTGTCCAACTCAATGGATACTGATAAAGATGGAATTACCGACGAGATAGACGGCTTTTTTGACTCTGACAATGATGGTGTTCCCAATTACTTGGACCCAAAATAATTAAATAGCAAACTCAGCCCAGGTAGGACAGTGATCGGAGTGTTTGGCAAAATCATCAATGCCGGCCTGAGATAACTGCTCTGCCAACTTGGGTGTTGCACTCACATAATCGATGCGCCAGCCCTTGTTGTTGGCCCTGGCATTGGCCCGAAAACTCCACCAAGTGTATTGATGTGGCTCGGGTTTCAACGACCTCAGCGTATCGGTAAAGCCCGACTCAAACCACTGATCCATCCACGCCCTTTCCTCAGGCAAAAATCCCGTACTGTTCTTATTCCCAACCGGATCATGAATGTCGATGGCCCTGTGACAAATGTTATAATCACCACACACCAGCAACTCCCCCACCTTTGAACGAATCGTTTGGGCATATTCATGGAAGTATGATAAAAAATCCATCTTTACATCCTGCCTTACGTCACCAGCAGTTCCACTAGGGAAATACGCACTAATCACTGAACCCCAAGGGAAATCGCAGCGAATCACACGTCCTTCAAAATCATACATCGCATGGCCACAACCATACTCAACGTGTGTGGGCGTTTGTTTGGTCAATATTCCTACCCCACTATATCCCTTCTTCTCTGCTGAAAACCAATAACACTCGTATCCCAATGCCCGCAATGGCTCCTCGTCAATCTGCTCTGGCATCGCCTTCAACTCCTGAAAACACACCACATCGGCGTTTTGCTCAGCCAAATAATCCACCAAACCCTTGCTCATCGCACTGCGAATGCCGTTCACGTTGTAGGAAATCACTTTCATAGAAAACAAAGATAGGGCGTCAATCAAAACACTCCATCATCAGCAGATGTCCTTCTGCATACGTAATTTCCACAAATCCATCTTCCAATACCTGGTTTGAACTTCCCGTACTGTAGGGCAATTCCAAGCGATGGTTTTCTAGGGGATATTGCAAATTTTTCGAATGGATTCCGTCTGCATAACCCACGGGAATCAAACTCAACTGCGTGCCCGCCGGATACCATTTCTTGAATTGCTTAAACAGGGGATATACCCGAGAGTGGTCGTCTAAAATGCTCAAAGTAATTTGATCGTGGTAGCGCCACAAAGTAGCCATGTTGTTGAACGTGTGATCTGCTCTTCTACCCGTAGCCCACAAAATATTCGCCGCTGAATGTCCCTTTGCAATCAAAAACTCAATCCCCTTGTGCAAGTCGGTCTTGTCTTGATCCAACGCATGTACCCTTTCCACAGGACCCATCGAAGCCATCGTTTCTAAATCCAATCCCTCACTGGAATCGAAATCGCCCAGCCAAGCATCAAAACGCAACTTGCGCGCCAACAATCGATGAACCGCACCATCCAAAGCCAGTACGTAGGGCGACCACTCCATCAACTGCTGAAGCAACGCATCACTGCAATCTGCCCCATTGGCGATGATCAATGCTGGCTCCTGGTTGTCTCTGACGATGTGATGTGAACTCATCCAATGAAATCACCCCAAAGTTCGTTCAAAAAAACCAGCGTTGTGGCACGAATTTTGGCAAGTAAGCGTTGTATTACCAAGATCATGAACAAACCAAAAATTCTCTGGGCCGACGACGAAATTGACTTGCTCAAACCCCATATCCTATTCCTGGAGGGCAAGGGCTACGATATGCACACCGTAAGTAGCGGCAGAGATGCCATCGCAGCCGTGAAATCGCAAGAGTTCGACTTGGTATTTTTGGATGAAAACATGCCTGGAATCAATGGATTGGAAGCGTTGGCGCAAATCAAACAACTCAAGCCCAACCTCCCCATCATCATGATTACCAAAAACGAGGAAGAACACATCATGGAAGAGGCCATCGGGGCAAAAATTGCCGATTACCTCATCAAACCCGTACACCCCAACCAAATCCTCCTCGCCCTAAAGAAAAACCTCGATGAACGCAGGCTTGTAAGCGAAAAAACATCGCTAGGATATCGCAAAGAATTCATGCAAATTGGCATGACTGTGAGCGACAAACTCAACTTCTCTGAGTGGAAAGACGTATACCGCAAATTGGTTTACTGGGAAATTGAACTCGATAGCGCCGGAGAAGACAGCATGAAAGAAATCTTGGAGACCCAAAAATCGGATGCCAACCGCAACTTCTCCAAGTTTGTCAAAGACAACTATGCCGGAATGCTCAAACAAACGGGCGACGACGGTCCAACCATGAGCCACAACCTCTTCAGAAGGGCGGTAAACCCTCATTTGGATGGCGATTTGCCCGTGTTCATGATTCTGATGGACAACCTTCGTTTCGATCAGTGGCGGGCGATTTCTGAAGTGATGCAAGAAAGGTATCGCGTGGAACAAGACGACCTGTACCTGAGTATTCTGCCCACCACCACCCAATATTGCAGAAACAGTATTTTCAGTGGACTGCTGCCCTTGGATATCGAAAAACGATTCCCCAATAAATGGAGCAACGACGAAGACGAAGGCGGGAAAAACCTCTACGAAAAAGACTTTCTGGAAGACTTGTTGCAGCGATTGCGTCGCGATATCAAATTCAGCTACACAAAAATCACCAATTTAGAAGCGGGGAAAAACCTTGTTGACCAAGTGCCCAACATGATGAAAAACAAACTCAATGTGGTGGTTTACAACTTCGTGGATTCCTTCTCTCACGCCCGTACCGATATTCACATCGTAAGGGAACTGGCCGAAGACGAAGCAGCCTATCGAAACGTGATGGCCACTTGGTTTAAACACTCCCCGCTTTGGGAAGCCCTGCAATGGCTCGCCGATAAACCCTGCAAAGTGATCGTCACCACAGACCACGGCAGCATTCGCGTGAAAGACCCCATAAAAATCGTGGGCGATAAAAATGTGAACACAAACCTTCGCTACAAACAAGGTAAAAACATCACCTACAACCCCAAGGAAGTGTATGAAGTGAAAAAACCGCACGACGTTTTCTTGCCGCTGCAACACCTCACCTCGAGCTTCGTTTTTGCGGGTGAAAACGACTTCTTTGCTTACCCCAACAACTACAACTACTACGTGAATTACTACAAAAACACATTCCAACACGGTGGTATTAGCTTGGAGGAAATGTGCTGTCCGATCGCCGTATTAACACCCAAAGCTTAAGCCAAAATCTCCCAATTTACCGACCAAACGGGCCTCACGCAATGACATCTTTCAAAACCACCGCCTACATTGACACCACCGAAACCCAACTACAAGGCGTAGTGGATGCCATCATGGGCAAAGACCTCAGCGCTTGGGTTTGCGATTATCCGTTTGGAACCGATGGGCCGGAAATCATCGCCTTGGAAGGCAACCTCGGCGCAGGTAAAACCACCCTCACCAAAGCCCTTTGCGCGGCTTGGGGCTGCGAGCAAGACGTAAGCTCTCCCACCTTTTCGCTGGTCAACGAACACACCCTACCCAATTTCAATGGCAAACTTTATCACCACGATTGGTACCGCGTGAAAGATGCCGGTGAATTGTACGATGCAGGTATCGAAGAACTCCTTCACGAATACCCCAGCAAACATTTGGTGGAATGGCCCGAAATTGGCGAGTTTTTTCTGCGCGATTTGGCCGAAAACTATAAAGCCAAAGTGCTGTGGATCAACATCGAACACAAAGAAAATAGCCGGGAATACAGGTTGCGAATCCTCAGCCAAGCATAGTCGTTAAAATTCTGGTGTAATATGTGGCCGGAATTTTTTCATCGGCACCGCCACCATCCTAAAACCCACATAGGAGGTCGCCGGCTCCTCACCCGCAACACCGTAAAAAATGATTCCACGACTCCCAATGGTGCAGGCAGCCTCAGGTAAATTCCACGAGCCCCCCTTGATGATTTCACCCTCCTGGGTATACTCCCCAACGCGGTACGTCACCCCAGTTGATGTCCACTCCGCCACATTCCCCTGCATGTTGTAACAACCCGCATCGTTGGGAAAATACGACTC
>DBCP01000083.1:0-692 GCA_002293105.1 Bacteroidetes bacterium UBA955 | reverse complement strand
CACCGGCGAACCCGAAGATTTCTTGGAACGCTTTTCTGCCACCACAGACGCGGCACGTTCCCACTCCGTTTCTGTAGGCAATCGATACCAAGTTTGGTATCCCTCCTTCTCCTTCTGTGTGTTTTCCAACGTAAACCACGAACAATACAGGTTTGCCTGTGAATTCGAAACACCCACCACCGGAAACTTGTCGTACGCAGGATGAACAAAATAATATTCCTTCATCGGTTCATTATAACTGTATGGAAAGTCCATCACCCATGAATTCGTATTCGGAAAAACAGATACCCCCTCGTAAGAAATCTTCTTCCAATCCAACTTTTTCAAATATAACTCACCCCAATTGGCTGCGGGTGATTGCAAAGGTGCCGACTGAACCGCGCCGTCCACCGCAGATGTGACTTGGTTCGATGCCAACCACCCCTGAACCGCTTGCACATATTCCGGAGACTCCCACCTATATTTCTGGACGATTTCTGGGCGATTTTCCTTCATCCATTTTGCGATACAATACTCCACAAACTGCCTATACTCGGCATTCGTCACCTCCGTTTTTGAAATAAAAAATGAAGGCCCTTCCACCATTTTTTCCGATTCATATACTTGAGATGCCGATAAATGAGCATCCAAAAACTGGGTATCATGGTTGTAATAATTCTCCATCTCAAGGAAATTATTGACCCTCCGTCCAA
>DBCP01000046.1 GCA_002293105.1 Bacteroidetes bacterium UBA955 | reverse complement strand
TTCAGCAAGGTTGCTCATTCTTACTTTCACCATCCAACCAGCACCATAGGGGTCGCCGTTTACAGATTCTGGTGCAGAGTCCAAATCGCCGTTCACTTCAATCACTTCACCACTCACGGGCATGTACAAATCACTCACCGTCTTCACGGCTTCTACTGTACCAAATACCTCATGTGCGGCCAGGGTGTCGCCTTGTGAAGAAATGTCAACGAAAACGATATCGCCCAATTCACTTTGAGCAAAATCGGTGATACCAATTGTGGCTACATCGCCATCCACCATAACCCATTCATGGTCTTTGGTGTACTTTAAATTATCTGGGAAGTTCATAGTGTTTAGTTCTGTTTATGGCTCCAAATCATTTGAAGCAAAGTTGATATTTTCTTTTTCAAATCGTTGCGATTCACGATAAAATCCAAGAATCCATGCTCTACCAAGAACTCAGAACTTTGGAATCCTTTGGGTAAATCGCGACCGATGGTTTCTCTGATTACGCGAGGACCTGCGAATCCAATCAGCGCCTCTGGCTCAGCAATATTCACATCGCCCAACATGGCAAACGAAGCGGTTACACCACCGGTAGTAGGGTTGGTCAACAACGAAATATAGGGTATGCCTGCGCGGTCTAGCAAAGCCAATTTGGCACTTGTTTTGGCCATTTGCATCAACGAAAACGCAGCCTCCATCATCCTCGCCCCACCCGACTTCGAGATCATCATGAAAGGGGTTTTGGTAGCCAAAGAGTAGTCAATGGCACGCGCGATTTTCTCCCCTACCACGCTTCCCATCGAACCGCCGATGAAGTTAAAATCCATACATGCAACGCACAACGGCTGACCATCAATTTCGCCATGGGCTGTTCTTACGGCGTCTTTCAAACCGGTTTTGCGCTGGGCAACCACGATGCGATCGACGTAAGGGGCAGAATCATGGAACGATAGAGGATCACCGCTACTTAGGTTGGCATTGATTTCGGTGAAGTTGTTGTCATCGAAAAGAATATCGAAATATTCCATGGATCCAATGCGCTCATGGTAGCTGCAAGATAGACAAACATAGTGGTTCAAAATCCAATCCTTGGTTGGAGCCACTTCTTTGCAACGCTTACACTTCTCCCATAGGCCATCAGGCGTTGGCTTTTTATCCTTGGTTTTTGTAAGGATACCGCTCCAGGTTCGCTGATACCATTTTGGACCGTCGCCGGCGAGATCGTCGTCGTCTTCGAAATCGAGATTCATGGAAGCAAATTAAGCCAAAGTGATGCTGCTATCCAAATACACATCTTGAACAGTATTCAACAATTGAACACCTTCGTTCATGGGTTTTTGGAACGCTTTACGGCCCAAGATCAATCCTGATCCACCAGCACGCTTGTTCACCACCGCTGTGAATACCGCTTCTTCCATGTCGCCCTGCCCTTTAGATTCTCCGCCTGAGTTAATCAAACCGGCTCTGCCCATGTAGCAGTTGGCCAATTGGTAACGGGTTAAATCGATGGGGTGCTCAGAAGAAAGTTCACTGTATACTTTTGCATGCGTCTTACCATGCTTTGTGGCATTGTATCCGCCATTGTTCACTGGTAATTTCTGTTTGATAATATCCGCTTGGATGGTTACACCCAGGTGATTGGCTTGTCCGCTCAAATCGGCACTGGCGTGATAATCAACACCATCCACTTTGAAACCGTTGTTACGGGTGTAGCACCATAAAATGGTAGCCATACCCAATTCGTGAGCGCGCTCAAATGCTTGTGCCACTTCAATGATTTGGCGACCGCTCTCTGGACTTCCGAAGTAAATGGTAGCACCCACAGCCGTTGCACCCATGTTCCAAGCATCATCCACCGAACCGAACATGATTTGATCGAACTTGTTGGGGTACGACAAGAATTCATTGTGGTTGATTTTTACGATAAAAGGAATTCTGTGTGCGTATTTACGGGCATGCATCGCCAAAACGCCATAGGTTGAAGCTACGGCATTACAACCGCCTTCGATGGCCAATTTGATGATGTTTTCTGAATCGAAATAAATGGGATTTGGTGCAAATGAAGCGCCAGCACTATGCTCAATACCTTGGTCAACTGGCAAGATGCTCAAGTAACCTGAGTTTGCCAAGCGACCGTTTCCGTACAATTGTTGCAAACTCTTCAAAACCTGTGGGTTGCGGTTAGATTGAGCGAAGATGCGATCAACGAAATCATAACCGGGAGCATGAATCATCGATTTGTCGATGGTTTTACAGCTGTGATCCAACAAGAATTCTGCTTGTGAACCGAGCAAGGATTGAATTTGAGATTGAGCCATTGCGTATTTTTTTGTATTAAGTTTGACGCAAATTTAACCTTTTTTCTGATGATACATGTAAAACCCATAGCAAACCCACAGGATATGGCCAAAGCTTTTGATATTCGGCGCATTGTTTTTGTGATTGAGCAGGAATGTCCGCCCGACGAAGAATACGATGAGCACGAAACCATCAGTTCACATTTCTTGGCTACATCCAACGGACTTCCAGCGGGCACGTGTCGATACCGCAAAACGGATTACGGCTACAAATTGGAGCGATTTGCCGTTTTAAAAGAGCACCGCACCGCAGGGATTGGCGCCGCTTTGTTGCAGAATTGTTTGAAAGAATTGGGGGAATCGGGGCATATCCTATACCTCCATGCCCAAGAACACGCCATGGGATTTTATGAAAAATACGGCTTCAAAGCCCTCGGGGAGCGATTTTTTGAGGCGGGTATTCCCCATTTCAAAATGACCTACCAACCTTTATAAGTCCGTCAATTCACGCAAAAAACCAAGCAATTCGGCAGTATTTCGTTTGAGGTTATGATGCTGTTCAACATAAATACGGGCTTGGGTGGCGGTCTGTTGCGCTAGCGCAGGGTTGCTCAATAATTGGGCGATGGCTTGCGCAAACTCGGCGGGCTGATCGGCCAGCATGAGTTCTTGGGTATGGGTTACGTCCAACCCTTGCGCACCCACGGTGGTAGATACCACGGGGACACCTAGTGCCATGGCTTCCAGGGTTTTGATTCGGATACCGGATCCTGCTTGTATGGGGACAATCATGATGCCATGCTGTTGCATAAAATCTTCGGCATCGGGCACTTCGCCATGGTTAATGACGCCGGTTTGAAAGAAGCGTGGGTCGGATTTTGACAGCCCCTTCCCTGCCAGGTGGAACTTTGCTTGGGGGTATAACACGAGCAGCAGTGGCCATACTTTTTGAAGGAACCAAAGGACGCCTTGTTCGTTGGCTTGCCATTCCATGGAGCCGATATGAAACAGCGATAAGGGCTGATGGATAAAGGCAAACGGTCTTTCTATGGCGATGCCGGGTTGATAGGTTTGTATGGCGGGGATATTTTTATTGGATGATTTTTCCCGCGTAGCTTCCAAGTGTTTTTTGATGGCGATTTCATCGGTGGGTACGATGGGTACGATGGCTTGAAAGTTTGACCAGGTGTGTTGTTCAAATTTCTGCAGGCGTTTGGCTTGCAACTGAAGGTACCATTTTTTGAGGGGGTTGGCGGTGGCGGTAGCCAGGCGCGCCCAAATTTGGTATTCCAAATTGTGGGCGCGGTACGCCGCAGGCGTACTGTACCTGCGGGCGGGAACCGCCCGCAGGTACACTGGCACCGAATACAGTCCCTCAACCAAAACAACATCAAACCCCTCAACATCCATCAAACGCCGCAAAGCCAACGCCGCTCCTTTGTCCTCGTATCGCTCCATGTGGTAACTCCCACCAAAAACCAAATTCAATAGGGCTTTTCCTACCTTCACACCCGCATCCAATGGCTGTAAATAGACCCTACAAAACCCAAAATACTTTTCAATCGTTGCGTTTTCCGCAAAGTGTTTTTTTGTATTAAACGTGAAAAAATGCACCTCCGCACCATTCTCAGCCAACGAACGAAGCATCCCATAGGTGGCAATCGCCCCACCATCGTGCAGCGGCCATGGCACCCTGTTCCCTATCACCAACAGCTTCATAAATGGCTATTCTTAGCGCTGCGCTTGCGGTTCTGCCACTTTAACTTCCATCCCTTCACCGCATTCATCAACGGATTACTGCCCTGAAAACTCTTATCAATGCTCGCCCGATACGTAATCACTATCCCAATGGGAAATAGCAACATCGAACTCATCCAACTCCCAATCCAAACCGGCACAATCCCCTCTTTGCCCATTTTCTCACCGGTCAAATTCACCGCATAAAACAACACAAACAACACCACCGAAATCACCAACGGCATTCCTATCCCACCCTTGCGGATAATCGCACCCAGCGGGGCCGAAATTAAAAACAACAATATGACCAAAATGGAGAAGGCAAACTTCTTGTGCAACTCACTCCGATACAAATCCACATCAGTCTCCTCAAACTCCAAACTCGTAAACAATCCCTCCTCAGTCCCCTTTACCGAACGCGCGTGATTTACAGCAGCAGCCACTATCGTAGCCCGCTGCTCCTGGGGATAATTCTTGATCATTTGATCCTCCTTCAACGAAGCAAAGGCCACCGAATTCCGCCTAAAACGCTGCAAAGTGGTATCCTGCGTCATCACCCCCGGTGCATGAATATACTTACCCAAATATTTGGAATTGTCTGAACGCAACATCGCACATTTCATATCAAACGTATCAATCACCTTCAACAACTGCGACACATTCTGCAATCGGTAATCGCTGGCAATTAAATCGCGGTCTGAAAAAGTAAAATCAAGGCTCGACAAATCAATTTGCATTCGCTGTTTCTCAAAGTACATCTGATTGAATGGATGCGTTTTGCGATACTCGGGGGCTGTGGTCATCTCCTCATAACGCACACCCTTGTACAACGTAAAATTCAATACCGTTTGGTCTGGACTCAAAATCATCGTACCCCACTCTGCCCGCAACACATTCAATCGCTTGCTATCGTCCTTTTTGTATTCGTAAATCAACACATCGCGCACCGTTTGGTTATCGGCCTCTTTCTTGCCCACACGGATCGCAAATCCCTCAATGTTGTGATAAAACACCCCCTCAGCCAAATTGAATGTGGGCTTTTTCTGTCGAACGTCAATCATCAACCCCGCCTGCTCCAACTTCGCCTTGGGAATTACATAGTTCAAAAACAGGAAGTTCATCACCGCCAAACAACACATTAGAATAAAAATGGGCCTCAGCGCTCGCAACAAAGAAATACCGTTGCTTTTCATCGCCACCAACTCAAAACTCTCGCTCAAATTCCCAAAAGTCATCAAACCAGCCACCATGATTGTCAGCGGCATCGCCATCGGCACCAAATCCGCCAAGGAATAAAAAATTAGTTTGGCTAGAATGTCCGTAGAAATGCCTTTGCCCACCAACTCATCGATGTATTTCCAGAGAAATTGCATCAAAAAGAGGAACATGCTGAGGAAAAAAGTGACGGCGAACGGACCCACATAGGACCGCAACAGCAGGATGTCAACTTTTTTCAACTTCAGGAAATTCCACTTCATTTTTCGTCCCCAAAGATAGTAAAACTAACTTAGGGCAAACGCACAAAGCCGGAAGGGTTCACACCCGTTGTTAGCACCGACTTTTTCGACAGATCATCCATCGGACATCGCACAACAGCGCCATTGCTCACATAATCTTTGGCATCGGCAAAATAGAACGTATTCGATACCGCATCATAGTAGTAACCATAGAGTTGGGTAACGCCAGGCTCAATCAACACCGACATATTGGCTTCGGATTGGGCATCGGCACGGTACGAGTACAACTTGTTCTTGCGTGATACAAAGAGGGTTCCGCCATTGCGCGACAGTTGTATGCTGCCCAAATCGCCCGTCATTTTCCAATGCGCCACTTCCACAATATCTATTTGCCCAAGCGCAAACGCCGACAGCGAGGATTTACCGTTCAACGAGCAACCCACCCAAAGTTGCATCGCCGCATCCACCGCGAGATACAGCGCGCCAGAATCCACTTTCAGCGTGCGTTC
>DBCP01000163.1:14697-15589 GCA_002293105.1 Bacteroidetes bacterium UBA955 | reverse complement strand
AATAAAAAACGATATGACAACACAAACATTGGCACAATGGAACTTAGATCCTACGCACAGCGAGGCACAGTTCAAGGTTAAGCACTTGGTAATTTCTACAGTTACTGGTACTTTCAAGCAGTTCACAGCGTCTTTGCACGCGGCCAGCAGCACAGATTTTTCAGGTGCATCTGTAACTTTCAGCGCTTCGGTTGATTCAATTGATACCAACAACGCGGATCGCGATGGTCATTTGAAGTCGGGTGAATTTTTCGATGCGGCTCAGTTCCCTAGCATTGATTTCAGCAGTACTTCTTTTGAGAAGGTATCTGACAGTGAGTATAACGTGGTGGGTGATTTGACCATCAAGGGCATTACCAATACGGTTGCTTTGAAGGCTGAGTTTGGTGGCGAAATGGTTGATCCATGGGGCAATCACAAAATTGGTTTTGAGGTAAGTGGTGTTGTGAAGCGCGAGGAGTTTGGTTTGACATGGAGCGCGGTCACTGAGGCAGGTGGTGTTGTAGTTGGAAGCGACGTGAAGTTGATTTTCAACGTACAGTTTGCGCCAGCGCAGGCTTAATAGTTGTTTGATTTCAAAGTGTGAAAGAGGCCGCGCTCCGCGCGGCGTCTTTTTTTTTTATTGCTTTTTTATTGCTCTGGATACTTGAAAAATTGCTGCAAGAGATTTGCAGTGGCTTTGGCGGTTTTTTTATCGATGCTTCCCAAACGCTGTATGAATCGCTGCTGATCTACCGCGCGCATTTGATCTATGACCAACTGACCTTGTCTTTTTTGAAATTGGCAGGTGATGCGGGTAGGTAAATTGCGGTGCTGTGAGGTTAAAGGTACAACCACAGCCCGTTGCAAAAAGTTGTTGGCGGCGGTAGGCGAGACAATCAAACAGGGCCGT
>DBCP01000163.1:0-14502 GCA_002293105.1 Bacteroidetes bacterium UBA955 | reverse complement strand
GGATTCCGCTTTGCGGATGATCAATTGCTGTCCTTTCACTTCTAGGGTTACGCTTTCTTCCATGTCACACTGTGCAATCATTTCTTTGGGGATGATAATTCCTTTGCTGTTGCCGATGTTTCTCAGTTTTACAGTAACCATGTTAAAACAAAGTTACAACATAAATTTATGCAAATTTCGGTAAATCGGTTTTGATAACCTTGGCGAAAAAGACAACGCTGATTTTACTTTTGGCAGAAATTACCAATTTTGCGAAACTGAGGCCGCGCGCAGCGCGACCTCAGTTTTTTTTGTTTCTTTGTGTATGCATAAATCGACTGTCCGACAGAATGGCTATCTCCTTCTGTTGGTTGTATTTGGACTATTTATTGCCTGGGAGTTGTTGGGTTTTTTGTCGGGATTCCTCGGCGCACTTACCCTCTATTTTTTTCTGCGCAAACCGCAAGATTTTCTCGAAAAACGATATCGCCTGAGCAAAGTGAAATCAACCCTTTTATTGCTCATTGGCAGTTTTGTTTTGGTTGTTGTTCCCGCCGGATTGATCATCGGAGAAGTTACCGCCCGATTGGCCGAGGTTGTATCGCACAGTCAAGAAGTCCTGCAGTCTATCAATGCTTTTATTACTCAGCAAGAACAGCGGTTTGGATTTGAAATTCTAACCACCGAAAACCTCAAACAAGCCTCAGCCTATGTCACCGTTGCCGCTAGTTCAATGGTTGGTGTAATCGCCAATTCCTTTGCTTCCGTGGCTGTGATGTATTTCGTGCTATATTTCATGCTGCTCAACCGTCGTTCCCTAGAAGCTTGGTGCTACGAGTATTTGCCTTTGGAAGACAATCACATCGCCCTCATTGGGAAGGAGCTGCATTCGTTGGTGGTCTCTAACGCAGCTGGAATTCCAGCAACCGCTTTTGTGCAAGCCATTCTCGCTGTGATTTGCTATGCGTTTTTGGGTGTAGATGATTTGTTGTTTTGGTTTTGCGCAACGGCCATCGCGGCGATTATCCCATTGGTGGGCGCGAGTATTGCCTACATGCCATTGGCTGTTTTGCAGTATACTAACGGCCATTCATCGCAGGCACTGGTGGTGTTGATTTTTGGCATAGTGGTATTGGGTACGGTTGACAATTTGGTGCGCTTGTATATTCAAAACAAATGGGGCGATGCCCATCCGCTGATTACCATTTTTGGGGTAATTATGGGTGTAAATATCTTTGGTTTTATGGGTTTGATTTTTGGGCCGATTTTGATCAGTTTGTTTATTTTGCTCGTGAAAATCTACATGCGTGAGTTTCATGTGGGTGGGATGACTTTGCCCAAAGATGTAGCGAAGGAGAATCATGTCGATTTATAAATACGATCAACAATTTGAGCATATTCATGCTTTAGAAACGCCTTTTGAAGTGGGGGAATACGAAGAATGCGTTTTTTCTCATGTTGATTTTGGCGGCGCCAATCTCACCGATTTTAATTTCTCGGGTTGTGTGTTTGAGCATTGTAATTTGAGCGGGGTGCGATTGGACGGGGCGATTTTGCGCGATTGTAAATTTGAGCATTGCAAGTTGCTGGGACTTCGGTTTGAGACCTGTAATACGCTTATTTTTTCGGTGTCGTTCGCAGACTGCCTGCTTGATCATTCATCGTTCTATCAACTCAAACTTAAGAAAATACCGCTACTGCGTTGCAGTTTGAAGGAGGTTGATTTTACCGAGGCCGATTTAAGCGAGGTCAATTTTGCCGATTGCAATCTCATGGACGCGCTGTTTGATCGGACCATATTGGAGAAGGCGAATTTTGCCACAGCGCAATATTATCGCATCGATCCCAACACCAACAACATCAAAAAGGCCAAGTTCTCCTTGGATGGATTGCCTGGCCTGTTGAGTGCCTATCAGATCGAGATCAAGTAGGCGGGTTAAGTTCGATTTCGAGTTTGTTATTTGTGTTGGTCGAGGAGCGACTTTAACTGATTGGCAGGTAACACGCCCGACTGTCGCCACACCGATTTTCCATTTTTGAAAATCATCAAGGTGGGTACACTTCGAACGTTATAAGCTTGTGCCGCAGCGGGGTTTTTGTCGATATCAATTTTGATGATGCTCGCTTCATCACCCACTTTGGTTTTGAGTTCTTCGAGGATGGGTTTCATCATTTTGCAGGGTCCGCACCATTCGGCGAAAAAATCGACGAGAACGGGTTTGTTGGACTGTATGAGTTCTTGAAAGGTGGACATGTTGCGAGGATTGGCGTTTAGATTTGGTTTTTAAGCGAAGACCAACCGCCGCCGTTGTGCACATCGAAGCCATTGTTTTGGAGGATGCCTTTGGCCGATGCGCTGCGCATGCCCGAAGCACAACAGGTGATCACGGGTTTGTTTTTATTGATTTTGTTGAGGTTGTTTGGCAGTGTATCTAATGGGATGTTGATGCTGCCTTTGATATGCCCGGAAGCGTATTCCGCTTTGCTGCGAACATCGATGATGGTGGCGCCTTGGGCTGCCAATGCTTTGAAGTCTGCTGATGGGCCCATGCCGAATAGAGATTTGAATGAATTGAACATTTTAGGGTTTGTTTTAAATGATGCTACAAAAGTCATGGTTGTTTTTGTTGATTGCTGTGACAATTGTCACAGCCATTTTTGAGAGGGAAATTCGTTCATCGAACAAATCGATTCGTTCATAGTACTTTGTATTGCATAGTACTAAAATAATCACTTATCTTTGCAGTATGGATTTGGAAAACACCCAATCGCAGATGAGGAAAGGCATTTTGGAGTACTGCATTTTGCAGATTATCTCTCAAGGGGCTTGTTATTCATCGGACATTTTGGATCGATTGAAGCAGGCGAAGTTGTTGGTGGTGGAGGGAACCTTGTATCCTTTGCTCACCCGATTAAAGAATGGGGGTTTGCTCAGTTATCACTGGGAGGAATCCAAATCCGGGCCGCCGAGAAAGTACTTTGAGATTACGGAATCTGGTGCCTTGTTTTTGACATCGCTGTCCAACACGTGGACAGAATTGCAATTTGCCGTTGAGCATGTGTCGAAAAGCAATCCAACCCAATAACATCCCTTAACACCATCACAAAAAAACATAAAACCCATGAATCGCATCATTTCAGCCAACATCAATGGATTTGTATTTCAGATCGATGAGGTCGCGTATGACCGTTTGAAACAATATTTGGAATCGCTCCGAATCCGCATCACCGAAAAGGAGGTGTACGACGACATTGAAAACCGCATTGCGGAGTTGTTCAGTCATTTTTTGAATTCGGGCACCCCCGCGATTTTTCTGAACCAAGTGGAGGAAGTAATTGCGCAGGTGGGTTCAGCGGAGGAGTTGGGCGATGCGATGGACCGTGTGGACGCGGAGTCGGGAGGTTCGAATGCTGGGGCCGAGGGTGCTGAATTTGTGGGGTCTACGGGTGGCTCGGGTGGCGATGGCAAGCGATTGTATCGCAACGAGGACGACGTGGTGGTTTATGGGGTATGCAGTGGGATAGCGGCTTATTTTGGATGGGATCCGGTGTTTGTGCGAGCGGCGTTTGGGGTGTTGGCCTTTGCATCGTTTGGAACGGTGATTTTGGTATATGTCTTTTTGATGGTGATTATTCCTGCGGCGAAGACACCGGTGGAGAAGTTGCAGATGCGGGGTGAGCGGGTGAATTTCGACAATTTGGCGAAGGTGGTGGACCAGAATGTGCGATTGGCCATGGAGAACGTGAGTCCCCGCGCGAAGCGAGGGCTGGGTAAAACAGGCAAGTTGGTGGTGAAAGTCTTTGCGGCCATTGCATTGATTGCCCTGTTTTCTATCATCGTTCCATTCGTGGTGGGAGGCGTGCTTTCTGCGGGCATGTTTGCTTTTGTGTTTGATGCTTTCTATGATTATTTCTTGTTGGGCTATACCTACTTGGCCGGGACGGTCATCGCCATCTGTGCAGTTGCGCTAGTGCCATTGATACACCTGATTTACGGTTTGATTCGGATTTTGGTGAATGGTAAAAAAATGAGTCCTTTTTTGCGTTGGCCGTTGAATGTGGCCTTCTGGATTGCGTTGGTTTTTCTCACCGTGAAATCGGTGGAAATTGGTCGGGGATTTTCAACTTCGGCCTCTGTGAATTATACCAAAACTTGCGAATCATCGGATACAGCCAAGACCATCAAGGTAAGAACAGAAGCTGTGCCCATGAAATGGGAGGGTGATGTTGATGGACCAACCAAAGCAGAAGTAGAACAGGCGATGGGCGATATGGATGTGGAGATAACGCTCAATGGCGGAGACATGTCGTATCGTCGAGAGCATGGCGATGGCAAGGAGTTTTATGATTTGATGCTCAATCGCGCCAGCAATGACGTATCGCTTACGGTGGCCAATACCTTGGAATCCAAGCCCTATGTAACGGTGTTTAAGCGCAGCCGGGGCAGTCGCAAAAGTGCTATCTCCAATGCGGCGGGCTTGCGTTACGATGTTCGGTGGGATTCAACCACATTGATTTTACCTGATGTACTAATTTTGGGTAAGAACGCGCCATGGAGGAATCCGTCGGTGGAAGTTGTGTTGAATTTGCCTATTGGTTACAAGGCCAACATCGATCGCAGTTGTAGGGATTTGATTTCTTATGTGAACGATCAGTATTTGGGGCTAGACGATATGGAGAATGGGTATGCTCGGGTGAAATCAACCGAAAGCGGCATCGAAATGATACTGCCATAATTTTCGTAAATTGCCATACTTATGAAACGCGTATGGATCGTTTTGGGTATGGCATGCTTGATGAGTTCTGCCTTCGCCCAGACCAAAGGAAATTGGCAGCAAGAAGTAGATTACAAACTCCAAGTGACATTGGATGATGAATCGCACATGTTGAGGGGGAATGAACAGTTTGTTTATACGAATAATTCACCCAATACGCTGTCGTTTCTTTACATTCATCTTTGGCCCAACGCTTATAAAAACAATGGAACGGCCTTGGCCAAGCAATTGATGATGTCGGGCAAGGACTTTTTGTTCCGAAACGATCCCGAGTATCAAGGTTTTATCGATTCTTTGGATTTTAAAGAGGGGGGGATTTCGTTGAAATTGACCTATGATGCAAAGCACATCGATATCGCCAAGCTGACTTTGAATAAGCCTTTGGCACCGGGAGAAAAGGTGGTGATTTCTACGCCATTTCGGGTGAAATTGCCTTCGGGTGAAGTGTCGCGGATGGGACATATCGATCAAACCTATCAAATCACGCAGTGGTATCCCAAGCCGGCGGTATACGATGAAAAAGGTTGGCATCCCATGCCGTATTTGAACCAGGGAGAGTTTTATTCTGAATATGGTAGTTTCGATGTAAGTATAACACTGCCAGAGAATTATACAGTGGGTGCAACGGGTGATTTGCAAACTGAAAGGGAAATTAAGCGTTTGAATTTGTTGGCGGAATACAATGCTGTTACGGATTTGCATCCCGACGAAACCAAAGTGGAATCAGAGAATCCGTTTCAAGCGAATGTACCAAAAGAGCTGATTCCGGTTGGGATGTATCGTGCTGCTGATGTGCCCATTAAGCGTGCGGACATAGATTGGAGCAATATCGACAAGCACTATGAAGATCAGACGTCGAGCAAAGTGCTCAAAACCATCCGATATACCCAATCGCGCGTGCATGATTTTGCGTGGTTTGCCGATAAGTCGTTCAAGGTATTGAAGGGTGAAGTGATCTTGCCGAACAGCGGAAAAACGGTAACCACTTGGGCGATGTATGAGCCAAACTCGGAGGATATTTGGAAGCCATTTGCTTTGGAATATTTGCACGATGGCATTAAGAAATACTCTCAATGGAATGGCGATTATCCTTACAGTCAGGTTACTGCGGTGGACGGAACCATTAGTGCGGGCGGCGGGATGGAGTATCCCAATGTAACGGTGATTGGTTCAAGTGGTAACAAAGAAGCACTGGAGGTGGTGATTGTGCATGAGGTTGGGCACAACTGGTTTTATGGTATTTTGGGTAGCAACGAGCGCGATTTTGGGTGGATGGACGAGGGGTTGAATACCTTGAATGAGATGCGATATGTGGCGGAGAAGTATCCGAAAAATACGCGATTGAGCGATATGGCCGGTGGCGCTGCAAGGAAATTGGGTTTTGAGGGGTTGTCGCACAAAGACGAGGGCGATGTGATGTATCGATGCATGGCTTCGTTTTGTGTAGATCAGCCAATTCATTCGCATTCTGCGGATTTTTCATCGGCCAATTATGGCGGGGTGATGTACCAGAAAACGGGGTTGGTATTTCATTATTTGAAGGCCTATTTGGGCGATTCTTTGTTTGATGCTTGCATGCAGGCCTATTTTGAGCGTTGGAAGTTTAGGCATCCACAACCCGAGGATTTTAGGGCGGTTTTGGAGGAAGTGAGCAAACAGGATTTGGGTTGGTTGTTCGATGGGTTGATTGATTCTCGGAAGGTGGTTGATTATAAAATCGTGGGTGTAAGACAGGCAGTGGGAAAGAGTTTGGTGAAGGTGAAAAGTGTGGGGCAAATCAACGGTCCGATCGCAGTGCAACGCATAGAAAACGGCGTGGTGGCTGAATCGGTTTGGGTATCGCCCGGTAAGGACGGAAAGAAATATCCAACGGTTCAGCTGGGTGCGAGTCAGTCTAAATTTGCTGTTCAAAAGGGCCGAAGGGTTACGGATACGTTTGTGATTGATCAAAATCGGATGATTCCGGAGGTGAATCGCAACAACAATGTTTGGTCGGGGGAAGGACGTAAAACGACGTTGAAATTTGGCACGGGGAACGATTTGCCTTGGGAGAGGAACCATTATTGGTTGCCGGCGGTGGGTTGGAATCAGTATGATCGTACAATGTTGGGTGTGGTGCTGCACAACACGAGTTTGCCGTCGCCCAAGTGGCGGTATTCTTTGGTGCCGTTGTATTCGTTTGGACGGAAGAATTTATCGGGTTTGGGAGACATTAGCTATAATCCCTTGGGTGGTAAGCGATACAAGAGTTTGCGAATTGGGGTGAGTGCGATGACGTTTCAGAGTAACTCATCGTGGCGGGATTCGCTTCGCGACAATTCGTTGACGCATCCGGGATTTACTGTAATTAAACCTTATGCGATTATGGAGTTGGGCAGTGCGAAACGCCGCAAAGGGTTTACGCATTTTTTGGAGGCAACGGGATTGATTAATTGGCAGGGGATGCGCTGGGCTCCATTTTATGCAACGGAACAAAGCGATATTGGTCTCTACGGATGGCGCCTTAATTACTTTGGAACCAAGCGTGGTCCAGTGTCTGTATTTGAATATAAGGTCAGTTTAGAGAACGTGTCGCAAAACGAATATGTAACATATAGCATTTTTCCCGTTTCGGATGGTATTACTTCCACAAACCGAGGCCAAGTTGAGGCCAAGTATACATGGAATTACATCGCTGAAAAAAAGAAGGCCAGAAACATTGAGCTGCGTGGTTACTGGGGTAAGGTAGGTGTGTTGAGCGATGGTGGAAATCGAGGTCGGGGGGCTGAAATTGAAAATATGTATTTGATGTTGAGCGGCGCCTCAGGTCAGCAGGATATTTTTTACGATGAGTATTTCAGGGGGCGGAACTCAGCGCCTACGTTTGCGAATAATTCTTGGAATGGTCAGTATGGTTTTACCACCAACGGACAGCAGCGCATGAACAACATGGGGGGCATGGGTACCGCAACTTTTATCGGTAGTACGAGTAGTTTGGCCGCAATTAACTTTTCGATGAGTTTGCCAAAAGTGCCTTCGATGATTCGGGTATTCGCTGATTATGCTCGTATGCCCAATCCTGTAATACCCGCGCTTCCTGGAATATTTTCTTTCCCAACCAAATTTTTTGATGCCGGCCTGATGATCCGTACCGGATTTTTACAAGTGAGTGTGCCGTTGTTTATGAATAATGATTTGCAAAAGACCTTGGGTGAAATGGAATTTGTGGGCGAATATATCTTGCCCACTTACAAGCAACAATTGCAACGCGGGATTCGCTTTAGTTTGAGTATTCCGTTAAACTCTGGTTTGTTTTTGCGGAAAACGCTACTCAGTGCACTTTGATCACAGCGCGAGGGTTATTTACCCACTTCGGGAATGCCAATCAGCGGTGTTTTTCCATCGGTGATGATGACCTTGGTGTTGGCACTTTGAGACAGCAACTTGAAGGCTTCGATTTGGTTGTTTTTGAGAACATCCTGTGTAAGCGTTTTTGTCAACAATTCATTGGCTTTTGCCTTGGCTTCGGCTTCTAATTTGATGGCGATGGCTTGTCCTTCCGCGTTCAATTTTGCCACTTCTGCTTGAGCTTGTGCGCCAATGATGGCAGCCTGTTTGTCACCTTCTGCGGCGATGGCCTTTCTTTCTGCTTCAAGTTTTTCGCGTTGTTTGGTGAATTCCATGCGTTGAGCTTCTTGCTCTGCGCGCAATTTTTCTTCAATGGCGGCTGATAAACCTTGGGGCAGAGAAATCGACTTCAATAGAACATTTTCTACAATGAATCCTTTTGGGCCAAGAATTTCCATCATCGTGTCGCGGATATTGCGTTCAATCAATGCCCTTTCACCGCTGTGCATGTCTTTGGCGTAAAATTTTGATGTTACATCGGCAGCGGCAGAGCGAAAAACAGGAAGAATGATGACTTCGGCGTAATCCATGCCGATGTTTCGGATCACATCGGGGGCTGATTGCTTTTCGATGCGATAAAGGATGGAGATTTCGGATTGAATGGTGAGGCCTTCTCTGCTGGGTAATGGCAGTTTAACAGCTAGATTGACTGTTTTTAGTGGCACTATCAAGATTCGACTCAAGAAGGGGTTGAATACTCTGATTCCAGGCTCGTAAGATTGGTTGCTGAGTTTCCCCAATCGACGTTTTACCCCAGTTTCACCTGGTTTGATGATGGTGCAAGCGGATAAAAGAACCATGCAGGTTGTGATGGAAGCGAAGAGTCTGGCGTACGTGTGTTTCATTTTCTTTAGGTATTACAAAAATATCGAACATACACATTGAGATAAGGTTCGCCGTCATTGAAAACATGCATAAGTGCGGCCGCATGGAGTCTTTACATCAACGCGGCGGTATTGATGGCGTCATCAGGCCATCCGGGGGCATTTTCAATGGCTTCGATGATCGTTGTTGGGTCTGTGATTACACTCCAGCAATCGCGGTGGTGTTCGCCCATGAATCGTTCTTCAACCACTTTGTTGAGCATCTGTAGGATGGGGTCGTAAAAGCCATCCACGTTCACGATGATGATGGGGTGGGTGTGTTGGCCCAGTTGTTTTAAGGTGATGGCTTCGAACAATTCTTCAAAGGTGCCACAGCCACCGGGCAGGGCGATGATGGCGTTGGATTGCTCAATGAACTTTCGTTTGCGTTCATGCATGTCGGTCACGATGTGCATGTTCTCCACTTCGGGGTGATCCCATTTGGCGGCTTTCATGAAGGCTGGGATGATGCCAGTGACATGGCCTCCATGTTGCATGGCGGTTGTAGCTACTTGTCCCATCAATCCGGTGCCTCCGCCGCCATACACGATGTGTATTCCGGCTTCGGCCAGTGTTTGTGATAACTGCTTCGCCGCTTCAAAATATTTCTGCGGGATTTGGTTGCTGGATGCACAGTATATGCAAACGGTGTTGATTGATTTTTTCATGGGGTTATAGCCAGTTTTTTCTTCGGAACCACACATAAATGAAGATCACAATGCCCAACATGACAGCGCAAACAGCAGGATAGCCCAAACGTTGTTCCAATTCCGGCATGTATTTGAAGTTCATTCCGTATACACCTACCAAAAACGTCAATGGTAAAAAGAAGGCCGAAAACACGGTTAGTACTTTCATTACCTCATTGGTTTTTTGGGAAGAGACAGACAAATACACGGTGAGGAGGTTGTTTACGTCGTCTGTTAACTGATCAAAATACAACTCCACTTTGTTGTGTAGGTCAAACGCGTCTTGCAGATCAGCGGGGGCTTTGTGATGCCCTTGTAACCCCGTTAAAACCTCTCGGGTGAGCAACAATAACTTCCGACCGATGTTGCTTTGGCGCTTGAGGAAATACAATTCTTGCAACGTGTTGATCTTTCTCGTTTTTATGAAAATGGTGTCCTCGATGTGGTCTATTTGTTCGTTGAGGGTGAGGGTGAAGCGCTCAAAGCTCCTCAAACTGCCTTTGATCAATTTTACCGCAATGTCTTTGGGTTGGTGGATTTTTTTGGGTTCGATGTAACGTGTGATCATGTCTTCGATGAAGTCGTGAGGCAATCTGTGAACGGTGATCAATGTATTTTCGTCAAAGAACATCGCCACCTTGCTGCTGATTTCTTGCACGGTATGGTCTTCACGTGTGTTGCCAACAATTACGCGGGTGATAAGGAATTGCAGGGGTTCTGTGTCTTCGAATTTGGGCAGGTGGTCAGACTCCAAGCAATCCTTGAGATTTTTTTGATGGATTTTGTGGCTTTCGGCAAATTGGTCGAGTTCTGCTGCGCTAGGCGATTGGATGTCGATCCAGCGTTTGTTTCCGGTGAGTGGAAATTCTCTGATGATCATTTTGCTGGTCATGGACTTATTTTTTTGATTTTTTCTTGGCCAATTTTTCTTCGATTTCTTGCAATCGCAGCGCAAGGCACCGTGTTACAATATCCGCAGGAATGGGGTCGCTTTCGGTGAAATGAATGGCGCTTTTTGTGGTGGAGCGCCCTTGGAGCCATGGTCTCACTTGGTCTAGTACTTTGGGCATTACAAACAGGCTCATGTGGTTGGTGAAGGCCGCATAATAAACCAATATGCCATTCTGTTTGAAGGCGGGCATTCCGTAGCTGATGGTTTCCTCTGCTTTCGGAACTTGTGATTGAATCAGCTCGCGCAGCTTTTGCAGCGCTTCGCGCTGCGTGGGAGGTAATTGCTCTATATACCCGTTTACCGTCATGCAGGGTCAGGCAAAAATTTGGTGGAAATCCAATGGCCAAGCATCGCCATGGGGATGTAAGCAAATGCCAAATCGGTGATGTTGAACCACAACGGTGCAGGAAGCATCGAAACGGCCATCGCACCGCCAAAGAAAAATACAATCCCTGTAGCCATCGCACAGCGCTTTCTATGAGACTTTGCAAACAATGATGCCAATAAAGCCGCCACAAGAGTGCCTATTGCATGGGCCAAAAATGGCATGATGAAGTGCTTGGGTTCAAACAAATGAATGCTCTTTTGCAGTCCTTCCATCGTTTTGACATCGGCGCCCGCTGGCCCGGGAATGATGTCGGTGCTGATGTTGACGATGGCCAAGTTGATGTTGCCGCCCACAATCAGACCCAAAATAGTTCCGATGAAATTGCGCCAAACAGAAGAAATCCAGCGCATAAAACGAACAGCGAGTAAGCCAATTTTCTGAAACATGATGGGAAATTAACGATTCTCTCGGAAAAAGACCTTTTCAAGGTGGGAAAATGACAAACGTTTTAGCGTTGGGGGTGGGTTTGTTCTGGAATGAATCGGAAGGTGAGATTGATGCGGGGTGTAAGGATGCGTTTTTGGGCGGGCAGTTGGTGTAGCCAATGGTGCTGCATATCGCCTTGCATCAAAAGTACAGATCCGCTGTGCAGTTCCAGTGAAAACTTGTTGCTAGGGTCTGTTTTGTGTTTGAAATCGAACCTGCGGGTAGCGCCAAAACTCACCGAAGCGATGCTGGGATTGGGTCCGAGTTCTTTTTCATCATCGGAATGCCAGCCCATTTTGTCGTGCCCATCGCGATAAAAATTGAGCAATACACAGTTGAATTTGGCGGGGTAGAGCAGTTGTTCGATGCGGTCTTTGATGGCAAGCAGGGTGGGTGTCCATGCCAGTGGGGTGTTCACCACGCCGCTATAGGTATACGTGCAGTGTGGATCGCCATACCATGCCACCAAGCGAGGTGTGGGGTACACTTTGCCAAACAATTTGATGTGGTCTTGCTTCCAAGCGATGTCGTGTTTGAGCGAATCAAACAGGGTATTTTGCGACTGGACGTCGAAGATGTTTTCGTGGTATTGTAGCTGTGGGGGCAAGGACATTATCAATACACTTTGCCTTTTTCAATGAGGTCGGTGTAGGCGTTATCCCATGTGGGAATGCTATCTGATTCGTAACCATAGGTTCTGCCGGTAGCGATTTGATGGAAGGCTTTCATGGCTTTGAGGTGAACGCCGCTGCGCATGAATGCTAGCATGTGGTCGCGACTTTCCCAGGCTGTGAGGGTGCATTGGTAGCCGCCTTTTCGCTTTACTTGGGAGAACAAAATGCCCTCGGCCGATTGGGCTTGTGCGAAGGATGGGATGGCCAATCGCCAAAACCTGAAAAAGCTGATAATTCCTTTGGGTTTGAGGCCGGTTATTGAGATATACATTTTTATTTATCGTTGAGTCCAATGGCTGCTGCAAGGATAAACAGAAGTGTGCGAAAGATTGTAAACGGTTTGTTAGATTCGATGAATTAGCGGGATTTTCGATGGTTTTTATGGGGGTAGGACAAGGAAATGCTGGAGTGCTGCTGTAAGTTCGCGACATGATTACGATAGAAACAGAAATCGCGGCACCGGTTGAAACGGTTTGGGCGATGTGGTCTGAACCACAACATATTCAAGGTTGGAATTTCGCCGGCGACGATTGGCACTGTCCCAATTCAGTGGTGGATTTGCGCAATGGAGGGAGGTTTACCTCAACCATGGCCGCGCGCGATGGATCCTTTGTCTTTGATTTTGGGGGTGTGTATGAGCGGGTGGAGCAATATGTCGCTATTGATGTTTTGTTGGATGATGGTCGCAGATGGACAACCCAGTTTGAGGTTACGGCATCGGGCACGAAAGTGATTGAGTCGTTCGAGCCAGAAAATCAAAATCCCGAGGATATGCAGCGAATGGGCTGGCAAATGATATTGGGTCGTTTTAAAGCATACGTGGAGGCCCATAAAGGTTAAGCGGATGTCGGTAAAATTGTCAAATTGCATTTGGAGTCACGACAGCGCCAAGGAAATGGCGGACTATTATCGCACAGTATTCCCTGATTTTGTTTTGATTTCAGAGAATCCAATGGCGGTGGTGTATGAAATTGCGGGCATCCGATTCATGGGGTTGAACAATGGGATCGCGGCGGTGCCGTTCAATGAGAAGATTTCGTTTGTTTTAACGGTGGATACCCAGGATGAGATTGATCACTTTTGGGATTATTTTTCCAAGGAGGGCGCGCCCGGACAGTGTGGTTGGATCAAGGATAAGTATGGAATTTCATGGCAGGTGGTGCCCAGTGTTTTGGGAAAATTGATGACGAATCCTGAAACGGCGCCAAAGGCAGCGTATGCGTTTATGCAAATGTCGAAGTTCGACATCGCCCAGTTAGAGGCCGCGGTGGCGTAATGTGATGAAGCGATGATTAGAAGGGGTGATTTGAACGATGTGGCTTTGCTACAAACGATTGGCAGAAAGACGTTCGACGATACGTTTGGCAATACATGCACGCTGGAGGATATGAGGGGTGTGTTGGAGCGATATTTTAACACGGCACAGTGCGAATCGGAGCTTCAGGATCCGCAGGACAATTTCTTTTTCTTTGAAGAGGCAGGTGTGGCGAAAGGGTATATGCGCATCAATACGATTTACGGATGTTCTTTGGAGGCTTTGAAACCATATAAATGCATTGAGTTGGTGCGATTGTATGTGTTGAAGGAATATCACGGGGCGGGCGTGGCCAATGAATTAATGAATTTCGCCATTGCTTTCGCTAGGGAAAATGGATATGAGCGTATGTATTTGTCGGTGTGGGAATACAATTTCCGGGCACGCGGATTCTACGAGAAGCACGGGTTTGTGAATACGGGGTTGCAAAACGATTTTCCGTTGGGGAGCACGCCACAGACCGACTATTGGTTTGTGAAGGATTTGCTGGGTTGATTTGTTAAATAATAGGCGTTAGGTTCGTGTGATGAAAATTGAAATCTGGTCGGACATTATGTGTCCGTTCTGTTACATCGGAAAGCGAAATTTTGAATCGGCATTGAAGCAGTTTGCTCATGCGGAGGACTTGGTGATAGAATGGAAGAGCTTTCAGTTGGATCCTGTCATGGCGGAGGTGCCGGAATATCAGAATGATTTGTATCGGTATTTGGCCGATCGAAAGGGCTTTAGTTACGAGGAGTCGAAGGCGATGCACGACAACGTGGTTCAATATGCAAAAAGTGTGGGTTTGGAATACAATTTTGATCGGGCACTTGTGACAAATTCGATGAAAGGACATCGGATCATTCAAATGGCGAAGATGAAGGGGTTGGGTGATGAAGCGGAGGAGCGATTGTTTTGCGCTTATTTCACAGACGGTAAAAACCTGAACGACATCGAAACATTGGTGGACTTGGGAAAGGAAATTGGCCTGACGGAGGGAGAGGTGGATGAGGCGTTAACGAACCCATTATACATGGAAAAAGCGGAAAACGATTCAAAAGAAGGGGCGATG
>DBCP01000038.1:2272-3313 GCA_002293105.1 Bacteroidetes bacterium UBA955 | reverse complement strand
CAGGGCGAAGCCAAATTGGATGCCTAAGAAGCCGAAGCTCATGTTCCAAATCTGCCAGAAAGAGAGTTTTTTGGTGCTCATGTTGAAAGCTTTTTAATATTGTGATATTGCAATATGTAATTAATTGACAATCACTGCATAGCCCCAAGCATCGAGTGGCATGCCCTGTCCGATGTGTTTGATCGTCACGGGTGATTTTACGTAGGTTTTTTCGGTTCCGTTAAGGGTGCGATCGCCCACGGACTGGATCCATTGTTGTTTGCTGCTCAGGTTGACGATGACGGTAACGGTTTGGCCTTCGCCCGTTCTACGGAAGGCATAGATGTTTTCATCGCCGCCTGTCACTTTCAACACCTCTTCTTTGGCACCCCAAGCGCCATTTTGCAAGGCGGGGTGGGTGTGTTTGAGGCGGTTCATGGTGCGATACCAGGCGTAACGTGAGGTGTCGGACCACGAAGTAATGGGGTCTTTTTCGAAGAACAGGAGTCGTTTGGTATTATTGGCTTCCTCCCCGTTGTATATCAGGGGCAAACTGTTTTGCAGTGTGTAGTTGAGCACGCTGAAAACCTGCCATTTATCGGCATATTTCTCTTCTATGGTTCCGTTCCAAGTGTTTTCATCGTGGTTGGATAAGAAGCTCAACATCATCGCTTTGGCGGGGAATAGGGCGCGGGCTTCGGTGAATTTATTCACGAACTCGCGGCCGGTGATTTTGCCTTTGGCACAGTCGGCGGAGGCGGAGTGTAAGGTCCAACCGTAATACGCATCAAACGCTTTTTCCATATACCCTGGTGGGTTGGGATCGATGTCTTTGTTGTTTTCCATTTCTGCCAACATGAACAAAGGTTTGTCTTTTTCTAGGGCGATGCGTGCCTCTTCCCAGAAACTGCGGGGTACCAAAAAGGCCACATCGCAACGAAACCCATCGATGTTGCACTCTTTCACCCAAAACTGCATTTCGGCAATCATCGCTTTGCGGAGTTCGGGGTTTTTGAAATTGAGCTGGGCAACGTCTGTCCAATCCCAAGGCGTCACAATTTT
>DBCP01000038.1:1015-2197 GCA_002293105.1 Bacteroidetes bacterium UBA955 | reverse complement strand
TTGCCCACCCAGTCCAAAATCACTTTCATGCCTTGTGCATGGGCGGCATTGACCGTGGCTTTGAAATCGTCCATCGTACCAAATTCGGGGTTGATTTCGTGATAATTCTTGATGCTATAATAACTGCCCAATCCACCTTTTCTGTTCAACTGTCCGATGGGATACACCGGCATAAACCAAAGCACATCCACGCCCAAGGCTTTGATGCGTGGAATTTCGGGCATGAACGATTTGAATGTACCGCCGTTATTGAATTGACGGGTGTTCACCTCGTACACCACATTGTTTTTGATCCAGTCTATTGAACGCGTGGGGTTGTCGATTTCTGAGATGGGCTCTACCTCCGTAATATCCTTGGTTGGTAAGTCTCCGGTGGGCATAACCGCGGGTACTTCGGGATAGTCATTGGTAGATTTCTTTTGAAACAATCCGCAGGAACTGCCGAGGGTAGAAATCGCCAAGGCGATGGTAAACAGGCCAACGGCCGAGAACCTTTTTGTATTGGTGTCAAACATACACTTAGTATTGAAAACGCAAGATACCATTAAAATTCTCTGATTTCAAAATGGCAGTACCGATGTTATTGCAGAACTTTGCCAAATGGAATTGAATGTATTGGTGAATTCGGTGGAAAAGGCCATTCACGATTTGGGTGTGGATCCAGCGCAAGCGAGAGGCGATGAACAAGGACAGTGGTTGTTGATGCGCAATGAAACGCCCATTTACCTCGATGCATGGGCGGCAGAGCAAAAATCGCCTTGGAACTACTTCATTTTTGAAGAAGACACCACCACTTTCCAATTAACCATTCCCTTTTGTTATGCGCCTACACTGCAGCGCGAGGCCTTCTTGGAAGAGTTGCTCACTGTGAACCTCAACCTGTTGTACGGGAAGTTTACCTACAACGCCAAAGACAATGTGGTTGCCCTCATTTATCGTTTGCCTGGTTTGAGTTTTCAGCCAACAGATTTAACCCACGTGATTGATGGCCTCATGTATTACAGCGAGATGGCCTACCATGTGCTCAAGGATGAGTTTACCCTCAAGCGCGTACTCGTAGAGGAGAATTAAAATTTAACAGAATTACTTTCCGCCTCGCTGCTGTTGGGCATACATGCGTTGCAAATCCAATATGCTTTGTTTGGCGGCGTAGAAGTTTTGATCTTCTTTTAGTGCTGCTTC
>DBCP01000038.1:0-994 GCA_002293105.1 Bacteroidetes bacterium UBA955 | reverse complement strand
GCTGAAGTTAAAATGTCACCGGCGGCGCGCAACATCAAAGCCTGAAGGTAAATGAATGCAGCTTTTGCGTTCACTGATTCAGAAACACTGGCAGCAATGTGGTCCATGCGAACTTTTTTATCGCCAATTTTGGGATCGGCCAAAGCCAAAGTAACCATGGAATCACAGCCCATTACGTTTCCTCTCGCCATCTCCACAAAACACATATCCCACCAATAGGTCTGGTCCTTGGTTTCATCGTACAGATCGCGGAACATCACCATCGATGCGGTGTCTTTGCCTTGTTCTAGCAACAATTTCGCCTTGATTTCACGCAAGAAAGTGTTTTTGGGATTCTGCTTTAAACCTGCTTCAGCATAGTACAATGGCGTTTTTGGATTGCGTACTTGTTCTGAAGATCCACCCAAATGAAAGTAATGGATGTAGGTCAAACTGTCATAGGCCCAATTTTGTATGCTGCTGTCTTGGTTAATCCAGAGCAACAAGGCATTGCTTGCAGCCCGGTAATCCCCGGCGGCAACCCCCATTTTATAGGTTTTTTCAAAGGATGGCTGTTTCTGATTGCATGCAGACATTCCCACCATCAAGGCCAAAAGAGAAAAGAATTTCACCACTTTCATTTCAAACAAAGGTAATTGGAATTTTTCAATCGAAAAGGAAGGCGTTTTTGTAACTTTGCCCTACCTATGTTTGAGAACCTACAGAACCGGTTGGAAAAGGCGTTTAAGTCGCTGAAAGGACAAGGACGCATCAATGAAGTGAACGTCGCCGATACCGTTAAGGAAATTCGTCGTGCATTGATTGCGGCCGACGTTAACTTCAAGGTGGCCAAGGATTTTACCGATACCATTTTGGAGAAAGCCAAAGGGCAAGATGTGATTAAGTCGGTATCGCCCGGACAGTTACTCACCAAAATTGTCAATGACGAGTTGGTGGTGTTGCTGGGTGGTCAAAAAGCCGATTTGCAGTTGAATGCAAGTCCTACCGTGATATT
>DBCP01000143.1:2138-2860 GCA_002293105.1 Bacteroidetes bacterium UBA955 | reverse complement strand
CGCGCATCAAGCAGAAAGCAGACCAACTCGAAGCCCTCGCCCAAGCCCAAGAAGCCAGCTTTGTAAAACTGCAAAAACTCTCCAAAAACCGCATCAACGCCATCGATGCCATCCCCGCGATCATGCCCGTGGCCAACAAAGACCTCAGACAAATGGCCTCTGGATTTGGGTATCGGCGCGATCCCTTTTACCACACCCCCTCCTTCCACCCTGGCATGGATTTCACCGCACCCACGGGTACCGAAGTGTATGCAACAGCTAGCGGAAGTATAGTACTCACCAAAACAGAGCCCTGGGGCTATGGCAACCACGTCATCATCAATCATGGCAACGGGTATACCACGCTATACGGACATTTGAGTCGTTTCGCGGTGCGGGGCGGACAGAAAATCAAACGCGGACAACTCATTGGTTATGTGGGCAATACAGGCAGATCCACAGGCAGCCACCTCCATTACGAAGTGCGAAAACACAACAACCCCCTCAACCCCGCATTCTTCTATCGCAACGATCTCAGCGATGAGCAATATCAAAAAATGATTGAACTTTCTCAGCGCGAAGCCACCCGTTTCGATTAATCCCACGACCATATTACCTTTGTATCGCACCATGGAAAACAACACCGAAAAAAAATACATGAAAATAGGCGAAGCCGCCGCCACCATCGGTGTTCCAGCCAGTACCCTGCGCTTTTGGGAGAAAAATTTCCCCCAAATCAAGCC
>DBCP01000143.1:0-2060 GCA_002293105.1 Bacteroidetes bacterium UBA955 | reverse complement strand
AAAGAAATTCACTATCTTTCACATAGCAAAGGATTAAAACTGTCGAGCGTTTCCAAATCAGTGAAGCGAAACGACGATGGAATTTCACCCCAAGCGAAGTTGGTGCAAGAACTCAGAAATTTCAGAGAAACACTCATAAAAATCAAGGAACAATTGGAATGACATGGCGCGGCAGGGATATCGGAAAGTGGTTTTTTAAAGGCTTTTCGATGTTGTACTTGCCGATGTTATCTGCGCAAACCACTGCCCCAATTACCCCTTACAACCCTCCCCATATTACGGAGAAAATGGCCTTCCCAAACCTGTTTTTGGGCGATGTTCAATGGCCTGGTTCAGAAACTTTTTGCATTTTTCGCAACTACGGACTTTCAGCGCCCGGCCTGCGGGATGTGAGCCTTTCTCACCAAACCGCGCGATGGCGATTCAACCACGAAAACAGGGGCTCCAACGAATGGAATACCCAGCTACTCACTGTGCAGCATCGGCTTTTGATATCGTCGGGCCAACACATCTCCCTGGGCCTGGGAATAGTTCAAACTGGGGGAACCTGGATAAAACAAAACGGATCACAACAAAATTGGGGCGGCCTATTAAACCTTCAGTATCAATTTACGTCGGACCGCGCCGGCCAATTCACCGCCAATTACCGCACGATACTCAGCAATGACTGGTTTCAGGGCGATGTTGAGCGGTTGCTATGGGCGGGACTTGCTATGGAATCGATGGGTAGAAGTTGGATGTATGATCAGCATCTGTTGCAGTTGGTTTGGGTTGGCAGGAGAAAAAATGGGGCGCGCAGCGCCCCAACAAGCAACAGCATTACACCGTTCGCCCAAGCCACCTATTCACCGCAGCGAAAATTCATAGAGGTAGGCGCCACGAAAGTACTGGGGTCGAATTTTATCGGTTTTATGGCACTCAACAGCACACAACAACCCCTGCGATGGGGCATCAATTATACAAAAAAATCATGGAGTGGAGGATTGGAAGGACAGTGGCTCAGGCCCTTGGGGATGGTTTTAGGATGGCAAGTGCACTATCACTGGCATTGATTTTATTCGGGAGTAATCAGCTAACGGCACAACAACATCGCGATGATGGTTGTGATGATGATGAACGTTTCTCTACCGCAGACAGTCTCTCCGTTGGATCAAAACTTGGGCGTTTATGGCGAACAGGTCCATGGAACGACAGTACGCTCAGCATCAATCAACTGACTGAGGCAGATCTGTTGATGCACCCGCTATTGACTGAGGAGGAAGCCACCGCGATTTTGGCGCACAAACAACGTTTTGGCGACATTTTGAATCCATCAGAGTTAGTGCAATGCGGTTTTTCAGTGGAGCGAATTGTGGCGATCAAACCATTTTTGGTGTGCGATATCCCGCTGAAGTGGCAAAAGAAGCAATGGCTCGCCCAATCGCGGGAATGCAAGTCTTCGGCTTTTGCGGGGGCGAAAACCCGGTGGGATGAATTTGGGGTAAGTGATGCGAGTGCGTATCAAATGCAACTGAGGATTCACAACAGCAGAACCCTCTCATTGGGGGCTTCCGTACAACGCGATGCAGGGGAATTGAGGCCCGTATTAACCAATTACCACTTGCGCCTATCCGATTTTCGGGGATTCGAATCCTTGATTTTGGGCCGCTACACAATGCAGCTGGGGCAGGGATTGGTTCAGGGCGGGATGTCGGGCTTTTGGAATGCACCATTAATTTGGGCGCGACGCACACCAGACTGGGGGCTGTCGGAAAAGCGCGGTTGGGACGAGTTTCAAGGGCATACGGGGGTGGCTTTAGGATATAAGATTTCAAAGTGGCGAATGCGCGGGATGCTTGGCGTATCGCGGGGGAGGATATCTACCAGGATTGATTCGATGGGCAGGATAGGCAATTTGATCACGGATGGGAATTTTGCTTCAGAGACGCAGCGCGGATACCAAGGAAACACATGGCAGGAGCATGTTACGGGGGCGATGTTGTTTGGGTCGGGGGTTGGCATGGCCTGGAGTAGTTACCGTTACGATCGGGAATGGTTGGGCAAGAAGGAGTGGTTGCGGC
>DBCP01000009.1:7573-12199 GCA_002293105.1 Bacteroidetes bacterium UBA955 | reverse complement strand
CGTTCAAACCGCAAAAAATCCAACTTTTCCAGGGCGTGCAGGGCAAAAGCCCATTTCTTTTTCAGCCAATCATCGGCCCAAAGAAAAAAGTCGCCCTCGCCACCCTCAAACACCCAATGCGTACTCTCAACCTCCGGTAATAGATCCAAAGCGCAACTCAATCGCTGCGCCGCCACAAAAGCCCCACCCGCCGAAGAGGCATTCAAATGAACCACCTTCAAGTTTTTGCGTTGTTCTCTTTGGGGTTTCATGATATTCTCTTTTGTAGCTACTTTGGGGTCATTAACCCTTATCAACGGCGTCTTCTTCGGTACTTCTCAAACGTCTCGATAATAAAACAGCCACAACCAGGGCCATCATCATCAAAACACCCCCACTAAAATAGGGCAACCCATAATAATAGTGATACAATCCGCCAGCAATAATTGGTCCCACCGCTCGCGCCAAAGAACCCAAACTCTGCAACATTCCCAACATTTGCCCTTGTGATTCAGCAGGCGTATTCAAACTCACCAAAGAATTGATCGCGGGCATCATCAAACCATTGCCAAATGCCAACAGCAAAATGGCGAAGGCCTGCACCATGTAAAAGGTTTGCGTATCGTTGGCCAATGGAATAATGCTCAATCCCACAGCAACAATCGGACAGCCCATCAAGAGCATCTTGCGCACGCCCCATTTCTTTTGAAAGATACCAATCAAACCGCCTTGCACGATGGCACTGCATATACCTATAAACCCAAAAATATTGCCGATGCCGTATTCTGTGAGTCCGTATTTTTCTTTCCAAAGAACACTCGCATTCACTTGCATCATACTAAACGCCGCGATATACAAGAAATTAATCAGAAACAACTCCCCGATAATATCGACGCGCCAAACAGTGACCAATCCTTTGAAGGTGGTGGATACTTTGCGCTTCTCTACTGATTTGGTTTGCAAACTCTCTGGCAAAAGGAACCACGCCAAAATAAAATTCAATCCGCATAGCGCTGCGGTGAAAAAGCCCACCCACTGAACGCCATCTGTTCCTCCATGGTGGTAGAGCCATCCGCCGATAGGCGGACCAAACACGAAACCCAATCCAAAAGCAGCACCAATGATTCCCATGCGCTTGGCACGATCGGCTGGCGCTGTTATATCGGCGATATAGGCTTGTGCCGCTGAAATGTTGGCACTTCCAAAACCAGATATCACCCTTGAAAACAACAGAAAACTAAAATTGGCACTGATGCCAAAAAGGTAGTATCCAATAATATTGGCGAAAACACTCATCAAAATAATGGGCCTCCGTCCGATTCGATCAGACCAAGCCCCAAAAATGGGTGCAAACAAAAACTGAATGATGGAAAAAGACCCTGCAACCACCCCAACGGCAACATCCGGATTAAAAGGCATGCCTGAAGTTCCGGCCAATGTTTTGGCCAAATTGGGCAAAATGGGAATCACAATACCAAAGCCCAAAAGGTCAATGAATATGGTCAAAAACAGAATCAGTATTCGCTTATCTTTCATGTGCTCTGTATTTCTCTTGCAATTTTTTTGGCAATCCAACTATCGTTCAAGGCAATCCACCCGGCGTTACGCACATCGCCCAAGGTTGGCGCCAACATGTTCACCACGGGGGTATCAAAATTGACATCGCCCTGATGAAATGCTTGCAGGAGTGATTCTCCGTTATAAATGCAAAGGTCGCTCTCAACCCTAGCCCAAATCAAGGTTCGTTGAAAAAAATCCAACCCATTTTTTTCTTGTTGTGATTTTAGCAACTTGAATACTTTGTCGATGCTACACCCCGAAGGAGGCTCTTTTGATTCATCCACCGCAACCACCAACACGTTGTTTAACAACAGCCCAAATCCTGCCAACAAATCTTTGCCATGGGCTTGCCATCCTGACACAAAGTGCGACATTTCAGCTTGTAAATGGTTGGCCTCGTCGGGGGTTAAGAAACGTTGAGCGCCAAACATCCAAACGCGAGAGGCATCGGGCATTGAGGGCAAAAGGTCCTGAAAATCCTCCATGGGCGTCATCAAGACTTGAGTGAATCGTTCACAATTTCAGCGATATCGAGCACCGAAACATGGTCTTCTTTTTCGAAGTGTTTGGTACCGTCGCGCATCATGGTATTGCAGAAAGGACAATTGACTGCGATAATTTCTGCGCCTGTTTGAAGGGCTTCTTCGGTGCGGTTTACATTGACTTCTTGGTTGCCTTTTTCTGCTTCTTTGAACATTTGCGCACCGCCAGCACCGCAGCAGAATCCAGTGGTTTTGCATCGCTTCATTTCCACCAAATCGATATCCAACTTCTCCATCACCATGCGAGGAGCCTCGTAGATACCATTGGCACGACCCAGATAACAGCTATCGTGATAGGTGATTTTTTTACCGCTGAATGCACCGCCTTCAATCGCCAACCGACCATCGGTAAGCAATTCATTGATCAATTGGGTATGATGCACCACTTCGTAGTTACCGCCTAGGGTAGGATATTCATTTTTTAAAGTATTGAAGCAATGGGGACATGCGGTAACGATGCGTTTTACGCCATAGCCATTCATGACTTCGATATTCTGCATGGCTTGCATTTGAAAGAGAAACTCATTGCCTGCACGTTTGGCTGGATCACCTGTGCATCCTTCTTCCACGCCCAAGATGGCGAATTTCACCCCTGCTTTTTCAAGGATGTTCGAGAATGCTCTGCTAACGCGCTGCGCGCGTTCGTCGTAACTACCTGCACATCCTACCCAAAATAAAATTTCGGGTGTTTCGCCTGCGGCAATGTAATCTGCCATGGTCTTTACCGATACCGTCATAGAGTTGCAATTTCGCCAATACCACCCAAAACTCTGAAACATTTATTCCACAGACGGAAAAAATAGACAGCCCCTAAAAACAACAGGGGGAGGCGCCTCCGGCGCCTCCCCCTGTTTGCTTCATTTCATCAACAGCTCAGTAACCAGAACCACCCATACCAACAACCTCCTGCACCGCACAAGCCATCAAAGGACTTGTTAAATCATTGCAAAGGTGTTGAAATGGACTGGTTTTCATGAATCCAGACCCATCGGTCTCGTTCATGCAGGCCACCCAACAATCATTCATGCTCGACATCGCCGTAAAAATCGCTTCCTTCATGTCCACCCCCGCTGCCACATCCAACTCTGTTACCGACACACCATGTTTCACCATGTAGTCAAAAGCTTGGGTTGAGTAGGCATTGAGATAGCGCACCGTTTCGTTGTCTTTCTTGTTCGACAATGCAAATACATGCACTTTGGCAAAAAAGGACTTCGCGAGCTTGGAAACGCGGTAAAATTTTTGTCGCGACTCTGATGTAGAATCCAACAACATCAAGATGTTTTTCGGTTCTACCCACGCCGCATTGGGATTGAGGTAGATTACCGGGGTTTCGAATTTGCTGATGCAGCTAGACATGCCACCGCCGAGCATACTGCCCGACTTTGCCGCCGCCACTATCACCGTCATCTCCACTTTAAACTCCTTGGATGTTTTTGCCGCAATCGACCAAAAATCACCGGATTTTTTCACAACGGTTAAGTCTCGGTTCGCACGCTTCTTGAGATCATCCACAAGGGCGTTCGTGAGTTCAACATTTTCTGCAGTTTCCAACCACAGTAAATCTCCGTTGAACCGGCGAGCTACCGAAATCATTGCGTCGCCAAGTGTTTTTTGATGTTGAGTACTGTCTGATGTAAATAAAATTTTTGTAGCGGTTTCTTCCATAGGCAATTGTAATTTTACACCGAATCTCATGAATACTTTCCATATTATCAAGCACTTAAGCGTCATTTAACGATTCATTTATGCACCATTTACTCGCGACCACCGATTCATGCACGCCTCGAAAGGGCATTTTGCTTTTTTTCTGCTCGATTTTTTTCTGTTCGATTTCGCCTCTCCAGATATCCGCCAATACAACTTACCACCAATACCAAAGCCCCATTCCGAGCAAACCGCCACACTATCGCGGATTGTTGGTCACAACAAACAACACAATATGGGTAAGTGGAACACGTGGGAGTGTTTTGCGTGGGATATTCAACGATTCTTACAACCTCCAATGGGATACTTGCAAGACTCAATATCCAAGAAAAGACTTTCGCGATATATGGGCCTTGGACCAAAATACAGCCGTGGCTATGAGCATTGCCGATAGTGCGGTCATCATCAAAACCACCGATGGAGGACAAACTTGGCAAACCGTTTACCACGACGAAACGCCTAATATATTCTTGGATGTCATTGAAATCGATCCAAAAACGGGTATTGGAATTATTCTTGGCGACCCCCTAAACGGACACTTCAAGTCACTTTTTACGCACAATTTTGGCAGTTCATGGATCGAAATTCCTGCTGGTGAATGGAATACACCTACCGATAGTCTCGCGTCTTTTTTTGCCGCCAGCGGTACTTCATTGTCGATCATTTCGTCGAAAGCCGACCACAAAAAGCAAAAATTTACAATCACCGCCGGCTTCGCCGGCGGCGGACTCAACCCCCAATTCCACTTGGTGCAGTTTCAATACAAAGCACCAAAAGTCCAATCGGTCCAATCCACCCCTTCCAGCACGAATCCTTCCAATTCAAACACAGCTACTTC
>DBCP01000009.1:0-7525 GCA_002293105.1 Bacteroidetes bacterium UBA955 | reverse complement strand
ACAAACCCCCATTGGAAAATTAGCAACCTACCCAAAAAACCATTGCATATGAAAGGCGGACCTGCCTGGGGATGCTATGGTCTAACAACCTATCAAACCCAAAAAGGCATTGCCGTGGGTGGCAATTATGCCCTACCCACGTTTCGAGGCGATTCAACCGGCGCGATTGCCGCCTACACCTATGACATCCTTGGCAATTGGCACCCTGCCAAAACCCCACCCGCGGGCTACCGCAGCGGGATATGTATCAGTGCAGACCTATCCAAAGACACGCTATTCAACCTGTTTTTTGGTGATTCTCGCAATCATTGCCAATCTTTCTACGATGCTTTCAGTGAACAACCCGCCGACTATTTTTTCAAAACACATCACCGAAATCACATGCCGGTTGCCATTTGTACCGGCACAACCGGAACCGACATTTCATTTGATGGAGGAAAGCACTGGTTACCTCTTTCTCAAGAACGCGGATTCAACGCCTGCGCATGGAGTTGCAGCCAACTCATTCTTGCGGGAAACCTAGGCAAAGTTCAATCGCTTTCTCTCCGCGAAATTTCCGTGAAATTCCGTCAACTCAATCCACTTTCAACGAGTCGCTGAGAGATCCTTTATTTTCTGAAACCTTATAAACCACAAACTCCTTGTTCTCAAAGGCAATGGGTAAGGACGGCTTCTCTTTTCTCCCGAGTTGTTCTCTTGACAAAACCCAATAATCAATCTGATTGGCTTGCAATTTCTTGATTGCTTGATCCTGGTCAATACCTCCGGACACTGGCTCATCTATTCCTACGGTTTCTTTGCCATAATCAGTGGCAACTTTATACGTCTCAACACCTGTAACATAGCGCATCAAACGGGGTTTGTGAAACGAAATTCTATTGTCTATTTCCACTTGGTTATCAACAAAGTCATAAACGCCTCGCATCTCTTTTGAAAAGGCTTGATTGGTATCCAATATTCTATAAAAAACCGATGTCATTATCCCCTGTAGCAACACCACTGCAGCAGCCAATCGCACAACAAATTTGGTATCCCTGAAAACTGCGGGAATCCACGTTTGCCTGATTAACCAAGGAAGTCCTACGCTTGTCCAACTTGCGCCCAATCCAGCAACAAAAAAGACAATCAAAAAGGGCAACAACGGAAACAAAAAACGCATTCCTTGCACCGAAGGCCAAACGATGTACAAACCAAAATTCAGCAACACAAACACGCCCATCGCCCATTTTGATGGCCCTAGTGTTCTAAAACCCACAAAAACCAGAATCCAAAACACCATTACAGCCAACCACAACAATGGATGAACAGACAATTTTAATAGGGTAGCAAAATGCCAATAGGGATAACTACCGGCCATTTCCAAATACACCCCGAAATTGTGAAGGATGGTTTTGGCATCAATCGCCTTGAGCAATTGCCAATGATTGGACCCGTTTCCTGCATCCGCATACAAAGCAAACAAACCAGCCACAGTACCCATCATCAATGAAACCACTCGGTTATCTACTTTCCCGGTTTTTCTATACTCCAACCACTCCCAGACAAACCAAGCCCCAATCAAGAATACCCCATTGCTACGTGTAGCCGTTGCCACAAAAACCATGAGCGACAAAGTAAGCGATTTCGAAATCCAACCCTTGAAAGGCGTACCCAACGTTTGAAAAAACAATATCACCAAGCCTGCAAACCACAGATCAGAGGTCAATCGATCTGCTGCCTCCCAAATTTTCGGATGCCAAGCCAACAGTACAAAGCCCAAAAAAATCTTGCCCCAATGTCCTTCAAATACCCCATTCAACCAACGCAAATACGCGACCAAAACAATCAAAAACACACTGTAATTGGCCCATTTCAAACAGTAAATCAACGAGAGTCCTTTTACGCCAAACAACCCAAAAAGTCGCATAAAAAAACTCAAAAATAGCGGATATCCTTGAGGGTACAGATACGGGCCAACGAGACCATCCGACCCATCCATACACAATTTATTCGTTGAAAACAGCGTAGCCATACCGCCATCAATCCAACACTGGGCTTGATGGAGATACATCGCAAAATCATCACCCCATTCATGGCCAATGTCCATACAAAGTCCACCACCAATCATTGCCACCACCAAAATGAGAATCCACTGATATTTCTGTAATTGTTGGTTCATGGTGTTATTGAAATTAACAAAAAATTCGCTTTACAGCATCGCCCAAGCCATGAGTCCCATGTAGGCACCCAAGACCAAGGCTGCGGCCAATACGAGCAACAACAAGTATTTCAATGCGTTTTTCGCGTTGTACTTCAGAATGCAATAAATGGCCCTAAAACCATCTTTCCAGCCAATTTTCTTGCCTTCTTCAAAGGTCCTTCCATAGTAGCTGATCCCCACTTCATAAATCCTCACACCAGGGATGCGCGCAATTTTAGCCGTTACCTCTGGCTCGAAACCAAAACGTTTTTCTTGCAATCGAAGCGACTGAACCATATCGGTGCGAAACATTTTATAGCACGTTTCCATATCGGTCAGATTCAAATTCGTCAACATGTTACTCAAAAACGTCAGGAATTTGTTGCCGATACTGTGCCAAAAGAACAAAATCCTGTGGGGTTTCCCACCCATGAAGCGACTGCCAAAAACAACATCCGCAAAACCATCGGTGATGGGTTTCAGAAGAATATTAAACTCGTTTGGATCGTATTCCAAATCGGCATCTTGAATCACCAGCACATCGCCCGTTGCCTTCTCAATACCCGTATGAAGCGCCGCTCCTTTTCCTTTGTTCACAGGATGATCAAAAAGCTGCAATCCCATTTCGGGATGTTGGGCGGCATAATCGCGCAAAACAGTCGCCGTATTATCGGTACTACAATCATTCACTACAATCACTTCCTTTTGAATGCCTTGAATCAATTGAACCGCCGCCACCTTATTCAAAATATGGTGAATGGTCTTGGCCTCATTATAGGCAGGGATCACAATGGATAGTTTGCTGATACTCATGACGAATGGACAAAATTAACGTATCCTCCCTGAAAAATGGATTATCATTGCGATTTTTACTACACAGGATTTCAGCGTTGCAAAGTTCGCCAATTGGCAGGTCGTGATTTGGCGAGGTCCTATTGGCCAATGACCTTTGTGCAGTGAAAGAGATTGGACTGCAGAACATATGGGCACAGCAAGCCTTCTACCCCCAACATTTAAAAACGGATTCGGGAAGAATATTACAAATACTTCATCGGGGCGATTGGAATCACCAGAACGGTCCCGATTTTCTGAACGCTCAAATTTCAATCGATGGCGTTCTTCTTTACGGCGCGATAGAAATACATACCAAGGCATCCGATTGGTACGCACACCAACATCACACAGACCCTCGATACAACCAAACGGTGCTTCATGTGGTGTTCGACAACAACAAAGATTGCTACCTCGAAAACGGCCAGGCGCTAGAATGTTTGCAATTGAAACATCGTATCGACCAAAATAAAATCAGCGAATTTCAAAAAGACCCACTGCTACCATGCCTACCGCTGCTATCGCTGTGTGATAAACAAGTAAAAGAGTCACAGCTGAACATCGCACTCACCAAACGAATGAATGAAAAAACTTCCAACGTATTATCGATCCTTCAACAACACAATGGAGATTGGTGGTTCACGGCGTTGGAGTTGATTTTTACAGCTTGGATGGGCAAGGCCAATCAATCAGCCAGTCAACGAATGATTCAGCATTTGCAAAAACCGTTCATGATGCGAAATCGAAACCCTATCACGCTTACTGCCTATTTGTTCGGACAAGCGGGGTGGTTGGGTGCGGAATCCAGCGATATGAATAAGTTGGAAGACGGTCAAATTTTCAAATCCCAGCCCGACAATTACCACAATGAATTGATTCATCGCTATGAGTATTTGCAACTCAAACATGGCTTCGCGCCCTGTAATCCGCTTTGGAATACCAAGCAAATCCGCCCGAGTGCATTCCCCCAAATCCGCATGGCACAATTTTCTGACTGGCTCATGCGCTGCGATGCTGACTTACAGATACTCTTTCATCCACCCAATTCAAATTTGCGCTTTTGGATTGACCATTTCTCCTCCAACGCTTCGGATTATTGGAAAGAGCACTTTTCACTCGGAAATGCAAGTGCGCAACATGTCACCCACAACGGCCGGCAGCACACTTTACAAGTCATTACCAACGGTTTGATCCCCTTCCTCTTTGCGTATGGCTTGGAATCACACAAACCCCAACATTCAGCCCTGGCGATGGATTTACTGGAACAACTTCCAGCAGAGCACAATCGCATCACCAAACAATTGGATTGCCTGGGAATTAAAAATTCTTCGACAAAAATTAGTCAGTCGCTCATCGGACAACATCGCCAATATTGTTCCATCAAACGATGCAAAGACTGCGGCATAGGACGACACATTTTAAACTTGCCATTCATGGGCAGCAGCCCTTAACTTTGTGCTACCGATTCATGAAAACAGATGTATTGATTATTGGCGGGGGTATTGTTGGACTTTCAACGGGGTATCAACTACTCAAATTGAATGAGAATTTGAACGTGACCATTTTGGAGAAGGAAGACGGTGTGGCCAAACACCAAACTGGAAACAACAGCGGGGTCATCCATTCAGGCATTTACTACAAGCCTGGCAGTTTGAAGGCGCAAAATTGTTTACGCGGATATGACATGCTATTGGATTTCTGCAAAGCAGAACACATCGATTACGACTTGTGCGGAAAAATCATCGTAGCCATCAAACCTGAAGAAATCGCTGGACTTGAAGCACTCTATCAGCGAGGAATTCAAAACGGACTTTCAGGCCTTCGCTTTTTAAGTCAAGAAGAAATCAAGCAGTACGAGCCCCATTGCAGTGGAATTAAGGGCGTATTTGTACCACAAACGGGCATCGTAGATTACAAAGCAGTTGCGGCAAAATTGGCTGAGAAAATCCAAGAACATCCCAACGGACAGATTCTAACTTCTGTGAAAATCGAGGCGATTGTGCCGTCTGAAAAGGGGGCGGTAATCCATACAACCACGGCGCGTTACGAGGCCACAATGGTCATTAACTGTGCGGGATTGTATTGCGACAAAGTGGCAGCGATGGCCGGTGAAAAATTAAACATGCAAATCATTCCCTTCCGTGGGGAGTATTACAGCATCAAACCGGAGAAAGCCCATTTGGTCAAAAATTTGATTTATCCTGTGCCGGATCCCAATTTCCCATTCTTGGGTGTGCATTTCACACGGAGAATTAGCGGAGAAATAGAAGCAGGTCCGAATGCTGTATTTGCATTCCAGCGCGAGGGTTACAAGAAAACGGATTTCAAGTGGAGCGAATTCTGGGAGAGCATATCTTTTGGTGGCTTCCGCAAGGTAGCAAGCAAATATTGGAAAACGGGATTGGGCGAATATCACAGATCCTTCTTCAAACCCGCTTTCGTGAAAGCACTACAACAATTGGTCCCTGCGATCCAAGAAGACGATTTAGAGCCCGCTGGTGCCGGCGTTCGTGCACAGGCTTGCGATAAAGATGGTGGACTGATCGATGATTTCTACATTCAAGAAACTGCGTCATTCATCCACGTACTCAATGCCCCAAGTCCGGCTGCAACAAGTTCCCTATCCATTGGCTTGGAAGTTGCCGAGCGCGCGATGAAAAAACTGGCATAATTCTCTGGCGTGAACAAAGAACAACTCATACCCGTATTGCGGAAATACTTGCCTGCAGGCAGTGAGTTGTATGCGGCCGATTTGATGGAGAAGCACAAAATCCAGCTTCGCATAAAAAACCCCAGATTAACAAAACTCGGCGATTACCGTCCGCCGACCGAAGACAACAGCCATCGGATATCCATTAACCGCGATTTAAATCCCTTCGCATTCCTCATCACTTTCATGCATGAGGTTGCGCATCTTTTGAATTTTGAAAAATCAGGTCCGCGCGTCCCTCCCCACGGCTTGGAATGGAAGCGCGAATTCCAAGTTGTCAGTACCCCAATTGTACAACACAACTTGTTACCCACAGATATCCACGCGGCACTGAACAAATACCTCAAAAATCCAAAAGCCAGCAGTTGCACCGATGCGCAATTGGTGAGAACTTTGAGAAAATACGACGTAGATTCAGAGTGGGTGTTGGTCGAAGAGATACCCACCGGATTGGTTTTTGAAACACAGGATGGACGTCAATTCAAGAAAATGGAAAAAATGCGCACCCGGTTTCGTTGTACAGAAAGACAATCTGGGAAAATCTATTTGGTTCCCGGTTTGATGCAGTGCAAACCCGTATTAAATCAGTAATTTGCACTTTTACTCATGCACAATCACAGCCATAGCGCACCACAGAACAGCATGGGCCCTCGATTCTTGGCGGGCATCATACTCAACTTTGTGTTTGTTGCTGTCGAGTTTGGCTATGGTGTAAAAATCAACAGCCTTTCGCTATTGGCCGATGCTTGGCACAACTTGGGCGACGTTGCAGGGCTGATCATTAGTTTGTTTGCTTTCAAGATGGCGGCCAAGCAACCCACGAGGGAATACACCTACGGATTTTCCAAGGCCACCATTTTGGCTTCTTTGGCTAACTGTGTGTTGTTGTTCATCGCTATCAGTTCTATGGGATATGAAGCATACACGAGGTTCATTGATCCACAACCCACATCCGGCAGTGTTGTAAGTTGGGTGGCTGGCGTTGGCGTAATCATCAATACGGCAACAGCACTCTTATTCATGAGTAATAACGAACTCAACTCTAGGGCCGCCTATTTGCACATGGCTGCGGATGCCGGTGTGAGTCTTGCTGTCTTAATTGGGGGCTTACTCATTAACTATACAGGAGTTACGATCATCGACCCCATACTTGGCATACTGGTATGTATGGTAATTTTAATCGGCACTTTGAATGTATTTCAGCAAAGTTTGAGGTTGAGTTTGGATGGCGTACCTGAAGGCATCGACATCGCTTTGGTTGAAACCCGAATCCTCAGTATTCCCGGAGTAACCGCCGTGGACCATCTGCATATATGGGCTTTGAGTACCACACGTAACGCCATGACAGCCCATTTGATGTTAGACAATCAGTTAAGTGCTAAGGATCAAGAAGCAATTAAGGACAGGGTACGACATGAAATCGAGCACGAAAATGTGCACCATTGCATTTTAGAGACCAGTGCGGTCTAACGGACAAATTAATTTGGCTAAACTAAAGACAGCCGTCGCCCAAATGGGGCTTGATGAAACTGCTGTAAACAACAATTGGATTACAATCCCAAAACGCGTTCTTCAGGCTTCTTGCCATCGAGCATCATCTGAGGATTCTCAAGCAACTGCTTTACACGCACCAAGAAACTCACGCTTTCACGTCCATCAATGATCCGGTGATCATAACTCAACGCCAAGTACATCATGGGGCGGATTACGATCTGACCGTTTTCAACCACTGGGCGCTCAACAATATTGTGCATCCCCAAAATACCGCTTTGAGGCGCATTGATGATTGGCGTACTCATCATCGA
>DBCP01000124.1:3626-3838 GCA_002293105.1 Bacteroidetes bacterium UBA955 | reverse complement strand
CCCAAGGACAATTCAACGGTGTATTGCGCGGGCAATGAGGCCACGTTTCGGTTTTTGGAAGGGGTGTTAGACGAGGTGATGGCGTTGTTTCCCGATGCCCCATTCATCCACATTGGGGGCGATGAGGTGGACAAAACCGCCTGGAAAAATTGTTTGCTCTGTCAGCAGCGGATCAAGGTTCTGCGCGATGTAAACAGCGTTGTGGGCAGATC
>DBCP01000124.1:0-3586 GCA_002293105.1 Bacteroidetes bacterium UBA955 | reverse complement strand
GATTGGAGCAAGCCCGAAGAGCGTTTGCAGAGTTATTTCATTGCCCGAATGGAGAAGTATCTGAACGAACACGGAAGAAACATCATTGGGTGGGACGAAATTTTGGAGGGCGGATTGGCGCCGAATGCCGCGGTGATGAGTTGGCGGGGCGAAGCAGGAGGCATTGAAGCAGCGAAAATGCAACATCCTGTGGTGATGACACCGGGGAGTCCATGTTACTTCGACCATTATCAGGGCAGTCCCAGCAGTGAACCTACGGCATTCGGCGGGATGAACACGCTGTACAATGTATTCAAATACAACCCCATACCCAAGGCGTTGGATTCGATGTATTGGGCCTATGCGGCGGGGGCTCAGGGGAATGTGTGGACGGAGTTCATGGTGGATTTCGACCGGGTGGAGTATATGGTTTTGCCGAGGATGTTGGCATTGGGCGAGGTTTTGTGGAAGGGCCCTGTTCGGGGCGATGTGGGCTTGGCCTATCAGCAATTTTTAGACCGGGTGGATGCGCATGAGAAATTCAAGTCTTTTGAGGGATGTAGTTTTGCCAGAAGTCAGTATGGATTGGTGCAAAAAATCCGATCTGGGCGCGACACCGTTTGGGTTGAGTTGATGTCGGCCGGGGGCGTTCGCCCCCGGCTGGCGAGTGGATTGTTCGACACCCTGGTAATCCGAAAAAGTTTGGCGGGTAAAACTTGGCAATCATTTGTGGATTTGGGTGTGGATCTAGTTCCCTTTAATGAAAGAGTTCCGTTCGCACCCTGCAAAAAAACGGACAGCAGTGTGTTTGTGGCCGTGACCAAAACCATGGAATTACACAGCAGTTATAGTGAGGAAGCCCAAGTAAGTACCCTGAGTTTCCGCGGGCACAATGCCTTTGGGAAAAAAGTAAAACTCTCTCTGCCCGCGGATGCAAGATATCCGGGCCACGGGGCGGAAACGCTAACAGACGGACTTTTCGGCGGCGATTATTTGGGTGCGCATTGGTTGGGCTTTTACGGCAAGGATGTGGTGATTGAGATTGATTTAGACAGCATCAAACCGCTGACATCGGTGACTTTGGGCAGTTTATCGGTAGAACCGAGTTGGATATTTGCACCCACGGAGGTTTCCATCGAAACCAGTGTAGACGGAAAAACTTGGGAATTGCACCCCATGCCAATGGCCAAGCCCATTGTAGCGGTGTTTGACACGATGTATTTGGACCTCATGCCAAAGGCCACGGGCGCTTATACAGAAAAGGGCACTTTGTTGGGAAAAACCAAATATGCTTACGACGAGATTTGGGGTAGAAACATGGCCAAAAACAGGATCAATTACACGGTTGATTTCGCGGACCGACCGCTCACAAATGGCGCATTGCTGCCGGCGCGATACATTCGAATAAACGCAAAATGCCTCAAAAAACTTCCTGCGGATCACTTGGGCGCTGGCCTTCCCGCTTGGCTTTTTTTGGATGAGGTTGTGGTGAAGTAGACATGCGAAGCAACAGCTATTCTATCCGATTATAATCGTTTATTATGGATTCACTGAGCCAAAGAAATATAAAAATACTTATATTTGTACTTAATTAAGTACTTTATTATGGAAGTTGTTAACTACACAGAACTGCGAAACAATTTGAAGGAAACCTTGGATCGGGTGGCAGAAGAGCAAGCTACATACATTGTGCATCGCGGCAAACAGCAAAACGCGGTCATTATTTCATTGGAAGAATACAATTCAATGAAGGAAACCTTGCACCTTTTGAGCAGTCGCAACAATGCCAAAGCGCTCTACGAATCCATAGATCAAACCCAACGAGGCGAGTTGTTGTTTCACGAGACCTTCGAGTAATATGACATTGCAATTGGCATGGACACCAAAAGCATGGGACGATTATATATATTGGCAGTCCACGAATAAGAAAATCGTGAAAAAGATCAATGGATTGCTCGCAGAATGCAGAAGAGATCCGATGAATGGTACCGGAAAACCTGAAGCCTTAACCGGAGATTTACAAGGTTTTTATTCGCGAAGAATCAACCTCGAGCACAGATTGGTATACAGCTTTAATACAACACAAATCATTGTCCAACAGTGTCGTTACCACTATTAACAATCGCATGAAAAAGTCGAATTGGCGAATGCGCTCAAATCTATTGAATCAGATCCTGTTGGCTTTTGCGGTGCTCACTTTTTCAAGGTTGATCTGGTTTACCGCCAATGCTTTTTGGTTGCCACCGATCGGCATCGACGAATACATTTGGGCCCACTTGGTAGGCATTTATTTTGATGTTCCGGTGGTGGCAGCGGTTTTTTTACCGGTTTGGATTTGGGTGATTTTTGGCGGACAGCTCCGAGAAAAGCACCCCTGGATCAACAAAGCCTTATTCCTCCTAGCGGCACTCACAACACTGATTTTCAATGGGATTGATACTGGATATTCTCAAGTAACGGCCAAGCGCAGTGGTTTTGAGTTGTTTGATATGCTGGGCGATGACGCCAACAAACTCACCCCTTACATTCTCGACAACCTGGGAATCATCCTTGGTTTGGCCGCGCTGGGGTATTTTCTCCTCAGAATCATTCCGGTGCGCGGCCAATACCCACAAGTTGATTTCAAAGGGAGGCCGCTGCGCGGCCTCATCACCGCCATCGCCTTCGCCGCAACCTGCCTCGTCGGATTTCGTGGTGGCCTCCAACTTCGCCCCCTCAGAGCCATCGATGCATCCACTTTTGTAGCACCAGAAATCGCCCCGTTGGTCACCTCCACCCCACTGCAAATCATCAGCACCTGGCAGCGAAATGGCCTCCCCAATTTTGATTTTGCCGTGCAATGGCCAAACAACGCCACAAACAACAATACCACAGATTGGCTGCTTAAAAACACCCAGCCCCTGCACCCATTTCCAATGTCGCGCAGTCAAGGCGGCGGATGGATCCAACCAAACATCGTTTTCATCGTGGTTGAAAGCCTCGCCCGCGATTACACCGGGTTTGGCAACGGCACACCATTCACCCCATTCCTCGACCGCCTCGCCGCAGACCCAAACACCCTCTATTTCCCCTATTGCTATGCCAACGGCACCAAAAGCATCGAAATGGTACCCAGTCTTTTCTGTGGAATGCCCAGCCTAATGAGTGAGTTTTACGTCACCTCGGCCTACGCCAACAACAAAGTCAATAACGCCTTTCAACTCGCCAAAGGATATAAAACCGCCTTTTTTCATGGCTCCAACAACGGTACAATGGGTTTTCAGTCGTTCCTAAAGCAAACGGGATTGCAGCAATATCACGGCATCGACCAATACCCTGCCAACCTTTACAAACGTGACTTCGACGGCAACTGGGGCATTTTCGACGAACCGTATCTACAACACTTCATCCGGTGCATGGACACCCTAAACGATGGCAAACAACCTGTATTCGCATCGATTTTTACACTCTCATCGCACCACCCCTACACCATCCCCAAGCCCTATCAAGGAAAATTGCCTGGCGATCCCGCTACTGTGCAGCACACCATCGCTTACACCGACATCGCCCTGCGCAAATTCTTTGAAACCGCTTCCAAAAAACCGTGGTTTGAGAATACTGTTTTCGT
>DBCP01000151.1 GCA_002293105.1 Bacteroidetes bacterium UBA955 | reverse complement strand
TTTTTCTTTTTTTACACCGATTACCAACGCCATGTGATTTTGTGCTTGGTAATTCTTTTATTTGTAATAGGTCTCATTGAAAACCATGAACATCCGTATCCTAATCCTTTCCCTAACGCTGTGCATCATCGGATTGGCACAAGCACAAACTAAGGCTGTCCTCAAGTCGAGAGAATATTTTACCGCCGCCAAGTACGTAGACGCACAAAAAATGAGCGCAAAGGGCTTGGAAGACGACAAAACGGAAGCTGAACTTTGGTATATCAAGGCCATTTCCGAGTATGAGATGTATCAGATCGATAAGTACAGAAAAGGCGATGTGGACTATTTTAAGGAGGCGATGAAGAGCGCGGTGAAAGCCAAGGCCTACGACAATGATGGCAGCTACTTCGAGCAATATGGTGTGCGATTCAATGCATTGGTTGTCGCCAATAACAAGGAAGCCATTAGCAATTACGGACAAGGTCGCTACCCCCGTGCCTTACAAATGTACAAAACAAGCTTTGACTTAACCGGCGATACCATCGCCCTAGGAATGGCAGGACATTGTTATTGGCTATTAAAGCAAAACTTGGATGCTGTAAAAACGATGCGTAAGGTGGCCAACATGAATTACTTGGCCAATGCCGAGGGCAAGCACAAGAAAACCTATGTAAGAGAGGCTTTTGAGGTACTTACCGATTATTATTTGAATGAACGCAAGCTTACAGACAGCGCATTGATTTACTGTGAAATGGGGTTGTCGGTTTTTCCTTTAAACCAAAAATTGTTGGGCTGGGAACGTTCGATGATCGACGTTGATTTGGCAACAACACGGGCCAATACCGGCTACAGCCAGATGTACAACCAGCTCCTGACCAAAGCATTGTTCTTCTTTCCTAGCGATACCTTTTATTTGCACGAGCAGAACAATTACTATTTGAATCGAATGGGTTATTTGGCCCAAAACAATGACTGGACAGAGGCAGAATCGGTATTTATCGACTTCTACAATCGAAAAATAGATTTGTTAGACCGCAAATCGAAGAACAGCACCGATCCATTTTTGATGAAGGATTCGTTTGCTTTTATAAACCAATGCTTGGAATATTACTTGAGTAACAACGCCAAAGGGGGCACCGTTTTCTTCTTTTACAAGTGGTACCCTATCCAGTTCAAATCGGCCCAAATTGATGAGAAAAAACTGGAAGTATTGTTGAACAATCCGCCAACAGCCATCAGTCATCGCCTAATTGCTATGCTGATGGATCACGGGGCGAACAAATACCCCAAAAATGCGAATTTGAAAAAATATCGTTTGAATACATTCAACGCGTGGACCAAACAAAAAATCGCATACTACGACTGGGCAAGAATTTTATCGCTCAGCGACTCTGTCATCAAAGACTTCCCAAAAAATACTACATTGAAGCCCATGCAACAGGGATTGTTGGCGCGCGCATCTGATTCCTTGATGAAGGAAGGGCTATTGGAAGCGGCTTGGGGTTGCTACTATCGCTTGCAGAAAGAGAATCCCAAATTTTTGGGCTTACCAGCATTGCAGGTGCGATTGGCGAAAACCGACTTCGACGTTCGGTACAAGGGCAGTAAAATCGGCTACGCTACAATCAAAGGCAAAAAAGTGGCCCAAACGGGTTGGAATGGAAACAGCAAAACGTGTACTTCGGGAACTTTGCCTGATTCAACATTGCGCAAAATCACGGATCGCATCAATTATTTCCGTCAAAACTCAGGCGTAACCAAAGGCATTCAGTTCGATCAAGACAAACACATTGCCTGTATGCAAGCCGCAACCATGTATGCACCAGTGGGCGTTTTCAGTCGCGAACCCAAACCCGAAACACACAAGTGCTTTACTACCGCGGCCGCCGATGCAGCCATTTACGGAACTGCAGTATTGGAAGCCAACCCTGCGCAAAGCACCACCGTTTTGATGAGTGATACGAAAAGCGAAGAATTGTACAACCGCCGTTTATTAACCCATCCAGGTATGCTAAACTATGGCTTTGGTTGTGCGGAGAATAATTCAGTGTTTTGGTTGGCCGATAAGAACATAATGGCCATCGACACACAGTATTACAGAGACCATTTTGTGTGCTGGCCTGCAGCGGGTGCTTCACCAAGCATGTTAACGTTTGAGCGATGGAGCTTCTCGATTTTACAACCGTTGGAGGACGCTGTGGTTACCATCGCATCCAAAAAACACGGTGCCATTGAGAGCAATATCACCGTTCAACTGGGCAGCGGATTGGGCTTGCCCACCTTGGCGATCACTCCTTTGGGAATGACTCAATGGTCAGCCGGCGACGAAATCAAAATCACCGTGGTGTTGAAAAACAAGAAAACTTACAGCTATACCACCACCCTGTTTTGATTAGATAGTAAATTTCATTACCTTTGCAGTCCTTTTTTAAGGTCCTTTCTGCACGCGTGGCGTAATTGGTAGCCGCACCAGACTTAGGATCTGGCGCCGTAAGGTGTGTGGGTTCGAGTCCCTCCGCGTGCACTATTCCCCTCCTCTGTTTGCTTTACGGCAATGTGGCGGGGATTTTTATTTACACTGAAACGCAACAAATTGTGAATATTCAACTCGAAAAACACGACGATCTCAATCTTACCGTAATTATCTCTTTGGGTAAGGAAGACTACCAAGAAAAGGTAGAAAAAGAAGTAAAACGCATCCAAAAGAGCGCCAATATCAAAGGGTTCCGTCCAGGAAAAGCCCCATTGGGAATGGTTCAAAAGCTTTACGGCAAGGGCATCCTAGCAGAAGAAATTCAGAACATGGCCTCAGACGCCATGAACAAATACATCCAAGATGAGAAATTGGATATTTTGGGTTATCCCATCGCAAGTACGAAAGTTGAAAGTGAAATCGACATTGAAGCCAGTGAGAATTTCAAGTTTGCTTTTGACTTGGGAATGGCACCTCAGTTCGGGTTGAATATTTCTTCGAAGGATACTCTGGAGCAGTTCGATATTCAAGTGGGCGAAAAGGAAGTAACCGACGATATCAACCACTCTCGCAAGCGTCACGGCAAAATGTTTGATGTAGAAACTGCAGCAGACGAGGACATCATTTATGCTGGTGTAACAGAATTGACAGACGGTGGTGAAGTGTTGGAAGGTGGTATTGCTGAAAAGAGCATCAGCTTCGTGGCTTCAATGATCGAAGACAAAAAAGCCAAGAAATCTGTTTTGGGTAAAAAAGTTGGTGATGAGTTAATCGTTAGTGTGAAGACCTTGTTGAACAACAACGAAACCGTCATTTCAAACACATTGGGCATTGCCAAAGAGGGTGTTGCGGATTTGAGCGATAATTTCAAGATTGTCATTACCGAAATCAAGCGCAGAACCGATGCTGAATTGAACGAAGAATATTATCGCGAAGTTTTTGGCGAGCAGGAAATCCCTGCCAGTGAAGAAGAGTATCGCGCAAAAATTCAGTCGAACTTGGAAAACTATTATCGCAACGAAGCAGATCTTTGGTTAGATCACCAAATCGGCCATTTGTTGATGGAAAAGCACCCCATTGAATTGCCCGATGAATTCTTGAAGCGTTGGTTGATTACCACCAAAGAAAACGAATACAACTTCGAGAACATCGAAGAAAAATATGCCGAAGAAAAAAGCGCATTGCAACGCAGATTGGTGATCGACAAAATTGCCGCTAGCCACAACTTGCAGAGCACAGAAGAAGATATCCGCGAAGAGGCACGCATTTATTTCCACGGTTTGTACAGACAGTACGGTTTGAACATCCCTATGAACGATGCATTCTTGGATGAAAGCATCAATAAGCGTTTGGCTGAGCGTGAATTTGTGATGCAAATGGCAGATCGCGTGATTTACCGTAAAGCTTACGATGCGATTAAAGGTGATGTAACCCTGAAATCAAAGAAAATTTCGGTGGAAGATTACTTTAAACACGTAAATGCACACAAATCTGAGCATGGTGAATAACCATTTCTGATTTAGATTTGTTATACAAAGAAAACAACATGGATTACGGCAAAGAATTTCAAAAATACGCAACCAAGCATCTGGGCATCAGTAGCTTAAGGGTTGACGAATACACCAAATTGGTTTCACAAAGCAGTGGCATCTATGGACTGACCCCTAACATCATCGAGGAGCGTCAAATGAACGCCAGTGTCATTGACATTTTCTCTCGCTTGATGATGGACAGAATCATTTTCTTGGGTGTTCCTATCTATGAAGATGTAGCGAATATCATCATGGGCCAATTGTTGTTTTTGGAAAGTGCCAATCCAAACCGCGATATCCAAATATATATCAATAGTCCCGGCGGAAGTGTATACGCAGGATTGGCGATTTACGACACCATGCAATACATCAGTTCTGACGTTGCCACAATTTGCACCGGTATGGCTGCAAGTATGGGTGCTGTTTTGATGTGTGCGGGTGCCCATGGCAAAAGAACTGCCCTTCCCCACTCTCGCATCATGATTCACCAGCCTTTGGGTGGAGCACAAGGACAAGCATCTGATATTGAAATCACATATAAAGAGATTAGCAAATTGAAAAAAGAGCTATACGACATTATCTCTCACCACTCCGGTCAGTCCTTCGAGCGTGTTGAAAAAGACAGCGATCGCGACTACTGGATGACGGCCGAAGAGTCAAAGGCGTATGGCATGATTGACGAGGTTCTGGGCCGACGCAATAAATAATTGGAATGAAAGCCAAAGACCCCATTTGTTCCTTTTGCGGACGCAGGAAGAGCGAATCGTTGATGTTGATTTCTGGTCTAGATGGCCACATCTGTGACCAGTGTGCAGACCAAGCCCAAAAGATTGTAGAAAAAGAATTGAGCATAGGTGGAACTTCTTTGGATGAAGAAACCAATACCGTTGGGACGAGCAACAAAAAACTCCCCAAACCCGCCGAAATTAAAACCTTTTTAGACCAATACGTAATCGGTCAAGATCAGGCCAAGAAAACCCTCAGCGTAGCGGTCTACAACCACTACAAGCGATTGAATAGCAAAAAATCTGCTGGAGATGGGGATGTTGAAATTGAAAAATCAAACATCCTGATGATTGGCGAAACCGGAACGGGCAAAACCCTTCTGGCGAAAACCCTTGCCAAAATACTGGATGTTCCTTTCTGCATTGCTGATGCCACTGTTCTAACAGAAGCTGGTTATGTTGGTGAAGACGTTGAAAGTATTATCAGTCGACTGTTACAGGTGTCCAACTACAAACCCGAACAAGCAGAACGGGGGATTATATACCTCGACGAGATGGACAAAATTGCCCGCAAAGGCGATAATGCGTCTATCACACGAGATGTTAGCGGTGAAGGTGTACAACAAGGATTGTTAAAGATTCTTGAAGGAACCATTGCCAATGTTGCCCCTGAAGGAGGACGAAAACACCCTGACCAAAAATATATCAAGGTGGATACATCCAACATTCTGTTCATTTGTGGCGGCGCTTTTGATGGTATTGAAAAAATCATTTCCCGTCGCGTACAGAAACAAGCTGTGGGATTTAAAAGTGCGCACAACAAGGAAATTCAGGACAAGAAGTTATTGAGTTTGGTGGCACCTTCCGATTTGCGTTCATTTGGATTGATCCCTGAATTGATTGGTCGTTTACCCATTTTGACCGCTTTAGAGCCCTTGGACAAGGAAACGTTGAAATCCATTCTCACCGAGCCCAAGAATGCCCTGCTCAAGCAATATATTCACTTGTTTGCTTTGGATAAAATCACCCTGCAATTCAACGATTCCGCTATCGAGTATATTGCCGAAATCGCCTTTGAAAACAAGTTGGGTGCCAGGGGATTGCGTGGTATCTGCGAATCAATACTTCAAGACTATATGTATGAGGGACCTTCTTCCAAGTCCAAATCAACGGTGTCTATCACCCGAGAAATTGCTGAAGAAAAATGGACCCGTGCAGACAGTCAGAAATACGCTTAAGTTGATTTTGATGTTTGCCAATGGCAATCGTTAAGAATCACACTACTACACTGTTAATTTTCTCTTTCCCTATCCATTCTGCCGTTTCATGGCCTTGTATCCCATGGTTTTTTGGGTAAATTGCAACCCGGTATGGAAAAAAATAACAAAAGTGTGCTCACCGCATGGACCATGTATGATTGGGCCAACAGTGTATATTCATTGAGCATTTCCTCTGCAATCTTCCCCACATTTTACGAAAGTTTCACCCCGAAACACATTGAGTTCATGGGGTATGATTTTAAAAATACTGCCCTCTACAGCTATTGCTTGAGTTTGGCCTTTTTGATCAACGTGTTGCTGGTGCCTTTATTATCTGGAATCAGCGATGCCTCCGGAGCCAAGAAGCCTTTCATGCGATTCTTTGTGATCTTAGGAAGTTTGGGTTGCAGTAGTTTGTTTTTCTTTAATGGCGATAACTACCTGTTTGGACTTGGATGTTTTATGGTTGCGACACTCGGCTGGGCAGGAAGTTTGGTGTTTTACAACGCTTTTTTACCAGAAATTGCCACACCCGATCGATTTGATCGACTATCGGCACGCGGTTTTACCATGGGCTATATCGGTAGCGTGCTAATGTTAATATTCAATTTACTGTTATTAATTAAACACGATTGGTTTGGATTACCCAGTCCGAAAGAAAGCGTACTTCCCTTCCAGATTGGGTTCCTCACGGTGGGTATATGGTGGTTAGCCTGGTCATTTTGGCCATTGATAAAATTGCCTGGCAAATTGGCCGCAAAATCCAAATCAAGCATTTGGAGTGGCTACCATGAAATTAGAAAGGTATTTGCCGAGGTACGAACAATGAAATCCGTGAAGATTTTCTTGGGTGCATTTTTCGTATACACCATGGGTGTTCAAACGGTTATTTATGTGGCAGCACTGTTCGGAAAAGATGTACTCCTGCTCAAATCTGAGGAAATGCTTACCACCATTCTATTGATCCAATTGATTGGCATCGCAGGGGCCTATTTCTTTGCTTTTTTGGCCGATCGCATTGGAAACAAAGCCGCCATCTTTGTCAGTTTGATCATTTGGACCATCGCATGTTCTTTGGCGTTCAAATTAGAACCCCGTCATCCAGAACAATTCTTTGCGCTTGCTTGCTTGATCGGAACAGTGATGGGTGGTATTCAGAGTTTATCTAGAGCCACCTACGCCAAGTTAATCCCTGGCGATCGCGACAACACCTCTTATTTCAGCTTTTTTGAAGTAACCGAAAAGTTGGGGATTGTATTGGGCACATTTGCATGGGCTGCCATTGACAATATCACCGGCGACATGAGAAATAGCATCTTATCGCTCATGGTCTTCTTCTTTATTGGAATGGGTATACTGTACTTCCTCCCTACCGATAAACTTCAACCATCAAAAAAGAAGTAATATCCCGATTATCTCAACAATGTGATTGAACCGGTATACTCGTATGCCTCATCATCCATAGAATACAAGCGAATGGAGTAGAGATATACGCCATCTTGGCATTCTGCGCCGTTGGCTGTACCATCCCATCCCTTCAACAAGTCATCGGTCTCGTACAATTTCTCACCCCAACGATTGTAGATCTTCATCACTGCATTTTTGTAGTTCATGGCCACAGGTGCAAATGTGTTGTTTTTGTTGGGCCCTGCACCATCTGGGGTGAAGGCATCTGGAATAAACACGATGATATCTGGGCCCACATACACCGTTCTATAGGCAGTGTCTGCACATCCTTTGTCTGATTTCACAATCAAACGAATGGTATATGTTGCAGTGTCTTTACCGTATGCATACAGCGTATTTTTTACAGTAGATGTGTCATCCATCATGGCAGCTACACCAAAATCCCACA
>DBCP01000142.1:20732-23169 GCA_002293105.1 Bacteroidetes bacterium UBA955 | reverse complement strand
CGCCCAATCGCGGTGGTTTTGTGAGGAACGAGAGACCCAAGTTCGGACCAGACAGAGGGCCACGTGAAAACAATCCCAGATTTGAAAGCGGTGCGCCGCGTGAGGAGGGATCAAGGGGAGGTTTTAAGCGCAGTAACCCACGGTTCATGGAAAAGGGTGGATTTACAGGTGGTGATCAATCGGGCAAACCCAGATTTCCCGGTGATCGCAGTGCCAGGTTTAGCAAGGATGGCGACGATAAGAAACCGTTTAGTCCCCGCGAAAGCCGTGGCGGATTTGACAAACCGAGATCTTTCGACAAGTCGCAGGGATTTGATCGACCCAATCGTGGCGATCGACCAGGTGGATTTGATCGACCCAACAATTTTGGGGATAAACGAGCCTCTGAAAGAAGTCAAGGTGACAGACCTGCCAGTGGATTTGGCAAACCGCGCAGTTTCGACAAACCCAAGGAGTTTGGCAATAAGCGAGAGTTTTCAAAACCTCGGTTTTCCGATGACGGCGCAGACAAAAAACCATTTAACCGTGAAAAACCCATTGAAAGAGACCGTGAAGATCGCGTTTCTAAACCATCAATTAGTAGCGGAGTTAAAGGGCTAGCGAAGTTTAAACCCAGAGGAGCAAATTCAGAGGAGATTCAAAGCGAAGAAAGAAATACCCCAACACAAAAGACCTATGGAATTCCAAAGGCAGAACGTGCTGAAACCCCCATTGGATTCAAAGGGAGCAAGCGTGAATACAATCGTGTAACTAGCAATTTAGAAAAAGGAACTGAGCACGCGAATAGCAATGAAATTAGATTAAACCGATACATCGCCAACAGTGGAATTTGCTCACGAAGAGAAGCTGATGACCTTATTTTACAAGGTTTGGTACGCGTGAATGGCGAGATTGTAAAAGAACTTGGCACCAAGGTAACCCCTTACGATGTTGTTAAGGTTGAAGACCGTAAAGTTGTGCCTGAAAAGCCAGTATATATCATCATGAATAAGCCCAAGGGGTTCATCACAACCACCGATGACCCAGAAGGTAGAAAAACCGTGATGGAGCTGATTGATTTACCTGGTAAAGAACGCATATATCCAATCGGTCGACTCGATAGAAATACTACCGGTGTATTGTTGTTGACGAACGATGGGGAAATGGCCCAGAAGCTAATGCACCCGAGTTTTGAGATTAAAAAAGTATATCGCGCAACCCTCGACAGAAAACCCACCAAAGAGCACATGATGCAACTGGTTGAAGGCGTAGAACTTGAAGACGGAATGATGGCTTTTGAGCAGTGCGGTTTTGTAGAAGAAGGAAAAGACACTGTCCTTGGCATTGAAATCAAAAGCGGCAGAAATCGCATCGTACGAAGAATGTTCGAGCATTTTGGTTACGAAGTAACCGGCTTGGATCGTGTGTTGTTGGGCGAGTTCGACAAAGTCAAATTGGGTCGCGGCAAATGGCGTTTTTTAACCGAAAAAGAAATGAATTACGTAGATCGGTTGAAGCGCACCAAAGCCAAGAAGCCGAAAGCGTAACCCAATCCAACAAACAACGGAATCGATCGTGTTTTTGGTTAAGGGGATTGTAGCTTGTTTACCAAAAGTGAATCGGCTTGCATTTGGTTTTGGATGACCCGCCAGTGCATGGGCCATAAATTGTTCAGCCCATTGTTTACCGCATTAGCCGTGCCTAACGATAGCCCATTCCACCGCAGCCCAACGACACCTTTTTGGTCGATTATTACTGGCAAAAACGCCCGTTTGTAATACTCAAGGGCTTGATGAATGTTTATCTCTATCTGTTGGTACGCCATGGTTTTTTGGGCTAATAAATCATACTCTGGGTGCACCTTCCATTGGTTTTTGTTGCTTTGCCCAGCATTCACACCTGTTTGTTTTACTCCAGGAAGTAGCGCGGGCAGGTTTGGATAGTAGTCATGCCAATCTCCGGCACGCACCACCATCAAACCATCTTGTAGGTCATACCCCATAAACTCATCGTTTAAAAAAAGGGGTAATCCTTTGGCCGATTTCATTTTTGCAACCTTTGGAAGCCTCAACTTTTCACGTGATGTTTTTCTCAAAACGGCAAAAAAGAAACCTTCTCCCAAGGTTTTGCTGGGCAACATGCGATATTTTCCTGGCTCTATTTCAACAATGCCTAGGGTTTCGGGAAAATCAAACTCCATTATCTCCGCACCCAATTCTTCTACAATGTGGTTGATGTTATCCTCGTTTTCCTGTCGGTTGTAGGTACAGGTGCTATAAATCATTACGCCACCTTCTGCCAAACTTGGCCAAATATCATGAGCAATTCTTTGCTGTCGAGAAGCACATAGCAATACATTTTCGAGGCTCCATTCAGCGATTGCGTCTGGTGTTTTACGGAACATTCCCTCTCCACTACAAGGCATATCGGCGACAACAATTTGAAACAAACCCCTCAG
>DBCP01000142.1:16401-20620 GCA_002293105.1 Bacteroidetes bacterium UBA955 | reverse complement strand
ACCTCGTTGGCAACCAACAAATCGCCGGGTCTTAAATGTGTTGCAACATGTGTGCTTTTTCCACCGGGCGATGCGCAAAGATCGAGTACCACCGCACCGGGGTCGAAATGCACCAACAAGCGTTTTACCAACTCGCCAACCACCATGCTATTTGCCTCTTGCACATAGTATGCCCCTGCGTGAAAAGCAGGATCGGCAGTAAACAAAGGTCTCGAATCCAACAAAAAACCGTCCTCACAATGCGGAATAGCACAATTTAAAACACCACCACGAAAATCATCGGGGACAATTCCCTTTGAACGATTGATGCGGATGCTCACATTCGGATTTTCATTCAAAGAGGATAGTAAATCATCGCACAATTCCTTAGGAAGCGATTCTTGGGTTTGGACAACAAAGGAGGCAGGTAAATTTACACTCATGACGCATTAAGATTAAACCATAATGTATCTCCCACAACCCGGGTATACGATTGGAAATTGTCTTTGAAAAGCAAACCGGTACCGAGCCCTTGTGGCATCGATGGTTGATATTGTGACACCCACTGGGCGATGCTCGCCAAACCCACATTTCCCTCCAAAGCACTCGTGCTCCACCAACCTATGTTTTGCTTTGAGGCAACCTGTATCCAAGCGTCTGCGATGTCTGTTCCTCCGAGCAATGTGGGTTTGAGAATGATGTATTTGGGCCTGGCCCAAGACAATAGAGACGAACCACTTTGGCCATAACAACCATCTTTTGTTGGGTGTATTCCAATGAGTGATTCGTCTAAAGCGATATCAATGGGGCTTTCCCTACAAATTTGATCTAGGCTGGGCGATCCGGCACGAACAGGTTGTTCTATCGAATGTATTTCGAATCGCTTCAATTCCTTTAGTTGCTCCAGCGCGGCATCTTCTTGAAAACCTCCGTTGGCATCAAGTCGCAATTCCAAAGCAAAGGCTGTATAATGTTTGCGGATTCGCTCAATTAAGCGACATTCTTCGTCAAAGTCCAAAGCACCCACCTTTATTTTAATGCAACGAAAGCCCGCCTTGAACTTTGAAATCGCTTCTTCGTACATCGCTTCAACGCCATTCATCCAAACCAAGCCATTGATTTTCAAGCCTCGCTTTCCAGCAGTAAAATCGTTGTTTACCCAATGAACAGTTTGTGTGGCTGAGGTGGGTTTATTGTGCTGCTGAAATTGCAAATTTTTCCAAGCAGCGTGAAGCGCAAAACGCAAACTTGGCAGGGCCTCAGACTCACCGGGTTCCCAATGGGCAAGCAGGTCGAAAAGATCGCTTTCGGCGAGCTCCGTATCCAACAAAGGAGACAAAACAGCGGCGAGGTCAACCTTTCCATCAATGCTTAAATCGGGAAGGGGTGCGGCTTCTCCAATACCTGTGTGCTGGTTGTCGCTCAACGATAATAGAATGCTCGTTTTCTGAATATACTCGCCCCGACTTGTTTTGGCCGGTTTGAGGAACTCCATGGTTTTGGTTTGAAACTGTAGCCGCATGGGTGTTCTTATATTTAGTCTTTATCAGGTCCCAAAAAATCTACAATAAAAAATGATAGCAACGCATACACAACCACCATCGCCAATATCGTTAGTGATAGTTTCTTCAATTGTAAGTTAAGGTCTTCGCGATCTCCAGGTTTCGCGGATTTGACTTTTTGATAATGACTCGACAATTGAATGAATATGGGGGAGAAGACACCCAGCATAAAAACAGATTGTGATCCCCACATGCTTGTCCATTCGAAGTATCTCTTTTCGAAAGTGAGTAGCGACAGAGGTATCAAGGCGCCGCCAATCAATAGGAGTAAACGATGGTATCTCAATGTTTTTGATTCACCCAATCGCACGGCCAGTGTTTTTTTGCCGATAGCTTGATCGGAAAGTAGATCTCGGTAATTATTCACATTCAAAACCCCGGCACTCAGAAAGCCCAAACCGAGTCCAGCAAAGACAAACACATCAAGATATCGGCTCGAAGCCACATCGTAAAAAAAGCCATTGAGTAAACCCATGCCCAAAACGGGAACTAGGCCAAAGAAAAGGATAACAGAGAAATCGCCCAGACCCCAGTAGCCATAAGCATTTTTACCAAGTGTATATCCCAGAGCGGCAAGGATGGCTAGAACACCAATACTGAGTAAATACCAGCCGCTATTTGCGTGGAAAAGGCCAGTTATCCAAATCAACAAGCATCCGACAAACAAGGTTAGAATCATTAAGCCCAACAATGCGCGTTTCATGGTTTCGGGTTTGATTTTTCCTGATGCCAAAGCACGATCAGTGCGGGATGCAGCGACATCTGTTCCTTTGGTAAAGTCGCCCAAATCATTGGCATAGTTACTCAACACTTGAAGCAATGTCGCCGTGATAATCGCCAAGAAAAACACAATCCAAGGGGATGTTGTAACGTCGCCGGTTTGGTGAGCCAATTGGCTGTTGCCTTCGTAGCATAAATGCGATATGGCAGCGCCCAAAATGATGCCCGACAATGCCAATGGCAGTGTTCTGAGTCTAGCGGCTTGAATCCAAGGGTTCATTGTGCGAAGATACACCATGCAAGGTTAGGCGGTGCAAAGTTCCGCGCTTGGATAGTTTATAGGCCCCGTTTGAATAGGTAGTAGGGGTTGTCCACGGGACCAAATTTCTTATAAAAAGCAGCCACACTTGGTATGCTGCTGCCCTCAAAGTCGAATACGGTATTGGGTCCTAGGTGCTTTTGAATGGCTGCGTCGATGATACCATGCATGATGCCCATTGGTTTTCCCTCAGCGGTGGGACCAGCACAAACATATTGTAAGAGTTGAATTTGGTGTTGGTCGAGGTTTGTTAATCTCAATATAATGGCAGCGCCTAAGAGTTCGTTTGTTTCAGTATTGGTGGCTGAAATAGTTAACACCCCATTGTGCGATTCTTGTAGCGTTTCGCATGCACCCACGAAACGGTTGTAGTCGTTTAGCGTCAATTGAAGGTTGCTATTTCCCCATGCCTGACGGTAAACACCTACGGCGTCTTGAATGGAGATTTTATTTTCCTCGAATTGGATGGGATACTTTTGGAGCCCCAACAGGTTCTTTCGACAATCTTTGTTGTAATCTGGCTGAGACGATAGCGGTAGGACTAGGTTTGTTTTTACCGTTAATACAGGTTTGTTCTGTTTGTCAAAGTAGGGGTTTAAATTCATTCGTACCCTAACAAAGTGTTTGGGTATGGCGTTGACAAAATCCATGGTTGATACGTTCGTGCACGTCCCGAATGCCCCTAGTTGTTGACAGAAAATAGGTTGAACCACATAGGTGATGCCGAACTTCTGTTTCAATGGCAAGGGAAAAACCGCTTCATAATCCCCGTAAACCAATGCTGACCAATGATTATCTGTGATTTTGTTTAAATAACCGAATAGGGCGTAGGCTTGCGGCACGCGACTACGGAAAATGGCGCCATCCCATTTTAGTGGGTCGATTTGTTTGTGTTGGAGGTGCCGTATGGTCATGATGGGTTGTTGCTTTTCGTTGGTTCAGCCCAAGATTCGATGACATTTTTCCATCCTTTCCATGGATGGCTTTCTGATACGGACTCATTGTGAAAAATAAAACAAAATGTTCCGCCCATTAATTGAACTTTTGATTTAATTGATTGTCCTAAATTAATTGACTCTTGTGGAGATAGATTTTTATAATTTCGGCAAGTTACATCCATAATACAGAAGGGTACCACGGTAATTTTGGATGTTTGGTCTAGTACAATATCATACCAAATAAACGGCACACTTGTACCGGCCCTAAACCCAATGGCTTCTGGATAGCCCATACTCCAATCCGATTCTATGCCGAGTTGTGCCAACAATTGATATGAATGTGGTATGTGTAGGTGAATATAATGAAAGCGGGAGTGCTTGGGTTTTTCTCCAATGAGCATTTCCACTACCTCCATTTCGTTTTTCCATTCTGTAAGGTTGTGAAGGGCGTTTGTTTTTTCTTGCCAAGATGGATGTATGCCGATCCACTCGTTGCTCAGCGCCATACTATTTTTTAACCGTTCAAACTCTTGGATAAATGCGCGCGGATGTATTTGTTTATTTCGCGATGTTCTTTGATTAGAAGCGAGTACGAACATTTTGGGTCCTTTATCTGCTCTTAATTTCTCATGCTTCTGTAATAATTGAATGGTTCCGTTGTCCATGGCATATGGATCTTTTCTACCCAACAAAACGCGCAA
>DBCP01000142.1:0-16303 GCA_002293105.1 Bacteroidetes bacterium UBA955 | reverse complement strand
GCCATGTCGATATCTGCGGTTGGCACGATGCTATATTGATGCAGTGGTTTGCGATTTAGGAGCGCACCTAAAAACCAAACAAGTTCATCCACAAAGGGTCTTTCAAGCACCCCTGATTGAAACAACAAACTCTGTGTGGCGGTGTAGCGGCCGTGTTCATCAGGCTGTAAAGCGCCTTTTTGTTTTTGAACAGCTTGCGAAATGCCCCACTGTACTTCTTCGTATCTTGAAATGGACCAAAAAATGGTGGCGAATAGGTCGAAAGGTATGTGTTTTGATGCCAAATCAATGAACGAATGCCCTCCGTTTGTTGCTGTTTTCGGGTCTCCGCTTGTTAACTCCGACGATTGATCAGCCGGAAACAGCCCAAAAAGGGTGTTGAAAGAAAGACTACCTAATGCGTTTATGGGTTCAATGGCGTAGGTTTTGGTGGTGAGATTTTCGCCCAAAGGTCTCACAAAGTTTTCTTGTAGTAGCCCATCGCAAAAAACCCAAACCATGGAATTGTTGTCGTCTAACTCAATGGGAGTGGGGGTGTATGCAATTTTGTGTGTGACTGTACTGTTCAGAAATTCATTGATATCAAGTGTTATCGAAACCGCAAACCCCAATCGTCGCGAAAAAACCTCCTCTGTTATATAGTGAAGTCGCGGGGAATTTTGGTGGACAAACAATAACACCATAAATGTTTTGTGTAATTTTGTGCAAAATAATGAAGGTTGCATTAATCACCGGTATAACCGGACAAGACGGAGCCTATTTGGCTGAATTTCTTTTGAAAAAGGGTTATATGGTTCACGGAATCAAGCGTCGTAGCTCTTTGTTCAACACCGATCGGGTAGACCATATCTATGAAGATCCTCACATTGAGGGTGCACATTTCAAGATGCACTACGGTGATTTGACGGATTCAACCAACTTGATTCGCATTATTCAAGAAGTACAACCAGACGAAATTTATAATTTGGGCGCGATGAGTCACGTTCACGTGAGTTTTGACACACCCGAATACACGGCGAACTGCGATGCGGTGGGCACGCTGCGTTTGTTGGAAGCGATTCGCATTCTTGGATTGACCAAGAAAACCAGGATTTACCAGGCGTCGACCAGTGAACTCTATGGGTTGGTGCAAGAGATTCCTCAAAAGGAAACCACGCCATTTTATCCTAGAAGCCCATATGCTGTGGCAAAAATGTATGGATTTTGGATTACGGTGAACTATCGTGAAGCCTATGATATTTACGCGTGTAGTGGTATTTTGTTTAACCACGAAAGTCCGATCCGTGGGGAGACTTTTGTAACAAGAAAAATCACCCGTGCAACCGCCCGTATCGCTTTGGGTTTGCAGAATAAACTGTATTTGGGCAACTTGAACTCCAAGCGGGATTGGGGACATGCCAAAGACTACGTGGAAGCCATGTGGTTGATTTTGCAACAAGAAAAAGCAGAGGACTTTGTTATCGCAACGGGCGTAACCACCGAAATTCGTGAATTTGTGCGAATGAGCTTTAAGCACGTGGGTGTGTCTATGGCTTTCAAAGGCGAAGGCGTAGACGAAATTGGTTATGTTGATGGTGTTGACGAGGCGGTTTTTGAAGCGGCTACCGGACAAAAATGTGGATTGTCAATTGGAGAGGAGTTGGTGTATGTAGATCCCAAATATTTCCGTCCAACGGAAGTAGATTTGCTCATCGGTGATGCAACAAAAGCGCGTACGAAATTGGGTTGGTCTCCCAAGCACTCTTTGCAAGATTTGGTTACCGACATGATGCAAAGTGATATCAGGGTAATGCAAAAGGAAACCTACTTGAAAGATGGTGGATTCCAAACCAAGAACTACTTCGAATAATGGAACAACAGGCGAGGATTTATGTGGCTGGCCATCGAGGTATGGTGGGTTCTGCCATTGTTCGTGAGTTACAGAAATTGGGGTACTACAACATTGTTACCAGAACCAGCGCTGAACTAGACTTGCGAAATCAAGCGGATGTAGACGCATTTTATCGCCATGAAAAACCCGATTACGTATTTGTAGCTGCCGCGAAGGTGGGCGGAATTTTGGCCAATAACACCTACCGTGCAGAATTTTTATATGACAACTTGAGCATTCAAAACAATTTGATTCACAATGCTTATGTGCATGGTGTAAAGAAGTTGTTGTTTTTAGGTAGTTCATGCATTTACCCAAAGTTGGCTCCGCAGCCTTTGAAAGAAGAATATTTGTTGAGTGGATATTTGGAACCCACCAATGAGCCGTATGCCATTGCGAAAATTACTGGCATCAAAATGTGCGAGGCTTATCGCGATCAATACGGATGCAATTTTATATCTGCCATGCCAACGAACATGTATGGTCCGAACGATAATTATCACCCTGAAAACAGCCATGTGTTGCCAGCGTTAATTCGCAAGTTTCATGAGGCCAAGGAGAAAGGTTCATCAGAAGTGGTTGTTTGGGGCGATGGTACGCCGATGCGGGAATTCTTATACGCAGACGACCTAGCCAATGCGCTGGTTTACCTGATGCTAAATTATAATGAGCGAGATTTTGTGAATGTGGGTTATGGCAGCGACATCACGATTGGTGATTTGGCAAAGACCATTGGAGAGATTGTGGGATTTGAGGGTGAAATCGTCTTTGATGCGAGCAAACCCAATGGAACCCCCAAAAAATTGATGGATTCGGCTCGATTGTTTGCAACTGGCTGGAAGCCACTTACTAACCTAGAAGAGGGTATTAAAAACGCCTATGCTGATTTTCTGTCAAAGCACTCGGACAAAAACACCTAAATTTGTAAAACAAAACCAATAGATACATAATCATGAAAGTAGCCATCAATGGATTTGGTCGTATCGGCCGTCACGCCTTCAAATTTTTGATCAACAAGCCCGGTATTGAGGTTGTTGCTATCAACGATCTAACTGACAATGCCACATTAGCGCATTTGTTGAAATACGACTCAGTTCACGGAAAATTCCCAGGCACCGTTTCGTCTGATGCTGAACATTTGATCATCAACGGCATGAAAATCAAAGCGCTTGCTGAGCGCGACCCCAAAGCTTTGCCATGGGGCGCCATGGGTGTAGATGTTGTTTTGGAATCAACCGGTATTTTCACCGACGCCTCTAAAGCTGCTATGCATTTGGAAGCAGGTGCTAAAAAAGTGGTTATTTCCGCACCAGCGACGGGTGATGTGAAAACCGTTGTATTGGGTGTAAATAGCGAAGTGATTGACGGAACAGAATCGATTATGTCTAATGCGAGCTGTACCACCAACTGTTTGGCCCCAATGGTAAAGGTATTGGATGATGCGTTTGGTGTAGAACTAGGCTTCATGACAACCATCCACGCCTACACGGCTGATCAAAACTTGGCAGATGCGCCTCACAAGGATTTACGTCGTGCCCGCGCTGCTGCTTACAGCATCGTTCCCACGAGCACTGGTGCTGCTAAAGCTGTAGGGTTGGTTTTGCCACACTTGAAAGGCAAATTGAACGGAAATGCCATGCGCGTGCCCATTCCAGATGGTTCAGTAACGGACTTTACTTGTACATTGAAGACAGCCGCTACCGTAGAGCAGGTAAATGCTGCGATGCAAGCTGCTGCTGAAGGACCGATGAAGGGTATTTTGGAATACAATACAGACCCAATCGTGAGTATTGATATCATAGGCAATACGCATTCATGTATTTTTGATGCAGAGTTGACCCAAGTGATTGGCAATACTGTGAAAGTGGTAGGATGGTATGATAACGAAACGGGGTACAGTGCCCGTGTTGCCGACTTGATTGAGAAAATCGGTTAATCGAATATAGAATAATAAAAAAAGGGGGCCATAGGCCCCCTTTTTTGTTGTTTCCGACTCAACTCTTCTACAGAGCACGATCGAAATCAAATTATTCCATTATCACTTGGATATCGCCCAGCGTCTTGGCACGCACCCACAATGCATCTTGTTGTAAACTCCACCCATTGATCTCAAGTGATTTAAGCGTGCCTTTGATTTTTACCCCACCATCCATTGTTTGATTTAATGATTCAGCAATCGATTTTTTGGTAAGGTTCATTAAGTCAGACAAATCAAAAACCATCTGCTCTTCCAATTTTTTGCGAATGGTCTCGTCCATCATCCATTTTGCCGTTTTTATCAAGACATTTTTCGTGGCGATATCATATTCAACATTTTTTAATGCCAATGACGCCTTGGAGTTGTCAAAAGCAGGATTGCCCAACAAGTAAAACATTCCCTTTTTTGTTCCGGCAAAACCAACAGCCACACCAAGTTTTTCGCCAGCTGGGAACAAACGCAATGAGGTAATATTGATTTTTTCTTTACCCAAAGCATAACTCTCAGTTTTCATGATATCGAATAGTTGTTTTGACAAACTATCGTAGTTCATTTTTAAGTCGGTGTATACCTCAAAGCCACTGCCTTTTTTATAAGGTGAAAGAGTCGGCAAACCGCTGCTGGGTTTGTTCCAAGGCGTACTTTGAATGGTCGGAATAGCCGTAAGGCCTACATTAAAATTTAGCACAGATCCATTCATGTTAATCTCACTCACCGATAAACTTTGGGGTTGAAAACGCAAATATCCAGTAGAAGGAATTTGAATATCTTCTTGCAACGCTTTCCATACGGGAAGGATATAGGGTTTCAAATCTTGTTTGCCTATTTCTGTATCGATCATTTTGGCCAAATTGCCAAGTTCTGGGCGTATTTGTCCCATTAAGACATCATTGATATTGATTTGAGCGAATGTGACCCTACATGGATCAATGGGGGTGAATTCTGTGAAGCTCGTTGAGGATTTGATACGGTAATTGGATGTTAATTCCACATCGCTTTTCAATTTGATTTTAGCTCTTCTCAGGGTTTCTTCGCCCCAACCACAACTAAAGGGAATGGGGGGATTGATGCAATTATCAAACACGCAACCGGCGCAATACTCCCCAGAAAACCCGTACGCTACATCCAGGCCTAAAAAAACGGTTTTTCCTTTACCCGACAATTGAATGGGTTCACGTTTTAGTTTGTATTGATAGCGTAGGCCCGAGCACGGATTGTCAGCGCCCTTGAATTCTTTGTCAAATGATTGGTCTGCGAGTTTGATGAAAGGTTTCAACTCAATCCGAATGGGGATGTTAATGGTTGAGGCCACTGAAGGCATGGGCTTTACAGGCACAATTTGATTGGCTGTAGTTGGTGCTTCAGGTTGAATACTACCACAAGCCGAGAATAACCACAACGACCCAGCACATATCGCGCCGAGGGTCTTGCTAAAATTTAAGGATGACATATAACAATGCTGCGTGTAATGGATTCTTTTTCGCTGTGCAATTTTAGCGCATAGAATCCTGAAGCAAAAGCCTTTGTATTGATTTGATGGATGGAATTTGTGAATGATTCTTGATAAACCAATCGCCCATTGACATCAACCAATTCCAAATGCAATTCATGGTCTGAGTGCCGGGATTGGATTTCCAAAACATCATTCGCAGGATTGGGATAAATCCGCCATTCGCACGCCCAATCTACTGTGTTTACCGCCTCCTCCACAAAAAGGATATACTGGAGGGTGTCGTTTGAAGTAACGCCGTCTTTGGATTGCTCTAAAAAACAAGTCATCAGGTAAGCCCCGGCTTCAGAAAACGTCAAAGCCTTTGTACTGCTCGTCCAAGCGGTATCGCCCACATTGATAGATCCAACGGAGAGTGTATCTAGAAAAAGAACCTTGCCAGACGAAGGCTGACTAACCTGATAAATGATACGATTTTCGTAGTTCGGGTTCTCTTGTCCAACATTGGTGTATTGTACGCGGGGATATCGAATAGAGTCGTTTTTCACCAACTTCGATGATTTGTCGGGTTGCGCAGCTTTGATTAGTTTGAGGTCTTGGAAAAGGGCGATATTGAGCGGTTTCCAAAGCGAATCGTTAAAGATATTTTGATCTTCAAAAGAACTGGTGTAAACCAACAAATTTGCGATTCCTACTCGGCTAAATCTGTGTTGAAGATTGAATCGCAGTTGTCCAACTTGTTTCCCGGCGAGCTGTGTTACCTGCGAGACGAATGCTGTACGCTGTCCGTTTTCAAAAATGGAAATGTTTACTAAGACCTTGCGAATGCTATCAGCACCCTGGTTTTCAATAGTAACATCTGCCCATTGCAAGGTATCTGATAAATCAAATGTACTGCTGTCGTTGAACGTCCTCACCGCCATTGGATAGGCATCTCTGCCCACCACGGCATTAAACTCATGCACGAGCGTGTCATTGCTTCGGTCTAAGTCGGAACCCAAATTGGCATAACAGCGAATGGTAAATTCACCCACATTCATAGGCCTGAGCGTTGCGGCGAAAACAACGGTGTCTGTTTTTCCTGTATCAAGTGTGATGTTCTTGATGTCATAATAAATCCGATTGCCTTTGTAGAACACTTCACAAACGGCCGGACCTGTATTCTTCAAATAGCCCAAGTTTTGAATGGCGAATTTTGGTGCGAGGCTTGGTTTCCCGATACTAACAACCTCTCCTTTTGATGGTCTTTTGATTTCAATGGCTTTAAAATCATGGGGTTTTCCAACATTGAAATACCGCACCATCGAATCGTTTTCGTTGAATAAGTCCAGGTTGTACCGCGTTTTAACGACCAATTTATACTGTCCCAATTTCGAGGGTGTGAAATTCTTGGGCATTGTAAGGTAGGTTCCAAAAAGCCCCTGTAAATAGGCCTTAACAGAGTCATAATAAAGGCGATTTCCTCCCGGACCATAGATGGCGCAATAGAAGGGAACATTGAAGGCCGCCACTAAGCCGTCGTTGTAAATGAAATACTTGATGGGAAGGGCACTTCCTGGCTTATGGAAGGTTGTTTCGCTGGGCGATGTCAGGGAATCAATACCAATATCTACAATTTTCCGAATAAAAATGGTTCGAGATTGGGTATCATTCGGCTTGTAGGCATCCGTTGCCATTTCCGTGGTGAAGACCACTTTGATCTTCCCGGTATCACTGCATTTATAGGTAGGCCAAAACAGAATTTTTGATTGAAATTTTGGCAGCGTTAAAAATTGTGTTTGGTTGTAAACCACTTTTGTGCCTTGAAACATTCTGCACCTTACAGTAAAGGTGGGTGAATTGTCGTATCCAACGTTTTGGATATTGGCCATAGGCATGATGGTGTCTGTTTTATAATTATAGCCACTGCCTTCGCCGGGTTCGTAAACTGAATTAATCATTACATCTCGTTTCACACCCACATAGAAGAAACGGGTCTGGGTATCATTGTCTGATACTTGATCGCCCAGTTTTTTTACAATCAGCCAAACCGTATGTTCACCATATGCGCTTGGAATAAATGTTCTTGGGAAGGTGTATTTTCGCTTTTGACCACTGCTCAGGGTATCTCGGATGGTCTGAGCGTATTGCTTATTTGCGCCAAACCAAATCTCACAGCGGATATCAAAGCTGTCTTTGGCATTTTGAACCCCAATATTGCCCACGATTCCTTCTGGGGCGATGGTGTCTTTGTTGTACTTGTTGATGCTATCTCTGGGTTGATCTATAGAAATTGCCGCAACATCGATATCGGCTTGCAAACGAGGTTCAATGAGGAATTTAAAGGGCGCATCTGGGGCAAAATCTACCCAATTGGTTGTTCCCAAAGGTTCAACATAATAGAAGGTTTTGGGTCTTACGGGGGTTTCTGTTTGATAGCCGAAGGCCACATTGCTGGTTCCAAGTTGTCGAACACCCACGAAGAAAGATCCGTTGATGGCCACAGGTTTTTTGAAATCCAGGATATAATTACCGGCTTTGCTGGTAAGAGAATCACTTTGATAAATGAGCGTGCCGGGTTTTTTGGTTATCGAATCACATCGCCAAATACCCACTTTAAACGGCTCTCCTCCAGACCCAAAAGCCACCGTAACTTGATTGATGTATTTGGGTGAATTGGAAAAAAATCGCGCTACAAAATCACCTGTAGTACCATTGAAACCGATACCACCTGGCGCTGGTGAAAGGGTTACATCCCTATAGCTGTAAACATTCGGGTTGCCCAATCGGAAGGAAACGCCACTGTTGTTGCTGTTGTTTTTGTCTTTGCAAGTGACATAAATTGAATCCAAACCGCCGTTCAATGGGTTGAGCGATGGTACATTGACAAACAGCTCTTCTCCGGGTAGCAGGGTGACTTGAAAACTGTCCTTTTGTTTGTTGTATCCGATGGAATTGGTATAAACAGGGAATCCCGAAATTGTCTTTTTACCAACGTTACGAACCAATGCCTGAACGCTGTCGGGTTTGCCTAACGGCAAAGGAATTTTACCGAGTGTATATACCTTAATAATGGCCAAATCTTGGTTAAATTTGGGGTAATTAAAGATCATAGTGGGATGGTAACTACTGCTGCTAGGTAAACTATCAATTGGGGAGATACCAATGCCGTATTTTACTTGATTTAATGCATAAGCACTAACGGTTGCAGGACCTTCAAAATACCATTGTAATACAGAGTTCTGTTTTTTGGTTTGGCTGTATTCAACCAACAAAACCAGATTGTCGCCCAAGGTTGTATCGAAGACGTAGGGTTTGTTGTTGAGTGGAATCTTGTAAAACTTTTCCGTTCCCCCGATGTAACTTGAAGGACTGCCAGAAAACACGAGTTGGGCGTTGTTACTTTCTGTAGGGAAATGCAGTTTTCCCGTGCCAAAATCACCGCGGGAGGTATTGTTTAACCAAATCTTACAATCTGTGCTGGTATTGGGTGCTGATCCAGATACCCGGTAAAATTCGATAGAGGTAAGGGTATCCAAGTGAATCATGTTTCCCAAGGCGGACTTAGGGATGATGTAAGCAAATCGGGAAGTTTGTGTGTCGCGGCTAGTACTTGCCACCATCGGACCTCCAAGTGTACCCGCATAAGAACCATCGCCAATTTTGACGTATTGTGCTGTAGCACTTTGTGTTAGCAACAGGAAAAACCCCAAAAACCAACCCCAAACATGGCCCTTTCTTTTCATCTATTACAAACCTACATGAATTTCATCAAGATGCCGTGCGGTTTTGCTTAATTTGCAGTGCTGTGAATAAGCAAGAACTCATACAACAAATACGGTTGAAAAAATCTTACCTCTGCACGGGGTTGGATACACAAATAGAGAAGCTACCTCATGTATTAACCCGTGACGGTCAAGGACTGATCGATTTCAATCGCGAAATTATAGACGCCACCAGCAATCATTCCGTGGCTTATAAAATCAATACGGCATTTTACGAGCAGTATGGAAAAGCAGGTTGGGAATGGATGGAAGAAACGTTGCATCATTTGCCCAACAACACCCTGAAAATTGCGGATGCCAAACGCGGCGATATAGGGAATACAAGTAGCATGTATGCCAAAGCGTTTTTTGATACACTTCCGTTTGATGCAATTACGGTGGCTCCCTATATGGGAGAAGATAGTTTACGCCCCTTTTTGGAGTTTAAAGACAAATGGGTAATTTGTTTGGCGCTAACGAGCAATGCTGGACATGCCGATTTTCAACTTGGGGAATACGAGGGTAAAAAGCTATATGAAAGGGTTATTGAGACTGTTTGTAAATGGGGTAGCGAAGAGAATTTGATGTTTGTGGTGGGTGCAACCCGTGCACAATTGGTCAAGGAAATTCGCGAGATGATACCGAACCATTTTTTGTTGGTTCCTGGCGTGGGTGCGCAAGGGGGTAGTCTCCAAGAGATTACCGAAGCAGCCGCCAATGAGGATGTGGGTTTGTTGGTGAATTCATCAAGAGGTATTTTGTATGCTTCCTCAGAGGATGATTACAAAGAAGCCGCAGCGGCAGAGGCCCAGAAGTTGGCGGCAGAAATGGCATCCTATTTATAACAAAAATCGCTCAAACAGACTCTTATTGTAGGTCTATTTGAGCGATGCGTAATGAATGTATTTAAATTTATCCTCTGGGTTTGAGGGGGCGAATTTCCAAGTTTACATTATGGAAATTTGGGGGTGATTCTAGGCAGTATACAATTTGGTTTGCTACGTCTTCGGGCATCAACATGTTATCATGTGCTGTGATATTTTCACTATGTCTGAAGAAGTCGGTTTTTACTGAACCAGGATACACGCACGTTACCTTCACGCCAAAGTCGCGAACTTCTTTGTAAAGTGCATCACTAAAGCCACGTACTGCAAACTTGGTGGCACAGTAAGCGCTTACCTGCTGATAGCCCTCTAACCCAGCAATGGACGAGATATTCACGATGTGACCGGCACCCTGTTGCTTCATGGATGGCAGCGCCAAACGTGTCGCATAAAAAAGCCCTGTTACATTGGTGTCGAACATTTCATGCCATTGTTCAATGGGCAGTTCGTCGCAATGACCAAAATAGCCCAACCCTGCGTTGTTGATCAATACATCAATTTTACCATGCTGGTCGAGTACTTGTTGAAATGCGGCTGAAAGGCCCTCCAAATTTCTGACATCGGCTTTAAGACAAGTATAATTTGGGTGAGAATGGCTGCATCCGCTTCTGCAAATGCCAAATACAATGGCCCCTTTTTCCAACAACTGTTGAACGCATTCATGTCCGATGCCCTTGTTGGCACCCGTTACTACGGCAATTTTATTTTTTAATTCCATTTTTTGATAAGGCTAATAATGATAACAATGAGGGTTGTTTTTGGTTCCAATTCCAATTGAGTTTTTGCGACTGTATGGCGTTTTTTTCTAAGAAATGGGTGTAAGATTTGTCGTAATAAACGAGTAAGAGTTCAACCCATTTGCGAAAATCGCCTTGTTGCAGAGCCTCTACGGCTGCTTGCTCATGCTGTCCGCCCAATCGCTTCCGCAACTTTTGTGTTTGTTCGATAAGATTTTCTACAGGAAATGAACCATACTCGTGTAAAATTCGGTCAATTCGAGTTTCAAGATCGATGCTAACCTCGATGAAATCGGCAGTCTGCATTCCCTCCCAAACACCGTTTGGCACTGCGCATTGGCCAATCATGCGACTTTCATTTTCGACATAAACGGGCTGATTTATGGGAAATGACCCCAGGGTATAGGCGATTAAATTTTCGAATTGTTCGTTTTTCGGTTGGGGAGGAAGTCCTAATCCTCCTAAAGCACTGCCTTTGTGATTGGCTAAACCCTCCAAATCCAGGACCGACTCTCCCTGTGCTTTGAGCAAATGCAAGATTTCTGTTTTCCCCGTACCCGTATGTCCGGATATGACAATGTAATTTCTGGGTGCTGCCAGTGCATCAAACGCCCAATTCCGAAACGATCGATAGCCCCCTTGGATCATACAAACGGGTAAACCGCCCCATTGAACCAGCGTGGACGCAATTTGACTTCTTAACCCACCTCGCCAACAATAAAACAAGCATTTTTTGTTGTGGGATTTTGCCACGGCCATGAGCGATTGATAATAGGTTTCAAAATCGGGACCGATCAACCGAAGACCCAGTTGAACCGCCGCTTCGCGGCCTTGTTGCTTGTAGGTAGTTCCTACGGCTGCGCGGGCTTCATCGTTCAGTAATGGCAAATTAACCGACCCTGGTATGTGCGCACGAGCGTACTCGGATTCACTGCGAACATCCACCCAAACATAGGAGCCAGCATGGGATAGCGCTTCTTCAATCGACAACGCCTTTATCTGGCTCATAGGGTTACATAATTACTTCAAGTAAACTGCGATAGGCTAGTACATCATCGCCATATTTCGCTTTTGTTTTGGCTTGTAAGGCGGGTGCGAACTCGTCCCGGTACTGATGGTAACTACCCAAGTTCGGTGCCGTGTATTGAATGGCGTAGTTTACACCATCATTGTCCTCGGCCTCGGTGAGCAATTTCAATATTTTACATTCGGTGAAACATCCGCTTTGCATAACTTCTGGAATGTGCTCTTCTTTCATCCAAGCCAACCACTCTTCCGCCATGCGAGGATGTAAATTGCATGTAACGTTATAGATAATCATGGTTACTGTGCGGTAATTCTGATGTTAAAACCTTCCATGATGAGGTTTGCCAACAGTTTTTTGCAAGCATTTTCAGCCATTTTGTGGGCCTCATCAGCAGATTCCGCTTCCAAATCCATGGTGATGAATTTGCCAATGCGTACATTAGAAGCAGTGGTGATACCAATTTTGGGCAGCCCATTGGCTACAGCTTTTCCTTGAGGATCCAACAATCCTTTGAGGGGTAAGATTTCTATCTCGGCAACGAATTTCACAATACAAACCTACATCAAAATACCCAAAAAATCGTGTATTTTGCAGGGATGATTTTTGTAAAAAAGCGATTGTTGGGTTTGATTGGGCTAGGACTTGGCGTTTTGTCGTCTTGTCAAAATGGAAAGGTACAAGAACCTGCAACTGGCGATTCAACGTCCACAAAGACAGACTCCGGTCAGGTAGCCCTTGCAGATGCGGGTCTTCTTGGTTCCGATACAGGCATCGTTGTGGTTGAAATGAATAGAAAAACCACGCAATTATTGGGGTTTTGGCAGCAAATGCCCCTGTCTGGTGTCAAAGAGGCGATTAAAACCAATGCCCAACTCATTGTAAATCGCATCGTCAAGGATAAATATAAAATGGAAGGTGGCCTCACTGTGCTGTACAAAGAATTTCCATCTGCCGGTAGTTTGGATGTGTTTGTCGGCATTCCTGTCATGCCAAGAAAAGAGGCAAAAATGCCACCACTTACAGATGGATTTGTCATTGAAACTGTGGAGGCGGGCAGTTACGTGAAAGCCACCGTAAACGCAGAACCAGGGGCCACCCTGAAAAGTTGGGAAGCATTTGACAAGTGGATGAAATCCTTCGCCCCAAACAATGGCTCAGCCTCAGGAAAATATCCATTTTTTGAGTACTTTCAAGACAGTCGCAATGCCGAAATGACCACCACGGTTGGACAGGCGGTGTTAATCATGAAAAAGCCTTGATTGCCAAGCCTCCATACCTCAGTTTTGGCGATACAGTTGTGTTGATTGCCCCCGCTCGTAGTGTTTCAAACGAAGACATTCAAGCGTTTCGCGAATGGACGATTTCACAAGGTTGGCATTTGGAATGCGCACCAAATTTATTTGCAATTCAAGACCAATTTGCCGGTGATGACCAACAAAGAGCCAATGATTTGCTCTGGGCGATTTCGCATCCAACAGCCAAAGCGATTTTCACTGCCCGAGGCGGATATGGTGCAATGCGAACATTGGAATCGCTCGCCAAGCTCGTTGGCTCAATAGAAACTTGGATTCAACAGCAACCTCCGAAGTGGTTTGTAGGTTTTAGCGATATGACAACCATTCACTTGTGCTTGCAAAAAAACCAGTGGGCCAGTGTTCACGGTCCTGTGGCAACGCAATGGGGACTGAAACATGGTTTGGTGGAGCAAAACAGTAACAATTTGGCATCGGTTTTAAAAGGGAATGAATGGTATCTCGATGTGCAGCCAGAACAAGTAATCAATCCTATGCCATTTGATGGGAAGTTGGTTGGTGGAAACCTAAGTCTATTATACGCTTCCTTAGGAACACCGCTGCAGCCAGACACCAACAACAAAGTGCTGTTCATTGAAGACTTGGATGAGTATTTATATCATATTGATCGGATGATTCGCTCATGCAAAAATGCAGGCTTATTTTCCGATATAAAGGGGTTGGTTGTAGGGAGCATGATTGACATGAAAGACAATGCAGTTCCGTTTGGCAAATCCCCCAGAGAAATCATTTTGGAAGCCTTGGCTCATGAGGGATTTCCGATTTTGTTTGATGTAGAAATTGGGCACGACCAACAAAATCATGCGGTAAAGTTGGGCTGTGATATTACCTTTGACCTTTCGAAACTGGCCCAAAAACCGTGATTTCCTCTAAAACTTATATTGCATTCACCAAATTCGGCATTGTTGGCGGGTTGAGCTTTTTGGTAGACATGATGGTGTACTATGCTGCGGATGTTTTTTTACCGAGTTATATTGCAAAAGCCCTTGGCATCGTGATAGCAACCGTTGTGAATTACAAACTAAATTCACTCTGGACTTGGGGCGTCAAAAAAGGTGAAACTGTCACCGATGGAAAGCAGAGCGTCTTGAGGAATTATTTGTTGCTCTATGCGATGAGTGGTTCCCTCAATGTGTTGACCAACGAATTGATGCTGTCCACATTGCCTGATTGGATCTTGCAATTGAATGTAATGTTCCCCAACAGCGAAGCAGTTACAGATGCCATGAGGAATACCATAGTAGGAAACAAGCAATTGTTTGCAGTGAAAATTGATAAGTTATTTGCGGTCTTGGTGGCCACCGCAGTGGGTATGATGGTCAATTTTCTCGGCCAAAAATTATGGGTGTTTGGGAAAAGTAAATCTGAGGGCTAAGAAAGCACCCTCGGAACCATTAACTTTGTGATTCATCATAATTAATACTATAAACAATGGCATGTACATCTTGTGGAACCAAGGCAGGCGGCACACCCGGTGGGTGTAAAAGCAATGGCACTTGTGGTACCAGTGGTTGCAATGCATTGAACGTATACGACTGGTTCAAGGATATGGATCTTCCTACCGGATATAAGCCCTTCAATGTGGTGGAAATTCGGTTCAAAGGATCGCGGAAAGAATTCTTCCGCAATACCAACAACCTTGAACTATATACCGGCGATTACGTGTGTGTTGAAAGCAGTATTGGCTTCGACATCGGCACTGTATCCGCTACGGGTGAAATCGTTCGATTGCAATTGAAAAAATATCGCGTTAGAGAAGATTCAGAAGAAATGCGCGGGATACAGCGTGTAGCTTCAGAAAAGGACCTCGAACGAAGAACAGAAGCAAAAAGCAAGGAAGACCAAACCTTAGAGAGAGCCAGAACCATTGCCTTTTCGCTGAATCTTCAAATGAAGATTTCGGATATAGAAATTCAAGGCGATGGACGCAAAGCCATCTTTTTCTATACGGCAGAAAGTCGCGTGGATTTTCGTGAGCTCATAAAACGCTATGCGGATGAATTCAAAGTGAAAATTGAAATGCGACACATTTCCTACAGAGAGGAAGCTTCTCGTTTGGGTGGAACGGGTGTTTGTGGAAGAGAGCTTTGTTGCAGTACGTGGCTAACCGATTACAAACAAGTTAACACCGGTGCAGCACGCGTACAGAATTTGAGCATAAACATGGAAAAATTGGCCGGACAGTGTGGCCGATTGAAGTGTTGCTTGAATTATGAACTCGACCAATACGTAGAAGCAATCGATGCGTTTCCAAAAGCCAAAGTGGTAAAATTGGATACAGTCATGGGAATGGCTTACGCGAGAAAAACAGATATTTTGAAGAAGTTGATGTGGTTCTCTTATGACGACAATCAAACATGGGTGGCATTACCAGTAGCTACTGTGAATGAAGTCATGGAAGACAATCGCAACGGAAAGCAAGCTGCTGCATTGCAAGATTTGGCCCCAGCCAGTGCCATTTTGGATAAAGTGAATGGTAACGGTCAAGATCAGAACAATGATTTTATTGGAAACAATGAATTATTGCAAGACGATGAGTTTGCCCTCAGAAAACGCGCCCCCGAAAAGCGCGAAGGCAGAGGACCAAACGACCGGAGAAAGGGAGGCAATGACCGTCGCCCAGAAAATCGTGGCCCAAGACCCGAAAATCGTGGCCCCCGTCCAGAAGGACAGAACCGTGGCCCCCGTCCAGAAGGTGGTAACCAGCCAAGTCGTCCGGAAAACCGTGGCCCAAAACCTGAAAATCGTGGTCCTCGTCCAGAAGGACAGAACCGCGGTCCTCGTCCAGAAGGTGGTAACCAGCCAAATCGTCCGGAAAACCGTGGTCCAAGACCTGAAAATCGCGGTCCTCGCCCAGAGGGACAGAACAGAGGTCCCAGGCCTAACAACCGTGGTCCTCGACCAGATGGTCAGGAACGTGCACCCCGCAATGAAAACCAAGCCCCTAAAGGCAATGGTGACGGTGGAGCCCCTGCAACGGAATAAAAAAGCAAGCCAAATTATTTTTAAATAAAAACCCCCAGTTCAACGAACTGGGGGTTTTCTTTTTATACCGAGCCAATCAATAGCTCAAATACATGCTCTTTTGTTTGTACAATTCTCGGAAAGCTGGATCTTTCAGGTCTTTGATAAATAAAATACTCTCACCGGTACTCTTCATTTCGGGACCCAATTCTCTGCTTACACCCTGAAATTTGTTGAAACTGAATACAGGTTGTTTTATCGCATAGCCCGAAGGTCGAGCCGGAATGGTAAAGTCCTTGATCTTGTTTGCACCCAACATCACTTTTGTGGCCATGTT
>DBCP01000022.1:26584-28690 GCA_002293105.1 Bacteroidetes bacterium UBA955 | reverse complement strand
ATCGGGGCGATTATTATAGACTGGTTTCTCTGAACGTCCTCCAAAAGCTGGCTTCTCTGAACGATTGCCGTAGGCTGGTTTATCGGGGCGATTACCAGAGGTTGGCTTCTCTGAACGTCCTCCGAATGATGGCTTCTCTCGTCGTTCTCCAAATCCTCTTTTTTCTGAAGATTTTGGTCCTGCAGAACCGCCACTATTCTCTCCAAAAAACTTTGTTTTTTTGGGCTCTGTTTTATCAAAGTCTATTTTGCGATTGCGTTTTTCTCCAGGTTGTCTAACTTGGAACTTTTTGCCATTGCCTTGATCATTCTTGGGAGACTTTGCCATAAACTATTGTCTTTTGAATTTGCAAAGGTAGTGTAAATTAGGGGAGGAGGCCCTCACAAATACGTTCCCGGATATTTGGTAATCATCAATTCTCCGTTTTTTGCCTCTGCATAACCAAAATCATAGCAATAGCGATAACAGTTTCCCTTATTGGGTTCTTCTGTGTGGGTGAAAAAATTGAACAAGAAGCCCTTGTTCTCCAAACGCCTCATCGGAATTGTAGATTGTCCACCCGAAAGCTCATATACCTCCTTAAGAATGCGTCGATTTTTTACCAATACTCGGTTGATGGATTTTAGCGGGTCAAGCTGTTCGCGATTTCTTCTGTTGTTAAAGGCGCTTCTACACGCATCATTACAAAACACCTTGTCTGCCCTACCTTTTAATTTGTCTCCGCATTCTTTGCATGTATTCGACACGTTGAATTGATTTTCCATAAGCGATTTGTACACTAAACATAATTTCCTAGAATATCCCCCAAAAACTCAACAACTTTTTAAACGATTATAATCGGTTATATATGATTACAGTACGAATACTCGATTCCAGTGTTTGCAAATTTGTATTGTTAACCATCAACCAAAGGCCACGGAAAATGGAAAACACAGCACATTATATGTTATACAGTTATTTACGAGAAAAGAGTTATGAAAAATTTATTGAATTCCGTTAGGTTAGTCGGAAACGTGGGCTATGATCCCGAAATTAAAGAGTTTGAAAGTGGAAAAAAGTTGGCTAAACTCACCTTGGCAACCAATGAGCGCGTTACATTGTTGTCAGGAGATGTGGTTAACAACACCCAATGGCACCGATTGGTTGCTTGGGGTGCGGTAGCTGAACGATTTGAAAAATTGGTGAAGAAAGGAAGCAAACTCATGGTTGAGGGACGGTTGCAACACCGTAGTTTTTTGGGTGCGGATGGACAGAAGAAAGAAACATCAGAAGTGGTTGTAAAAAACATCCTTTTGATAGAGGCAAAAGGGAAATCTGTTCACATTTCAGAAGACGATTTGCAATCAGCCGAAATGTAAATTAGCCTGCACTGTACAGTTGAACACCCTGTTGGTAATACCCAATGGGGTGTTTTTTTTACACCTAGTGGATATGGTAAATTTGTGTTGTGCATTTATACAGCAAATTCACGCTCAAGAATGGGCTAAGGGTTATTCATCTCGAAGACAAAACCAGAACAACGGTTGTGTTAAACACACTTTACAATGTTGGTGCCCGAGACGAAAATGAAAACAAAACTGGTTTTGCTCACCTGTTTGAGCATCTCATGTTTGCAGGAAGTGAAAACGTTCCTGTATTCGACAAAGAAGTGGAAGAAGCGGGTGGACAAAACAACGCTTTCACCAATAATGAGTTTACCAATTATTATTTGGTTATGCCATCTGAAAACGTGGAAACTGCTTTTTGGTTAGAGAGCGATCGAATGCGGGCTCTAACCATCGATGAAAAATCTCTTTCAGTTCAGCAAGGTGTGGTGGTGGAGGAATTTAAACAACGTTGCTTCAACGCTCCGTTTGGATTGTTGTGGCATCATGTGCGTTCATTGGTTTATGAAAACAGTCCTTATCGTTGGCCAACCATCGGTTTAGACATCAAACACATCGAAGACGCTGTTTTGCATGATGTTAAGTCGTTTTACGACGAATTTTACAAACCACAGAATGCCATCATTTCTATTGTTGGCAATATCGATGTAGAAGAAACAAAACGACTTGCACAAAAGTGGTTTGGCGATATCAATAAACCTGGAAACGCCAATCAAAACAG
>DBCP01000022.1:22391-26461 GCA_002293105.1 Bacteroidetes bacterium UBA955 | reverse complement strand
AATCCAGAATCCATCTCCTTGGAGTTGTTTTCAGAAATGTTGGGCGGATCAGATGTTTCGCCACTGCAGTTGAAACTTGTCAAAGAAAAACAATTATTCAATGCGGCAGAGTGTTTTTACATGCGCGGATTGGGAGAGGGTCTTTTTGTTGTTTATGGTATTTTAAACGAGGGGATCTCGCACGCTGATGGAGAATCTGCCTTGTTAACAACCCTGGAAGAAGAGCTGCAAAGAGGGTCCGCACTACAAAGAACATATGAGGGTGTAAAAAATCGCTATGCTACGCAGCTGTTGTTTGAAGCAACACAACCAATGCAATTGGCGCAACGACTTTGTTACTTCGAAAATGCGGGCAACCTAGAAGCAATAAACCAAGAAAACGAGGTGATTGAGAAGATTGAATTAACCGATGTTTTATCAGCCGCTCAGAAAACAATGAACAAGGATAACGTGTCTGTAATTTATTATCACCCCAAATCATGACTTTGAAAACACACAATCGGCCAGAAACCAAAACCATACAGACATTTGATATTCCAGAAAGTCAGGTTTTAACATTGTCGTCAGGCCACCAGGTACACCTCTCCAACCCTTGTAAAATCGGTGTTGTTCGTGTAGAGTTGTTTTGGGCTTCCGGTTCATATCACCAGGAGAAACCCTATGTGGCAACCATGGCCAACGACCTACTGCTATCGGGCAATGAGCAGCGCACAGAGTTCGAAGTCATAGAGTATTTGGACTACCTTGGAGCTACACACAGAACAGAATGTGGGCACGTGGGTTCTTCGGTTGTTATCCGAGCCAGTAAGAAAAACATTCTTTCTGTATTCAAATGGGTCATTGAGAACGTTCATGCCGCTACTTATCCAGAAAATGAAGTAGAATCTGCCAAGTTGGTCCGCGCGGCATCCCTTGAAAGACAACAAAAAACACCCAAATATTGGTCTAGCCGCATTGCCCTTGAATCATTGTACGGTAAAGACCACACATTGGGAATTCACGGTGATCCGATTGACTATCAAAAAGTCACGTCAGAAAATTTGAATTTATTTAAAAAACAGCATTTCGGTCTTGAAAAAATGATGTTGCTTGTGTCTGGTGATTCTGATGATCAATTGCTACACTCTTTCGCAGATGCACTGCGACCCTTTCCCGGTACTCCCCTATCCATCATTCAAGAGCAATTTACAGAGACCTTTCCAAAATTTGAAAAGCCTTTGATGCACCCCGTTGATGGAACCAATCAGGTTAATTTACATCTTGCAAAGCACATCAAACCCAAAGACCAACAAGAGCGGTTTGGTTTAACCTTGTTAAACTTGGTTTTGGGTGGGTATTTCGGATCCCGGCTTATGCAGATTCTACGTGAGGAGCGCGGTTTAACATATGGGGTTGGTTCCTATTTTAAACCGGCATTCAACGATTACACTTGGACAATTTCCGGAGATTTAAAAAGTGAAACTGCAGAAGAGGCCATTCGTGTTGTTCATGAAATATTCGAAGATTTAAAGAAAAACATATTACCCGATGACGAGCTTAATAAAATTAAACAATATTACGCTGGTCAATTTCGCGGGGGGTTTGACGGTCCGTTTTCGATGGGGGGCAAATATCAACACGCGCTTTACCGGGGCTTGGACCTAAGCTATTACACTACCGTTTTACCGGGAATTTGGTCTGTGACGGCGCAAGAAGTAAATGTATTGGCCAACAATTATTTAAACCCAAATTCGTTTATACATGTACTCTCCGGAGATACACCCAAACAAAGGTAAAAAACATGTATCGGCTCCACTGCATATTCTTGGTTTGTTTTTCAGCACTCTTGACGAGCCAGCTTTTTGCGGTAACCGCCCCTGCTAAAATTTATCGCGCCTGTTTAGATCGTCCTACATTTACGTTAACGGTCAGCTTGTCCACCCCAACCGACGCTTGTGGGAGTTTTGTGTATCACCGTCTTTATGGCAGGGAAGACGCCTTTTCTCCGTGGAAATTGCTAAAACAAACCAGCACCTTGAACACAAACACCATCAATGCCGTCTTACCAAACACTAAGGCTTGGGAGGTTTTTGTTTCTACAAGTTTTGCTTGTAATGGCATAGATACGTTGGTGTCTAATCGTGTGTTGGTTGACAATCAAGCACCTGCGCAATTCGAACCAGACAGTGTTTCTGTTGAATTTACTACACAGAGGGTTGTTGCTGGTTGGAAAAAACCCATAGACCCCGATGTTTTGGGATATAGTTTGTTCAAACTGGTTGCTGGGGGAAACGCATTAATCAAAGACACGTTTAGTACGTTTTACCGGTTCGACACGGCCACCTTTAACCCAAGGACAGGTAACAACTCGTTTTCTATTGCTGCTTTTGATAGTTGTTTAAATGGTGGTCTATTAAGCGATTACCACTCTCCTATTAATCTATTGGTTCAAAAAGATTCTAAATATTGGTGTTCAAAAAAAACCGTGCTAAAATGGACAAAATACAAGGGTTGGACGGCGGGTAGCTATTCGGTTTGGCGCCAGTGCCTCGCGGATGGAACATGGCAAATGATTGGGAGCGTCATTGCGGACTTAACCAACGATCCAACCACCTATGATTTCACGGACATTGGTTATGAAACCAACAAACAGTATTATTACGTGGTCCGAGCAATAAAAAACATGGGGAGCACAACCAGCACCTCGAACCGGGTTTTCATAGACTATACCTTCAGCGGCAACGCCGCTCCCATATCTGTAATCACCGGCGCGAGTGTGGTTGGAGAAGATCTTGTTCGGTTGGATATTACATGGAAAAAAGACGGTCCATCCTCCTTGTTGTCGATTGAAAAAAAGACAGCAACGGGCTGGTTGGGTATTCATACATCAACGATTGCGGGAAATATTACATATAACGACGCGACAACCAAGACCAATGCCGAATTTGCGGAATACCGCTTAATAAGGACAAACGATTGTGGGCTTAAGGACGATTCTTCTTTTCTCCATAACACTATGCTTCTAGTTGATAATCAACGAGTTGTGTCTTGGAACAAACATGTCGGTTGGGCGAATTTAGCAATCACCACAAACTATGATTATCACCTCGAACACAGGTCGGGTTTCACGTGGAACACGCTGTACTCGGGCAGCGCAACGAGCTATACACTCCCAACCAATTTATATGGCAATCAGGTTTTTAGGGTAAAAATCTACAGTACTGATGGCAAATTGCCCAGTTCTTATGAGTTATATTCAAACGAAAGGGTTATTTACTTGGGCTTTGACTCATCTGCTTTTGACACAACCTTAATACCGTCTGCCTTTAACCCGTCGGGAATTAACACCGTTTTTAAAATCTCAAACCCAGCAATTGGTCCTGGCGAATCAACCGTTTCCATTTTTAATCGTTGGGGAGAACTTTTGTTTCAGGGCGATGCTTTGCTGGGATGGAATGGAACAGACTCTCAAGGAAGGGAGGTTCCACAGGGAACTTATGTATATCTGATTCAAGCTTCGTATAGAAACAAAAAGGCTCGTTATTCTGGCACACTTCTCATGATCAAATGAACACTATTTACTTTTTAGGTCGCTCTAGATTCTTAGACAAAGAGAAAAGAAACAACCTTCGGGATTTGTTGAACCTCATTTCCAAGAAAAAAAACCAGCGTATTTCTCAGTTGAATTATGTTCTCGTTGATGACGAAGCACTACTGGAAATAAATATGAAACACTTACAGCACGACACCTACACTGACATTATTACTTTTGATTTAAGAGATGGTCTGTCCGGGCCCGTGGAAGGAGAGATTTACATTTCTATTGATCGAGTAAAAGAAAACGCTGAAGTTGCGGGGGTTGATTTCGAAAATGAATTTATACGTGTCGTTTCTCATGGTTTGTTGCATCTGCTAGGATACAAAGACAAAACAGCCGCCCAAGCAAAAGAAATGAGACAAGAAGAAGAGGCCTGCTTATCTTTGTGGGCTGATTTGGGTTAGCGTTTCACGTGAAACGAACTTCATATGAACACACAATACGATGTTATAGTTGTTGGGGCCGGACACGCAGGTTGCGAAGCGGCTCATGC
>DBCP01000022.1:17796-22286 GCA_002293105.1 Bacteroidetes bacterium UBA955 | reverse complement strand
ATGGGGGGCGTCGCTAAAGGACAAATTGTACGGGAGATAGACGCACTTGGGGGAATGTCTGGCATCATTACAGACAAAACCATGATACAGTTCCGCATGCTAAATCGTAGCAAAGGTGTTGCTATGTGGAGTCCAAGGGCCCAAAGTGATCGCTGGCGATTTGCTGAAGAATGGAGGCTAACACTTGAAAGCAACCCCAATGTAGACTTCTTTCAAGACAGCGTTCGCTCTTTAGTGGTTGAAAACCAACAAGTTACAGGCGTTATCAGCACCATGGGCATGGTTTTCCGCGGAAAAACAGTGGTTCTCACAACGGGCACCTTTCTCAATGGGCTAATTCATATTGGAAAAAAGAATTTCGGCGGCGGTCGCATGGGCGAACACGCTTCTGGTGGTATAACAGAACAATTGGCAACAATCGGTTTCACAACGGGCCGAATGAAAACAGGAACACCCCCAAGGGTTGATGGTAGATCTTTGGATTACAGCAAGATGGAAGAACAACCAGGCGATGAGGGACCATATAAGTTTAGTTATACAACCCAAACCAAACCGCTTTCCCAACAGCGCAGCTGCTATATAACCTACACCAACGAACTCGTTCACGATGTCCTTAGAGAAGGTTTCGTAGACAGCCCAATGTATAACGGCAGCATAACTGGGCTTGGGCCACGTTACTGCCCTAGTATTGAAGATAAAATTAACCGTTTTGCCGAGCGAAACAGACACCAAATATTCGTTGAACCCGAAGGTTGGAATACCGTAGAGGTTTATGTCAACGGATTTAGCACCTCTCTACCTGATGACATTCAGCTCAAAGCACTCAGGTTGATTCCGGGATTCGAAAAGGCAAAAATATTTCGCCCTGGCTACGCCATAGAATATGATTTTTTCCAACCCACACAACTCAATAACACTTTAGAAACAAAGTTGGTACAGGGTTTATACTTTGCTGGACAAATTAATGGAACAACCGGGTATGAAGAGGCGGCTTGTCAAGGCCTCATGGCTGGCATTAACGCTGCGTTACGAGTACACGACAAAGACCCGTTTATATTGGGTAGAAACGAAGCTTATATCGGCGTTCTCATTGATGATCTCATCAACAAGGGCACAGAGGAGCCATACCGCATGTTCACGTCAAGAGCAGAATACCGTATTTCACTAAGGCAAGACAACGCGGACGAACGTTTGACCCCTAGAGGGTTCGCAATTGGGTTGGCTCATGAATCAAGGATGGAATTGCTCGACTCCACAAATCGCACGGCGAATGAAATCCTAACCTACCTGGCAAACACAAATATTACACCCGAGGAGGTACACAAATACCTTCCTGAAAACATCACCCCAATCTCCGAAAAACAAAGGGCAAATAAACTACTATTGCGTCCTCAAGTGGGTCTTGAAGACCTTGAACAAATACCACATATTGGATCTTTTCTGGCGCCCCATAGTTTGTTGTCTAAAGAACGTGCGGCTATTACCATCAAATACAAAACATACATTGACAAAGAAGTAGAGTTGGCCGACAAAATGCATCGGCTAGAAGACATAGTAATTCCCCATCAATTTGATTTCCAAAAATTGAATAGCATCAGTTCGGAAGCTCGTGAAAAATTAACCAAAATTCGCCCGCAAACACTAGGACAAGCAAGCAGAATTAGCGGCGTAAATCCAGCAGATATTCAAGTTTTACTTGTACATTTCGGTAGATAAACCTTCTCCATGATTATTAAAAGAAAACAAACAAACACTTGGATAGTCATTCCTTTTTTTCTTGTTATTTCTTTGATGCACTCTTGTGCCAACCCCGTACCTCCATCAGGAGGAGATAAAGACACAACAGCACCTGTTTTAATGTCTATTGAACACACAATAAAACATGGACAAACACGGCTCATTTTAGCGTTTAACGAGAATATTACCACGTCCGGCCCTTTGATATATTCACCAAAGGTTATTGGTAGTGCAGTCCCACAAACGAGCAACATTAAATTACAACGAAACCATCTTATCGTTGACGTACCCAAAAACACCAACTGTTTGTATCTTGATAGATGGGTTGTGGATTTGAACGAAAAAAACCCGCTAGTTAACAACACACTACTCCTCTCAAATGATAGCGGAGAAGTGTTGTTAAAAGTTCGGGATATAAAACAAGCCAAAGAAAAATATGGGGTTTTTATAAAAACCGACAGTCTCCTTTATGTGCCTCAAAACGCGAAAATATCATATTATCACTTTCAAGGTTTGCCTAACAAAATACACGAAACGTATATTATCAAAAACGATAACAATCAAAAAATTGATAACGACGAACAATATCAAGTTTTCTATTCTGTGAATAGACCAACAGACACCTTCTTTATCAGCCTTTATCCTGAAAAAAAAATATATAAGAGTGCTTATTTTTTAACCAACGAAAAAGTATACAGTTTGATAGGGAGCCCACTGTATCACGAATGGCTCAACAGAACAGATTCGTTCGTTATTAACCAAGATACTTTATTTTTACCTTGGATTCATATTGTAGATATTCAAAACGCTTTACAAATTGATTCATTTATAAAAACCAATAAAAACATTAAGAAAACACACGTTCGTTTATATGGTATATTGGATAAAGATACATTTATAAGCGATTTAGGTTATTATGGATTCAATCACAACAGTTACCTAAAGAAATATCACAAAAAAACATCTGACTCAATAAAAATAAATTACTTATTTATCAGTAAAAACGAGGTGATTAACCCTACTGATGACACTGTTTATTTTAGAATGTCTAATGAAAAAATGAACTACATCCTAACATTAAAACCAAGAGAAACTATAACAATTACTCTTCCTGAGGGGAATTACTCATGGGTATCCTGGATTAATCATCCAAAAAACAACCAAATATTAAATATTGAGGGTTATAATTTCAATGAGTTAAAACCGATGGATGATCCAGAAGTGTTTTTTAACTCACCAAAACCATGGATTCTTAAAAAGAACCTCAGTAATACGTTAATATTACCAGAAAAGGAATCTTATAATACTGGAGTAACAACAAAATAAAATTGGTTTCACGTGAAACGAGGTGTCCACAAACATCATAGATTTCATATTTGTTGAAATACATCAACCAATCAACCATAAAACCAACCAGACGCGTGTGTAATTATACTGTCAATTAGAATTCATCACAGACATTAACCAACTGTGATTAACCAACATAAAACTATGTTTATCAATTATTTAACCAATAAAATTATGTGTACTACCTTGTGAATTTAACATTTACAAGTGATAAAAAAATGAGTTATCATCAAATCCACATAGCTATACTATATACTACGTAATACTTTCTTTTAAATGATTAAATCATATTATTACTATAGCTCTGTTGAAGGTTTGATGATGGGTGGATATTACACAGATGAGAAAACAACATCAATGATTTAGATTTGTAACATGATCGAAAGGATTCAGCAGATTCAAACAGACATAGATGCTTATCACTTTGATGAAAAGCATCAAGCGGAAAACTTCCGTTTATTTTACCTTTCAAAAAAAGGAATCATCACAGAGTTGTTTGAGGACTTTAAGTCTTGTTCTGTTGAAGAAAAGAAATCGCTAGGCAGCGTGTTGAATCAGTTGAAGAAATCCGCTGAAAATAAGTATACAGAACAAAAAGAATTAGAAGAATCACAAAAAGAATTGAATCAAACCGCTGAAGATATTTCTTTACCGGTGTATCAATTTGCCGAAGGTTCACTTCACCCTTTGAGAATTGTGGAGGATAGATTACTTGAGATTTTTTATTCCTTAGGATTTGATGTTTCGGAAGGACCAGAAATAGAGGATGATTATCACAATTTTGGTGCTTTGAACTTTGCTGAAGATCATCCTGCTAGAGATATGCAAGACACTTTTTTCATTGCAGAACATGTTTTAAGGACTCATACAAGTTCTGTTCAAATTCGCGAAATGGAGAAAGGTAAATTACCTCTACGATTGGTAATGCCAGGTCGTGTTTACCGCAATGAAGCAGTAAGTGCAAGAAGTAATTGTTTCTTCCATCAAATTGAAGGATTATACATTGACAAAGGGGTGAGTTTTGCTGATTTAAAACAAACGCTCTATTATTTTGTGCAGCAGTTTTTTGGAAAAGGCACTAGAGTGCGATTTAGGTCAAGTTATTTTCCATTTACCGAACCAAGTGCTGAAATGGATATTTGGGCAGGTTTGGATACAGAAGAAAATCGAAGGTTAACAAAAGGAACTGGCTGGTTAGAAGTGTTGGGTTGTGGGATGGTGCACCCAAATGTATTAAAGTCGTGTAATATTGACCCAGAGGAATACTCAGGTTTTGCTTTTGGAATGGGCATAGACCGCATCACGATGTTGAAGTATGGCATTACTGATATTCGTGACTTTTTCATCAACGATATTCGTATGTTTAAGCAATTTGCAGGTGTTTAAATAAACTCCATTGAGCGCAA
>DBCP01000022.1:17233-17725 GCA_002293105.1 Bacteroidetes bacterium UBA955 | reverse complement strand
GAAAGAGAAAAGAAAATTATTGATTGGTTAAACCATTGTACACCGCAAGCGGAAGCGATTTATTTGGTGGGAGATGTTTTTGATTTTTGGTTTGAATATCAACGAAGCGTTCCAAAAGGATTTGTCCGTTTTTTAGGAACATTGGCCAACATAACCGATCAAGGAATTCCTATTTATTTGTTTCCGGGGAATCATGATTTATGGGTATCTGACTATTTGGTCAAAGAATGTGGCGTAACGCTTATAAGGGAGGCTCACGAATTCATGGTTGAAGGAAAAAGATTCTATGTTCATCATGGCGATGGTCTTGGACCGGGCGATTTTTCATATAAAATTCTAAAGAGAATTTTTACCGCTCGCTCCGCTCGCTTCCTTTTCCAATGGATACATCCCAACTTAGGAATTGCTTTGGCGCACAAGCTCAGTAAGAAAAGTCGCCTTGCACAAAACCCCAAAGAAGATCACTATCTCGGCAATCAAAAAGAACACCTA
>DBCP01000022.1:12012-17112 GCA_002293105.1 Bacteroidetes bacterium UBA955 | reverse complement strand
ATAAATCTTGGCGAATGGTTATATGGTAGTCAGTATGCGGTGTTCGACGGTGAATCACTGCAACTGTTGCAATGGCCAAGCCAACAACCGGCAAAAAGCCAAAACCAATAATCAATCGGTAGGTAGCGTAAAAAAAGTATCGGTATCTTTGCCGTAACATGCTGGAAAAACTGGAAGCCGTTTACGCCCACTTCAAAGAAATTGAATTGCTACTAAGCAGTCCAGAAGTGGCGAGCGACGTGAAACGCTTTACCAAGCTCAACAAGGAGTATCGAGATCTAGAAGAAATCGTTCAATCGTATTTCGAATACAAGAACTGTTACCATCGCATAGTAGAGGCGCGCGACATCCTCAAAAACGAGAAGGACAAAGAACTGCGCGACATGGCGCGGGAAGAATTGGACGAACTCGAGCCAAAGCAAACAGCGCTAGAAGAAACGATACGGATACAGTTGTTGCCCAAAGATCCAGAAGACGCCAAACCCGCAGTGGTCGAAATTCGTGCAGGCACAGGGGGTGATGAGGCCGGAATCTTCGCGGGAGACCTTTTTAGGATGTATCAGCGATACTGTGACGACATGCGTTGGCCTATTTCTGTTGTTGATGAAACAGAGGGCACAGCGGGCGGCTATAGCAAAATCATTTTTGAAGTTCCACACCCAGGAACCTATGGTGTGTTGAAATACGAGAGTGGCGTACACAGGGTACAACGAGTGCCGGCCACAGAAAGCCAAGGAAGAATTCACACCTCCGCTGTAAGTGTAGTGGTTATGCCGGAAGCAGAGGAAGTAGATGTGCAACTGAATCCCGCAGATGTAAAAATGGAAACCAGCCGAAGCGGTGGTGCGGGCGGACAGAATGTGAACAAGGTAGAAACGAAGGTGCAACTAACCCATATACCATCGGGCCTAGTGGTTGTTTGTCAGACCGAACGCAACCAGCTTGGAAACCGCGAAAAAGCCATGAAAATGTTGGCCACAAAACTTTACGAAATAGAATACACGAAGCATATAGAGGCTATTTCTTCGCGACGTAAGACATTGGTAAGTACGGGAGATCGAAGCGCAAAAGTGAGAACATATAATTACCCCCAAGGAAGGGTTACGGATCACCGCATTGGATTGACATTGTATAACTTGTCGGCCATTATGAACGGCGATATTCAAGAAATTTTGAATTCGTTACAAGTGGCAGAAAATGCAGAACGACTCAAGGAGAGTCAATAAATCAAACGCCCGCTGCTTGTTGTGAAACGCTGCGATCTGTGTGTTGTCGAGGGGCGATTCTCTTGATAACGACCCCTTTGCTGTTGGTTTTTGCGCTGCTTTTCATGGTTTTGTGTTTTTAGGTACGAACCGATATACACAATAGACGCGCACAACCCCCAAAATGTTGTAGAACAAAGCGGTAAATTGGTCGAATATCGACCAAAGACAACAAGAGGTCGTTAAAGGTTAAAAATGCTGTTGAATATTGCGCGACCGTCTTGGTTGAGCAAGTAGTCTGTTGCGCAACGTTCTGGGTGTGGCATCATACCAAAAACATTTTTTGTGGCGTTACAGATCCCGGCAATGTTGTTGAGCGAACCATTGGGATTTGACTCGGGCGTTGTGTTGCCCTGTTCGTCGCAATAGCGGAAGAACACTTGTCCGTTTGCTTCTATGTCAGCCAACGTTTGCTCATCACAATAAAAACGCCCTTCACCATGGGCGATAGGAACACAAAGAACATCGTTGTTTCCAATTTTGCGGGTAGCCATCAACGCTGTGTTTCCGGCTTTTAAGTGAATGTTTTTGCAATTAAACTTCATGTTGGTATTGCGCAAAAGCGCACCGGGAAGCAATCCGCTTTCACACAAAATTTGGAATCCGTTGCAAATACCCAACACAAACCCACCATTGCTTGCGTGTTCGGCAACGGCCGTCATGATTGGAGACAATTTTGCGATAGCGCCAGAGCGTAAATAATCGCCATAAGAAAACCCACCGGGAACAAAAATGTGGGTACAACCTTGCAGGTCTGTGTCTTTGTGCCAAAGCTTTAAAACGGGCTCGCTTGTGTAGGTTTCTAAGACCTTGATTAAGTCCTGATCGCAGTTAGAACCTGGGAAAATAACAACACCAAACTTCATGTTGACGCAAAGGTACATTAATTGTTTTGGTTGATGGCGTCTTTGTTCAACAATCCCAAAGCCAAAAGTGCATAATAATTCACGGCACGCACAGGCGTGAACTGAAAGTCTTTTAATGCCTCTTTGTGTATACTGTGGTAAACGCTGTTTTGGTGGGACGATTTGATACTATCGCTCGGTATTGGGGGTTTGATGCCAAACTTTTCAAGCGCGGTAGAGAAAAGCACCAACACGTGGTATAAAACACCATCGATGGTATACTTGGGTTGTTTAACACCCATAGCGTCTGCCAGTTGGTTAAACACGTGCTGATATTTTAAATTTTCTGCGATGCAAAGGTAGCGCTCGTTCCAAAGGTTGTTCTCAAATAAGTGAAGCATCAGTTTGGCAACATCTTCTACGCCTACAAATCCATTTCCTCCAACAGGACAAAAGGGTAGTCCTTTCAATATCATATGATACAACTGGTTGGACCCTGATTTTCCATCGCCATAGCCCAAGATGATTCCCGGATTAACAATGGCTACCTGTAAACCTTCTTCTTTGCCCCTCCAGACTTCTTGCTCAGCCAGGTTTTTGCTGACAGCGTATTGGCTATTGTATTTGCTGTCAACCCAATCTGTGTTTTCTGTGATGGGCGCTTCGTTTTCTGTCCTTCCGATGGCCGCAACAGAACTAGCATAAACCAATTGGCCGATGTTGTTTTTTAGGCAAGCATTCACCACATTGCGGGTTCCGATGACATTGTTGAACATGAGGGCGTCCTTGTCCTTTCGCTCGAAAGACACTTTGGCTGCGCAATGAAAAACAACATCAACACCCACCATCGCATCGCACAAATCGTCAATGTCAAGAATATTTCCGGCAACCCATTGGGGCTGATAGGCTTGGGGTAATTGATGAAATTGATGTATTTGGGCAAACAAACCTTCAGATTTTGGGTTTCTGCGCATCGCGACAACGCGATAGCCTTGCTTGAGCATTAAACACGCCAGGTGAGAGCCTAAAAAGCCGGTTGCGCCAGTGATAAAAACGGTGGGCTTGTTCATTTTTCAGTGCAAAATACCTGAATTCGTTGCGAAGTCTGCGAAAAATCTTTCCTCAATGTACCTTTGTTGCATGAAGCACATTGCGATTGTCAACGGACCCAACCTCAATTTATTGGGTACTCGGGAACCAGAGATCTATGGAGAGCAGTCGTTCGAGGACTATTTTGAGGGCCTGGGTGCCCGTTGGAGCGGTTTGGTGTTGACCCATTTTCAGAGCAATGTTGAGGGTGAAATCATCAACGAATTGCAGGCGCTTGAAAATAGCGGTCGATGTGATGGAATTGTTCTTAATGCGGCCGCCTACACCCACACGAGTATCGCCATTGCCGATACATTAAAGGCCATTAAAACACCAGTTGTGTTGGTGCACATATCCAATGTTTTTGCCCGGGAAGCGGAAAGAAAAACGGATTTGATGGTTGCGTCTGCCAAAGGCTTGATCTGCGGGATGGGTTTGCAAGGTTATGACTTGGCGATTCGTGCGTTGATGTCGTGATTCGGATTGTATCTTTGTACTATGGGACTCAGACAAGACAAGTTTAGCAAGCAGGTTCAGCGCGATCTCAGCGAGTTGTTCAACATTAAAAAGAACGATTGGTTGGGTGGTGCATTTGTTACCATTAGCAATGTGAATGTGAGTCCAGATTTGGGCCATGTAAAAGTCTATTTGTCGTTGTATAACAACCCACATCGCGCAGCCATCATGGAGCAGTTGGACGGGTTTAACAAAGAAATCCGACACGCACTTGCCCAACGCTTGCGAAACAGTGTTAAAAAGATGCCAGAAGTGCACTTTTACGAAGACGACACGTTGGAATATGTGGCCAAAATGGAAGATCTTTTAAAGACGCTCAACACGCCAAAAGGCGAAGAGTAGCATCCCTGTTGGGGGTGTATTGCCATTGAGGGCGCATACTTTTGTGAAAACACAGAAACCAAGACCATAAAACTCTCAATCAACATATCGAAACGGTATTTCTTTTCCAAAGCAAACCCAACAGTTGTAAACATCATCACTGGGATATCACTTTTGGGATACTCTGTGGGCGCAATGGCTTTGGTGGTATTGATGTCTGCGCTGAATGGCTTTGAGACCAGTATTTTTTCGGCCTACAAGAAAACAGACCCAGATTTGTTGGTGCTACCCCAAAAGGGGGTGGTGGTCAGCCTGCCAAACCAAGGTAAATCAGCAAACAAAACAAACCCTTTAGTGCGGTTGCAAAAACTCAAGGGTGTTGCTGTTGTTTCTCGGGTTTTTGTGGGTAAGGCCGTATTGAAATATGGCGATCAACAAACGGTTTGTTTGGTTTGGGGTGTAGATGAGCAATTTAAAAAACGCATTTTATTGGATTCATTGGCGAGCGCGGGTGAACCGAGGTTTGTGGATGAAAGAACAATGGCCAATCCCAACTTGATTTCAGACATGGCTGTGTTGAGTGAAGGGTTGGTTTACAAATTGGGCGTCGGAAAAATAGAGCAACCCATTACGCTGATGGTCATCAACAAAGATGCGGGAGTTCACGATTTGGACGCGTTTGGAATGGAAGAGTTTATACCATCGGCCATTGTTTCCTTGGCAGAAGACCAAAATACGCAAACGGTGATTATCGGGCTTTCTCAGGCGCAGCGGATTTTTGGTGCGGGTTCTTCGGAAATGACCCAAGTGGAAATTCGTCTTGATGCGTCGGTGAGAACACAACCTAGCGCGGTTGAGTCGATAAAAGAGCAAGTAAAAACAATCATGAATGAAGCTGGGGCGGGCACATTTGTCGTAAAAAACCAACACGAGCAGCACCCGTTGATGTACAAGATGTTTAATACAGAGAAGTGGATTTCTTTCGCAATCCTTTCTTTCGTGTTGTTGTTGATTTCATTCAATCTGGTGGGTGCACTAACGCTGTTGGTGATAGACAAGCGCAA
>DBCP01000022.1:0-11835 GCA_002293105.1 Bacteroidetes bacterium UBA955 | reverse complement strand
CCCTATCCGGTTGAGTTGAGGGTGGGCGATTTGTTTTTAATTTTGTTGTTAAACACATTTTTAGGCATTTTGAGCGCGGTGTTTCCGGCTTGGCGTGCTGGCAAAATGAGCGGCGATCGAATCGCAGAAACGCGTTAGAACTGGGGATATATAGCGATGAAATATTTAATAGTTGGTTTGGGAAATATTGGAGACGACTATGTGGGAACCCGCCACAACATTGGTTTCGAGGTGGTTGAATCGCTTGGAAAGAAGTTTGGTGGCGAATGGAAATCAGTGAAACACGGAAGTCTTTGTGAAGTTTCTCACAAAGGCAGGAAATTGTTGTTGTTGAAACCCAACACATACATGAATTTGAGTGGGAAGGCCGTGTCTTTTTGGATGCAAGCCGAGAAGATCAAACTTGAAAATGTTGTCATAATTACAGATGACTTGGCCTTGCCCGTGGCAAAATTGCGGTTGAAATCGAAAGGGAGCGATGGTGGTCACAACGGTCTGAAAAGCATTCAAGCGAGTTTGAGTACAACCAATTACGCAAGGTTGCGCTTTGGCATTGGAAGCGAGTTTTCTCAGGGCCGACAGGTTGATTTCGTCTTGGGTAAGTTTACCACAGAAGAACGATCGAGCATAGATATCGCAATAGATAGGGCGGTTGAAGGCACATTGCAATATTGTACACTGGGCGCTGGGTTTGCCATGAACTACACCAACACATAAACCATGAAAATACAGACCATTTTAAGCCCTCAACTGTTTCCTTTGTTCGCCGACGAGGTGGTTGGCAAACAAGTGGTGATTATAGATATCCTTCGTGCAACAACGAGCATGGTGGTGATGTTAGACAACGGGGCGATTGCGGTGAAGCCGGTGGAGGGGGTTGAGGAGGCGATGAAGTTAAAACGCGACAACCCGAGTTTATTGATAGCTGGGGAGAGGAATGGATTCAAATTGGAAGGGTTTGACTTTGGCAATTCACCACAGGAGTTCACCCCAGAACGTGTTGCTGGAAAGTCTTTGGTGATAACCACAACCAACGGCACACAAGCACTTTCTTTGAGTTTGGCCGCTTCACACATTTGGGTGGGTGGTTTTTTAAACATAGACGCATTGGTTGAGGCAATATCTGTCAAAGGCGAGGATGTTTTTTTGTTTTGTGCGGGATGGAAGGGACATGTGAACTTGGAAGATACGTTGTTTGCTGGGGCTGTTGCAAAGTCTTTGTTGTTAAAGGATTTTGCTATTGCGGACGACGCAACAAGGGCAGCAATGGTTTTATGGGAGCAGGCACAGGGTGATTTGCACGGATTTTTGTCTGAGGCCAGCCATGTGCAGCGCTTTCAATCTATGCACGCGGAGTCTGACCTAGATGCTTGTTTGCGGATGAACACCTCTGATAGGGCTGTAATTTATGAAAAAGGGGTATTGGTGGCTATACCAAGATGAATTAGTATTTTTGCTTCAGAAACCATGGGTAATAAACTGAATAGGCCAATCCGAGTTCTCATCGCTAAGGTGGGTTTGGATGGTCATGACCGGGGAGCGAAGGTAATCGCAACGGCCTTGAGAGATGCCGGAATGGAAGTGATTTATACTGGCTTGAGACAAACACCAGAAATGGTGGTTCAAACAGCTTTGCAGGAAGATGTTGACGCGATTGGCGTGAGCATATTGTCTGGAGCACACAATACAGTGTTTCCTCGGATTCTGACTTTGATGAAAGAGAAGGGTATGGACGATGTGTTGTTGACGGGTGGGGGTATTATTCCAGATGGCGATGTGGACGCGTTGAACACACTGGGTGTGGCTCAGTTGTTTCCCCCGGGCACAAACACGGGCGACATCGCATCGTATATTGAAAATTGGGTAGCGACGCATCGCGCATAATTGTAGAAAATGGCATACAACAATATTTTAACATCGTTGGAAGACAACATCTTGGTGATTTCTATCAATCGAGAAAGCAAACTCAATGCATTGACTATTGAGACGTTGAAAGAAATTAAAGAGGCGGTTGACGAGGCGCAAACGAATGATGATGTTCATGGGATGATTTTGACGGGTGTTGGCGAGAAGGCTTTTGCGGCCGGCGCGGACATCTCGGAATTTGCACACTTTAACACCGAGCAAGCTACACGCATGAGTGCGGATGGACATGATGTGATGAACTCAATTGAGAACGGAAATAAAATTGTGATTGCTGCAGTGAATGGATTTGCGTTGGGCGGTGGTTGCGAGTTGGCAATGGCTTGTCACTTGAGAGTAGCTAGCAGCAATGCCAAGTTTGGTCAACCAGAGGTAAATTTGGGTGTTCCTCCGGGCTACGGCGGCACGCAACGGTTGGTTCAATTGATTGGCAAAGGCAAGGCGATGGAGTTGTTGTTGACCGGCGATGCCATTGACGCACAAACTGCGTTGTCGTTGGGCTTGACAAACAAAGTGGTGGAGTCTGCTGATTTGTTGAACGAGGCCAAGGCTTTGCTGAAGAAAATTTGTAGCAAGAGTCCGAGTGCCGTAAACAAGGTAATTAAATGCGTGAATGATTATTTCCGCCCGAACGTAAACGGCATGCAACGTGAAATCTACGAGTTTGGAGAAGCCTTTGAAACCGCAGATTTCCAGGAGGGAACGGATGCATTTTTAAACAAAAGAAAACCCAATTTTAGGGCAGAATAAATATTTTTGACATATGCGAAAACATTGGATGTTAATTTTACCCTTGGTTGCTATGATGTCGGCCTGCGGATCTGGTTCATTTGAAACAGAAGATATCGAGGAAAACACGGCTACTGCGGTAGATCCAAAAAACAAAAACAAAGGCCCTATGGGTGATGTCGTTTTTAAGGATACGGTATTTATGTTTGGTGATGTGAAAGACGGTGAAAGTGTTCAACACACGTATTCATTCAAAAACACGGGAGAGGCCCCATTGAGTATTGCCAACGTGGTAGCTCAGTGCGGTTGTACAACGCCTGAATATACACACGAGGTAGTTGCGCCGGGAGAAAGTGGTAAGGTTACGGCCACCTTTAATAGCTCAAACCGCGGGGGACCGGGAGGGATTTTGAACGAGAAGAGCATCACTGTAACGTTTGAAAACAGTAAAACCACAGAGGTGGTATTAAAATTCAAAGCCAATGTAATTGCTCCAGAAGGCAGTGTGTCTGAGGAAGAAATGATGGGTGGCGATGAACAAGGACATTAAACTAAGAATATGATATTATTACAAGGACAACCAGGCGCCGGTGGCGGATCTCAAATGGTGATGATGTTGCTCATCATGGGTGTGTTTTTCGTGTTTATGATTTGGCCTCAAATGCGCAAGCAGAAGAAAGCCAAAACATACATGGAATCATTGGTGAAGGGCGACAAAATCGTAACAACCGGTGGTATACACGGCAAAATCACTTCAATTGCTGATGGACATTTTGTGATTGAAATGGAAGAGGGAAAGGCGAAAATTGAGAAGTCTGCTGTGAGCATGGAATTGACACAAGCGGCCTATCCTCCTGCTGCGGCCTAAGGCATTGGGTCATGCTGTCTGTTGGGGTTACCGGTAACATTGGCAGCGGTAAAAGCACCGTTTGTTCCATTTTTCAGTGGATGGGTGTGCCCATTTACGAAGCCGATTTAGCCGTAAAAAGATTGTATAGCCAACACGCTGGCTTAAAAAAGGCGTTGGTATCTTTACTGGGTGCTGACGCCTATAATTCAAAAGGCGAATTTGACACAGCTTGGGTTCGACAACGCGTATTTGCTAATGACGACTTGCGATCGTCCCTAAATGCTTTGGTACACCCCATCGTTTTTGAAGACTTTGCCAATTGGTGTAAGGAGAAAGAGGCGGAAAATTACCCATACATAATTAAAGAGGCAGCGATTTTGTTTGAGTCGGGTGCTAACGCAACAGTGGATTTGGTGATAGGGGTTGTGGCACCGATGGCTGTCCGAAAACAACGCGTCTTGGCCAGGGATAACATGAATGAACAGGAGTTTGAGCGACGGGTGAAGGCACAGTGGCCACAAGAAGAATGGATGGACCGTTGTGATTATATCATTCAGAACAACGGAGAATCATCACTGATAAAACAAGTGATGGAAGTTCACCATGGTTTGATGAACCGATAAATCACGCGTTGTTTTTACGCTATTTGTCGCGAAGGCCACGCCCGCTTTTTGTAATCAGCCCTTGTTCTTCCATTACTATGCGCAACTTATCCAACACGCCATTAACAAAGCGAGAACTATTGGGGGTGCTGTAGTTTTTTGTGATTTCAAGGTATTCGTTGATGGTCACTTTTACGGGGATTGTGGGGCAATGTAAAAACTCTGTGAGTGTAAGTTTGATGATCAACAAATCCATTACCGCGATGCGAGAGGGGTCCCAATTGTCTGAGATTTCAGAAACCTGAGACTCGTAGGCAAGGCTGTTTTTGGCGGTTGTAATGAACAATTGTTTTGCCATTTCGATTTCCTCGGACCCTACGGTGGGCGAACTTGCTACCGGAATAACACCATTTGATTGGGCTGCTTGGAGTGTTTTTTCAATTTCTCGGGTGGTATAAAGTTCATCATCACTCCAACCGGGATAGTAATCGTTCAGCGTATCGAAGAATGATTCTTTGGTTTCGAAAAGGTTGGCGTAGAATTCTTCCAAAAACGATTGTTGTTGTTCGAAGGTGGGCTGTTCGAAAAAATCAATGTCTTTCACAAACTCCCATTCCAACATCCATTGGTAGAAAGAATCGAATTGTGTTGCGAGTTGGCTCCAATCAAATGCAAATCCTTTGCGCTGGTTATCGGTTACCGCGCGATGCAGGTACTTCACCAAAGGCATCCGATCAAGCAGGCCAAATCTTCGAATTTTGGCTTGATCTGGGTAGAATTTGCTTTTTTCTAACGCTTGTTCTTCAAGCAGATATTGAGACAATTGGTAGGGAAAATCCAATAAGAAAAGATAGAAATCGTGACTTTGTTGAATGGATTCCAGGAGGTTTGATAAGGTATCGTCGAAGTAAGCTTTTTGGCGCGGATTTAGGTTTGGCCAAGTATAGTCGATAGTTGATTCTCCTTGTTGAAAAGAGTACAGCGACTGAAGGGCTTTAATGCGTACAAGTCTTCGTGATATCATAGAACGGAGCTACAAAGATACAAAAATCCTCAGATTATTTCCACAAATTCGTGTACCAAACCCAATGGGAAGTGTTAATTTTGCAGCGCATATGGCAAAGATTACCTTTCAGTTTGAAGAAAAGAACCGTGGCGACGTTACGGTTGAAATTTTTGAGGGTGAGTCGATTTTGGAGGTGGCTTTGGATAACGAGATTCACTTAAACCACAATTGTGGTGGTGTTTGCGGTTGTTCCACGTGTCATGTTTATGTTGAGCAGGGCGAGGAGTTGCTACCAGACATGAGTGATCGCGAGGAGGAGTATGTAGACCGGGCCAGAAACCCCAAGTATAATAGTCGGTTGGCTTGTCAATGTAAATTGGCCGAAGAGGGCGATTTGGTTGTGAGAATTCCTGATCAGAGCGGCATTATCGGACATTAAAACGAAGAAAATGGAAATGTACGAACCCCCAATAAAGTGGTCTGATTACGAAGACATCGCGATGAAATTGTATGAGCGATTTGGCGACGATTTTTCAGAGGCCAAAATTTATCGCATTCGCTTTACAGAGCTATTGGAATGGGTGTTAGAGATACCCAATTTTGAAGGCAAGCGCGAGGATAGCAACGAGGGACATTTGGAAATGATCCAAGCCCAGTGGGTATACGAGTGGAGAGATAATCAGTAAAAAGAGTAATTTTGCATTGAATTATATCAAGATAACATGATGAATTTTGAATTGACAGAAGAGCATTTGGCGGTGCAGCAAGCGGCACGCGATTTTGCACAAACCGAGTTGTTGCCCGGCGTAATCGAGCGTGATAACGAACAGAAGTTCCCTTACGAGCAAATCAAGAAGATGGGTGAGTTGGGGTTTATGGGCATGATGGTTGACCCAAAGTATGGTGGCGGTGGAATGGATACCATTTCTTATGTATTGGCGATGGAAGAGATTTCGAAGATTGATGCATCTGCCAGTGTTTGTATGAGCGTAAACAACTCTTTGGTTTGCTGGGGCTTGGAAGCGTACGGCACTGAGGAGCAAAAAATGAAATATTTGGTTGAGTTGGCAAGCGGACAGAAAATCGGTGCGTTTTTGTTAAGTGAACCAGAGGCGGGTAGCGACGCAACGAGCCAGCGCACAACGGCGGTTGATATGGGTGATTATTACTTGATGAATGGCACCAAAAACTGGATAACCAATGGAAATTCAGCGAGTTATTACTTGGTAATTGCTCAAACCGATGTAGATAAAAAACACAAGGGCATCAACGCGTTTATCGTAGAAAAAGCGTGGGATGGTGTTACTGTAGGCAAGAAGGAAGACAAGTTGGGAATTCGGGGTAGCGACACACACAGTATTATGTTTCAAGATGTGAAGGTGCCTAAGGCAAATCGCATCGGGGAAGACGGGTTTGGGTTTAAGTTTGCAATGAAGGTGTTGAGTGGAGGTCGAATAGGTATTGCCGCTCAAGCGCTAGGCATCGCCAGTGGTGCGTATGAGCTGTCGTTGAAATATTCAAAAGAGCGCAAAGCGTTTGGCACAGAAATCATGAATCACCAGGCAATTGCATTTAAGTTGGCTGACATGGCTACAGAAATTGAAGCCGCGCGTTTGTTGTGTTTAAAGGCGGCTTGGATGAAGGACGAGCACATGAATTATGATCGTGCAAGTTCTATGGCTAAGTTGTTTGCTTCAGAAGTGGCTATGAAAACAGCGGTTGAAGCGGTACAAATTCATGGTGGTTATGGTTATGTGAAGGAATACCATGTCGAGCGAATGATGCGCGATGCAAAAATCACCCAAATTTACGAGGGAACGAGTGAGGTTCAGAGGGTGGTTATATCTCGGGACATTTTAAAATAAAAGCAATTTGTTGAGATAGTAAAAAGGCGCCATTTGGCGCCTTTTTTTTGCGCCAACACGTCGTAAAAACAAAATCGAGGGTCGTTTATGCACCCAACACAATCGTTCACAAAGTTTTAGATGTGCATAAAAAATTCAGATTTTACAAAATATTTCATCGGATTTTATTGATTATTTACATAATGTTAACTACAATTGTTTGTTAAACCATTATAAATAGCCTATGAAATTTAAAGAATTACTCAAGCCTTTAACGGCGGCCGTGGTCCTGACATCCTCTCTTGCGTCTGTGAATGCGCAAACAGCGGGGTCTGCCACAGACACCGGAAGGGTGGAAGAGGTGGTGGTAACCGCCTTGGGTATCAAAAAACAACAACGCTCCTTGGGTTACGCGGTTCAATCTGTAAAAGGAAAAGAACTTGTAGGATCAGGTGAGCAGAACGTTGTTCAAGCATTGAGTTCTAAAGTAGCAGGAGCGCTGGTGACGAGTTCATCGGGCACGCCTGGTGCAAGCTCAAGAATCTTGTTGCGTGGTGCTGCTACGTTTACAGGAAACAACCAACCTTTGTTTGTGGTTGATGGGGTACCTATCGACAACAGTACTGATCAAAGTACCGCTGGTGATTATCCTTTCAACTCAAATTTACAGGGTGTAAACAACTCTAACCGTGCGGTGGACATTAACCCCGACGACATTGAGAACATCACCGTATTGAAAGGCCCAGCCGCCGCTTCTTTGTATGGTGTGCGCGGTGCGAACGGTGCCATCATCATTACTACCAAGCGTGGTCAAAAAGGTGGAAAGCGTTTCAGTGCCGAGTTTTCTAGTACCATGGATTGGTCAAAAGTGAACAAGTTGCCAGAAAAGCAATTTGCCTACGGACAAGGACTTGGTGGTGGTGGACAGAAAATCGATTCTGCCGGTGTAAAGAAGAATTTTACAGGAACCATCCCTCCAGGTTGGACCTTGGTAGATGTGGGATCTTCTGCAACCACCCCTAACTCATGGGGCCCTAAAATTGCTGATGGCAAGTCGTTTGACAATGCGGGTAATTTCTTCAAAACGGCCATGTCAATGACCAACAACTTGGGAATCACCGTGAATGGAGAAAACACCAGTGCGCGGTTCTCTGTGGGTAACACTCAACAGGATGGTATCGTTCCAAATACTTCGTTTGAGCGTACCACTATTCGTGTGAATACGGATAGTCGTGTTACAGATAAATTGAGCGTTGGAAGCAGTGTAAACTTGATCAATTCAGGGGGTACACGCGCTCAAAACGGCTCTAACTTGTCGGGCGTTATGTTGGGCTTGATGCGTGCTCCTGCTGACTTTGATTTGGCAGGTGGTGCAGGTGCAGATGGTTACACCAATGCCGACGGAACACAACACCAATATTTCCCAATTTACGACAACCCATATTGGACCGTATACCGCAACCCCTTTACGGATGATGTAAACCGCATCATTGGTAACGTGAATGCACAATACAAGCCTTTGGACTGGTTGAGTGTAAATTATCGTGTGGGTACTGACCAATACACAGATAGCCGTCAGCAAATTTTTGCGGTTGGTTCTTGGCAGCCTGACAACTCACCCGGTGGTGAAGTTTCTCAGAACGTATTGCGCTACAAAGAGGTATACAGCGACTTGGTGTTAAATGCAAATCGCAACATTAACGAAGACCTCTCTGTGAATGTGACTTTGGGTAATAACTTGAATACGCGTACTTCTAGCGATCAATATTTGCGCGGTCGTGACTTGGCAGTTCCAAACTTCTATAACTTGAGCAATGCTTCTAACTTATATGCATCTCAAGGGTATGGTACCACCAAGAACGCAGCGATTTTTGGAGGTGCAGAATTTGCTTTCAAGAACTTCTTGTATTTGAACGCGAGTGGTCGTAACGAATGGGCATCTACTTTCGGTAACAAGAAAAGTAGCTTCTTCTATCCTTCTGTAAGTGGTTCATTGGTATTCTCTGAATTGATGGATAAGGGCGGATTGATTTCATTTGGTAAAATGCGTGTTGCTTATGCACAAGCAGGTATCAACCCTCCTGCCTATGCTACTCGTACTTATTATGGTCAGCCTTTGTTCACCGATGGTTTCACCGGAGGATTGGGCTTTCCTTACTTGGGTCAAAACGGATTCGGACAAGGCAACGGCTTGGGTAACCAAGGTTTGATGCCTGAGCGCAGAACTAGCACAGAGCTTGGTTTTGATGTTCGCATGTTTGACAGTCGTTTGACCATTGATTTGACACTGTACGAACAAAAATCAACCGACTTGTTGGTGAGCATGCCTTTGGCCGCTTCTTCAGGCTATGGTAGCGTTCGTCAGAACTCTGGTTCAATGACCAACAAGGGGGTTGAATTGATGTTAGGTGTTACTGCCATCAAGAACAAAAACTTGACTTGGGAAATTGCAGCAAACTTCGGTATGAACAAAAACGAAGTGTTGTCTTTGGCTCCTGGTGTAGATGAAATCAACATTGAATCGGCTTTTGCAAGCATTGGTTCTTACGCGATTGTAGGCCAGTCATATGGTTCTATGTACGGATCTCGCATTTTGCGTCACTCTGATGGTTCGATGATCATTGGTGCGAACGGTTTGCCTGTGTTGAACAACACCCGTGGTAACATTGGTAACCCATACCCAGATTGGATTGGTTCTTTGCGCAACACGTTGAACGTAAAAGGTTTGAACATTACTGCGTTGATTGATGTACGTAAGGGTGGCGATATCTGGTGTGGAACATACGCTCGTATGTCACAGTACGGAATCGTTGCAGAATCTGAAAACCGCGACGAAACCAAGATTATTGAAGGCAAGCGCATTATTGCAGGTACGCCTAAGTATGATTCTAAGACGGGTTTGATCACCAACGAAAGTGAGTTGACATTTGCAGATAACGCAAGACCGATTAACGCGTTCAACTACTACCGCTCCTATTTGGGTGATGGTCCTGGAAGCTCAGCGGAAATGGCTGTTTATGACGGATCATGGGTACGTTTGCGCGAATTGGGCGTTAGCTACAGAATCAACTTGAAAGGCAACAAAAATTTGAGCTATGTTGATTTGGGTGTTGTTGGTCGTAACTTGTGGTTAAGCACCAAGTATCCCGGTGTTGATCCTGAGACCAGCTTGACTGGTGCGAGCTCAAACATTGGTGGCTTTGATTACTTTAACAACCCCGGTTTGAAGTCGTTTATGTTTAACATCAAATTGGGTATCTAATTCTTAAGAAAGGATAAAAAGATGAAAAAATTATTTGCAATTATATTAGGAACCGCGGTTTTGTTCACTTCTTGTAAGAAGTGGGTTTCTGGACACGAAGTGTCTCCAAACGCCCCTGGCGAAGCCAACCCGGCTTTGTTGAATAGCGCATGCCAGTTGGCAGTGTTTGCAACCTATGGTGGTTCATTGTCAAGGAATACCAGTATGTGGGCACAACACAGCGAGGGTGTTTCTAACCAGTCTTTGGATCAAGGCGCTTACATCATTGATGAGGGCGATATTGAGAACGAGTGGGGAGTGATTTACCAGGGTGGATTGAAGAACATGCGCTTGTTGGAAAAAGCGGCGGGTGACGGTAATCCAGCATACCAAGGTATGGCGAAGGTAATGAGCGCGTTGATGTTGGGTGTTGCTACCGATATGTGGGGCGATATTCCATGGACAGAAGCGTTGGATGGTGAGGCTGGAAATTACAGCGCCAAATACGATTCACAAGAGAGCATCATCGCTGCGATTCAGACCATGTTGGATGAGGCTGTTGTGTTGTTGGATAAGCCCGACAATGCATTGGCTCCAGGTTCTGATGATTTCATTTACGGTGGTGACGCTGGAAAGTGGAAGGCGTTGGCTTATGCCATCAAGGCGCGTTATGCGATGCGTATCAGCAACCGTGATGCAAACTGGCACACAAAGGCGTTGGATTATGTAGCCAAAGCGAAAGCTGCTGGTTTCACAAGTTCAGCTGCTGATGCCAATTGTATTTTCGGTACCAATGCAAACGAATATAACCAGTGGTATGCTTTCACACAAGTAGAACGTTCTGGTTACATGTTGGCTGGTGCTAAGTTGGTAGATGTTATGAATAGCATCAACGACCCACGCATCGGTTATTATTTCACAACCAACGACAGTGGTCAGTACAAAGGTGCTGCATTGGGCAGTCAGGCAGTGAAAAACCTCTCTGATTTCGGTTCTTACTTTGCGTCTCAGACGAGTGTAACGCCAATCGCAACATACGTTGAGTTGTTGTTTATCGAAGCAGAAGCGCAGTTTGCTGCAGGCAACAAGGGTGCAGCTGCTACTGCTCACAACGACGCTATCAAGGCGCATGTTAATTTGGTAACTGGCAGTCCTGCTCCTGCAGCATATGTGACTGCACAGGCGAGCGAAACGGCTGGTAGCATCACTTTGGAAAAGATTTTGACGCACAAATATGTGTCCGGCTTCTCCATGATTGAACCTTACAACGATTGGCGCAGAACGGGTGTGCCGTCATTGAGCCCGTCACCATTGGCGTTGATTTCAGGAATTGCCCGTAGATATCCTTATTCTTTGGATGAGCGTTTGTACAACTCAAAGTTCCCTGGAGCGATTGGTGTAAACGACTTGGCCGACAAGAAGGTTTGGTGGGATAGTAAATAATTTACTGCAAGGGTGTGATTGATTGTCGCACCGAAACGATTCAAACGCAGAGGGGCGGCCGTTAGGCCGCCCCTCTGCGTTTGATATTTAATCGGATATAATCGGATATATCCGACAACCATCCGACTACTAAATATTCTCGTACAGAACTTGCAGTTATGGAAAAGGAAAATTACAGCGATAGGGCTTGGGAACTT
>DBCP01000032.1 GCA_002293105.1 Bacteroidetes bacterium UBA955 | reverse complement strand
TAGTGGAACGGAGGTTATTGTTGAAGCACGGGAAGCCATCCGACTTATTCCAGCGTACCTAGAAGCCCAACACGGTGTGAAATTTCATTTTAACACGCCGGTGGTTGAGATTGCGAACGGATTCATTTGCACGGCCAAAAAACACCGTTTCGAAGCAGACCTAATCGTATTGTGCAGTGGTTATGAAACCAACTTATTATACCCAGAGGTCTACGAGTCGGCCCCCATTACAATCAGCCAACTGAACATGTTAAGAAGCCATCGGTTATCGCACACGATTCCGGCAATTTGCGCTGGATTGAGTTTTTTGCATTATGGCAGTTACGACAGACTACCCTCTTCGGCTATTTACAAAAAATGGGCTACAGACAATTATCCAAAACAGGTGTACCATGGTATACACCTTTTGATTAGTCAAAATTACAACAACCAACTAACCATTGGCGACAGTCATGATTATGGCATGCATCATGACCCATTCCAACAAGACGATGTAGACCAATTGATTTTGGATTACATGAATGATGTCATGGAAATACCCAATTTGCAGATTTCTCAGCGATGGACTGGCCAATATTTGAAATTACAAAACGGACAGAGTGAGTGGTTTGAGGAAGTTGAATCGGGGGTATATATCGCCAACGGACCGGGCGGCGCAGGAATGACTTTGGGTTTCGGCATGGCCGAAGAGACCATCACTAAACTAATCGGCTAAGTTCCAAACATTGCTGTAAATCTTCCCAAACCCGCGGAGGGATTTCCGTATCCAAATCAATGCGTTTACCCGTATCATCCCACCTGCGCAAATTGAGCGCCTGTTGAAAATAAGGGTGCTTTCTGGCTTCAGCAACTTCTTCGTCTGACATCAATCCTCCCTGCAATTGAAAGCTCTTTAGGCTCGCTGCAGAAAGGCGGTTGATGTAGTAGGGTTCACAGCTGACCAAATATCGCTTCGCCCAAACATGGGTGGATACCATGCTTGCCACTTTTTCGCCGAAGCCCCATTCCAATAGTAAACCTGAGCCAATCTCCTCATGTTTCATGTCTTTAGAAAGTCCATCCTCCTGTTGGTACACTAGGTGTCCGATGTCGTGCAAAAAAGCCGCTACGCGCAATTCCAATTCCGCATGCGCCTCCTCAGCCAACAAATAACATTGAACTGCATGCTCCTGCTGGGTTACGTCTTCACCATAGTGCTGCTGGCCATGTTCCAAAAACAACGCTTTAATTTTCTCGATGATTTCCATTTTTTTCATTTAAAAAAAGGGGAGTAGAATTAACCACTCCCCTTTTACTAACTATTAACCTAATACTCCGCTATGATTATTTCAAAATCCACATGTCTGCATTGATTTCGTCTTTTCCACCGAATTGACGATCCAAAGCCGCTTGCCAGTTTGCCGCATTGTTTGTTCTCTCACCCGTAGGATATTGATATCTCTTTGGGATAAGACCACTGTTTCCAGTGCCCGGACCATTGGCTGAGAAGGTTGGATAGTTTGTTCTACGGAAATTGTAGTACCCTTCCAAGCCACTATTCTGGAAGAATGACAAATACTTTTGTGTGATGATTTGTCTCAGACCATTTTCGTTGGCACCTGCATATTTCACCGTGGCCTGACTAAAGTAAGCCGCCTCATCAAAGTTGTAGGTATTCTTGATATAATCGGCCGCATTTGTGGGGGTACCGCCATTTTTGAATGCATACACATCCATCGCACCATTCTTCACACCGAAGAAATCAAAGCTCGCTTTAATCCCTTTTTCGTACCAAGTAGACGCATTTTCAGAAACCCAACCGCGATGAGCTGCTTCGGCAATGTTGAAACACATTTCTGAATAGCCAATTTGAATACCAGGCTCGGCGGTGAAAGTTCTGTAGTAACGGTAACGATTGTACAATGAATATTCCCCATTCAAGAAATTACCACCGTTAGACACCTGCATTTTCGTGGACATATCAGCCAAATCCTGATTGGCATCCGCACCCACAAATGAAGCAAAATCAGTGTATCCAGAACCAGCCTTTAATTTGGCACCTGCAGGCTCTGCTATAACAAATACGCGAGGATCCTTCAAGTATGTCAATGCAGACAAATTGGTCGACGACATGTTGTAACGCAAAGCATCAAAACCATAATTGTCTGGACTTACAGGATATTTATTCAAAGTGCTGTTATATACGAACTGCATATTATCGGCATTTGAAGTGAAAATTGGATATTTTCCGGGATTGGTAACAATGTTGGCAAACTTGCCTTTCACGTTCAAATCCCCGTCTGACTCCTTTTTGCTCAAAGCGATCAACACGCGCAACGCAAACGTGTTGTTTGCTTTTTGCCAAGCAGCCAAATTATTATTGAAATAAATATCACCCGCGAATGAACTATTACCACTTGCGATCAACGTTGCCATGTCTGTATTGGCTTCTTCCAACCAAGCCAAAATCTGCATAAACACCTCCTTTTGAGAATCGTATTTTGGCAGAAAATTATCGGCCTTCAATGCCTCTGACATTGGCACATCACCGGTCAACATGGTCATTTGATAATACAAATAAGCACGCATGAACTTACCCAGGGCAGAATAAGGGTTCACGGCTGGGCTTCCAACGCGCTTTGCCTCTTCTTCCATCTTGATTACATTCTTCAGTGTAGTGAAGCTCCATGCACCACCACCCCAATTGTATTCATTGTTACCGTAGTAGTTGTAGTTACACAAATTGTACTGACAAATCCTTGCGTCACCACCCCAAGGTCTTTGATTTATGTTGAAGCAAATCCCGTTGAAAACCAAATCGGGGGTAACCTGCGTAGGACGGTTTGGATCTTGATCGATGCCGTCTACTGAACAACCATTCATCACCAACAAGGTTAAAGCGGCGATGGATGCGAAAAATATGTTTTTCATGTTTTTGTTTTTTAGAAATTATTAAAATTAGAAAGTCAAATTAATGTTAACACCATATCTTCTCATGGTTGGCGACTGCAATGCAGAGTAACCTGTCATTCCTGGGAATTGATCCAAATCCAAATCATCCAAACCTTTGGCGAAATACAACAAGTTTCTTCCTACCAAGGATACTGATGCACCTTTGAAGGTCTTACCCAATTTGGATGCTGGCAAGTTGTAAGTGATTGTTACTTCGCGCAACTTCATGTAATCCTTCTTCATGATGTTTGGTCCAAACTGACCGTAATAGCGACTGATATAATCCTGCAAGTAGGTTGGCGTTTCATTTTTCTTGAAAGTCAATTCACCGTAATTGGTGATTTCACCAGTCAAAGGATCATACTTAATGGTTCCACCAGCCAGCTGTGCACCTTCACCCAACCACGTCTTTTTGCCTTCTGTATCCGCTTCACGGGCAGAGGCCATCGTGTTACCGTTGGCATCAACGATGTTTCCTTGAACTGTTTCAATATGTCTACCTCCACGGAAAGTCTGACGTTGAATTTGGTTCACAATCAAACCACCAATACGGCCATCGAATTGTACACCGATTGTCCAATTTTTCACTTTTACCTGGTTGTAGAAGCCAATCACCAAATCAGGCAAAGTATACCCTTGGAATTGTCCTTTTGGCAATACAATAGGACGTCCACCCGCGTCATTGATCAACTGTCCGTCAGGGGTTCTTGCAAAATCATTGGTATACAAAGCGTCGATACGATCACCCACTTTTAAAAACCGGTTACTAGAGTTATCCGTTACGAAATAGTTCGCAGAAATCTGGTTCACATCTCCATAGACGGCTGTCAAGAATTCTCTGTAACGAGACAAGTTCAACATGCTATTCCAAGATACACCATCTTTGGTTTTTGCCTTGATCACATCACCTTTGAAGCTCACTTCCCAACCTTTACGCTGAGTTTCAATACCGTTTACGATTTGGTTGGTGTAACCCGTTGCTTCCGAAATGGTTCTTGAGAAGATACCTGGTCCGTCGTTGTAGATATAGTAAGTAGCCTCAACGCCCAAACGATTTTTGAACAAACGGGCTTCCGTACCAAACTCAACATCAGTACGTTGGAATGGGGCCAAACTTGCATTTGGTAACACGTTGGTATAGTTTGCTGAAGGACGGCCATTGTACAACAAAGGCGTGTTGTAAATTCCTGAATTCACGTAAGCCGGTCCTTCGTAGGGTGATGAGTAATTACTACCATAACCCAACGTACTTCCTGCTTGAGAAATCAACGGGGTTGTCAAACCACCTTTCACTTGAGCAAATGATGCGCGAAGCTTCCAGAAATTGAAGTTTTTGCTTTTCAAATTTTCAAACATATCCATCGGCAAAATAGAAACCGAGGCAGAAGGGTAAACAAATGAGTTGTTTCCAGCAGGCATTGTAGACAATTGGTCCATACGGGCACCCAAGTTCAAATACAAAAACTTTGATCCAATATCTGCCAAAGCATACAATGAATTTACCGCCATTTTCGAATTAAAGTTGAATACACGAACAGGATTTGCGCTGTTGGCGAAGTTGTATACTTCAGGTACGTTCAAATAATCTGTAGTTGCCCAGCTGCTGTTGTAGTTGAAATCTCTGCGGTTACCTCCGATGGTAGCATGAACATCCAAACCGCCCAACTTCTTTTTGTAATCCAACAAGAATTCGTTGTTGATTTCGAACATCGCTCTGCGGTCTTCGCGGTAATCACCACGGCCTTCCTCACGGCCATAGGGGTGAGCAGAGAATGGCATTTTTTCAGTACGCAACAAGTCATACGTGGTTGCAGAGGTTCTTACCATCAAGTTGATATTTTTGGTAACATCCCAATCAAAACTGGTATATCCATACAAATCATTCTTGTGGTGACCTCTTAACCACTTTTCAGCCACAAACCAAGGGTTTTGATAGCGCTTATATTCAGAGTGAAGTGACTGAACACCTTCTTTACCTGGCTGCCAAATACCACGAATATCATCGCTCATTACATCCCAATCAGCACCTTGCCAAATGATCACGCTGTAAATCAATGAGTTTGGACCATAAACAACATCATTGATGTTGTCGGTAGACTGACGGTTGTAGTTAATGTTCGCATTCATTCTGAATTTATCAGAGAAACGCACAGTGTTAGAAATATTGAATGTATTGCTGTTCAATCCTGTATTTGGTACGATACCACGTTGATTCAAATTGCTAAATGAAAAACGCACATCCATCTTTTCCGTGGAAGAAGCAATACTGAAGTTGTTGGTATTCAACAAACCCGCTTGCAAAAAGCGCTGAAGGTTGTTTTTACCTCTTGCCACAAAGGGTGTAGGAATACGCTTACCTGTAACTGGATCGATAGGACTGTCGTATTGTGCAATCAATTGTCCGTTCAATTTTGGACCCCATACATCATAGTCACCATCGTTATCGCCACCACCCAAACCATCAACAAATGAATAGTTACCGTGGTCACCAGGACCGTATTCGTCTTGCACCTTAGGAATGGTCAAGAAACCATTTTCCATAATGGTAGACGAGTTAAAGTCGATGGAAACACCTTTGCCCTTGCTGCCTTTTTTGGTTGTAATTACTATCGCACCGTTCTGACCTCTGTAACCATACAATGCAGCTGCCGCAGGACCCATCAATACCGATACCTTGTCGATATCATCAGGAGACAAGTTGTAAGCATCTGAGTTAATGGGAATACCATCTACAACATACAGTACAGATTGACCGCGGCGCAAATCACTACCACGAAGCACGATTTGTGGGTTACCCAACAACTCAGCACTTTGTCCGATCGTTAAACCTGCTACCTTACCCACCAAGTTGTCGATAACGTTCGTTTCACGCGCTTTTACCAATGATGCTCCATCCACTTCAGCAATCGCAAAACCCAACTTCTTTTTTTCCTTTTTGATACCCAAGGCGGTAACAACGACCTCTCCCACACGCGCTGTGTCGGTATCGTTGTTCGCTTGTTGTGCGAGAGAAGCATTGGCAGCCATGGCCACCGCAACCGTCACAAACATGCGATTGGTTAATAAAATGTTTTTCGTTTTCATAGGCTATATTTAGGTCCAAATCAACGCGAACAGTATTATGGCAATCCTCCATATCGGTTACTGAATCATAAACAAGAATTATTTAATGTCTACATCAAAATAAATCAACATCTCGCTTTCCACTTATTGCGTTTAACTAATTGAATATCAATTTTTTAAATTCAATAAATGATTCACAAAAACATCAACTCAATGTAAATAAATTGCTCTATGAATCAAATCATTGTCAGAGTTAATCATTCATAAACACAACCGTTACATTAAAAAGAAAAAACAAAAACAAAAGATTCATCGCATGTTGGCTTTACACAAACAATGCGTCGAACACAATAAAAATTTACACGATGGTAATGCACTAAAATCCCACTAACAATTGGAATGCTCTGCCGGGCATAAAAACGCCAGATCCGTGGGTTTTATATCGTTGATTGCCCAAGTTCGTTAACGCAAAATCCACATACACCCCTCGCCGCTGATACCTACAACGCAGATCGCCTGTAACATAGCCCGTCGTACCCGCTGCGCCAATTCTGTTGTCTTGAATATCGGCTTTTGCTAACCGATTTTGGGCTTTAGCGCCATAGACAGTAGCCACAAATTTCCAATTAACATTGTATTGAAACATCCAAGTTGCATTGAACATGGCTGGGGGAATTCTGCGCATCGGCTCATTGTCACTAATATTTTCGCCCACCGCAAAAAACGCACCTCCTTTGATTTGCATTTTTTTATTCAATGCCCACTGAAAATCACATTCGGCACCCCAAATCTCTGCCTCCCCCACATTTTGTTTCGAATACACCGGATATCCCTGCAAACTATCTTTGGGCGAATTCACGCGGGTGATTAAACCAGACAGTTGGTTGTGATAAGCACACACCGTGGCCATTGCCCGGTCCGATTTCCATTTGAATCCCAGTTCTTTGTTCAAACTATACTCTGGCTCTAGACCGTATTGAGGCAGCTCAAACCGAAAATCCACAATGCCCAGAGTACCCAAATCATCTACATTCGGACTCCGAAAACTGCTACCTACATTACTATAAACAAACAAAGATTCGCTTAATTTTCGTGACGCCGCAACATCAAAAACCACTGCCTCATTGTTATCTACCACCTCGCCCAACTCAACGGTGGGAATGCGCACCTGTGTACCACTGTATCTCAGTCCAGCCCTCAAAAGTCCGCTTTTCCATGATTGCGTGGCATATAAAAATGCCGAGGTTTGATTATTGGTGGCATCGTTTGGGTACAAAGCCCGAAGATCTTTCTGAGTAGATGTCACCAGATTCCAATCTGCCCTTTCAGAAAAAACCCGGTCCACATAAGCGTCAATCCCCATCACGTATTGAAAGCCCTTTTTTTGTTTCCCAAAAACCTTCAACGTCACAAAACGCGTATCAACTGAATCTTTTTCACGCCGCGATATTGACGATCCATTTTTTTGAAATGACCGCCATTCTCCCTGGCCCTGCTGACCAATCACCACCTCAACCTTATCAAGTGCACCCATTAGATTCGCCCATTCTTTTTTCAAGTAAGTCATAGACCGCAACTGCAAATCCATGTTGTAAAAAGCATGATTTTCCAACGACACTTTATGGTAAATAGGCACATCAAACTGGTTGTGATTCTGGTGAGCGAACGTCCACTTTCCGCGCTTCCCGTACACCTGAAATTTTCCATCAAAATTCCGTTCAGTATACCCCGTTGGTGTGAGTTGCACTTGATCACCCCCCGCAACAATGTTCCCAAAATTCCGTAAGGTACCGCCCAAAGTCAAACCAAATTTGGCCGTCGCATAATCAATGGATCCGCGGGCAGAACGTTCTTGTTGGCCAGACATACCCCTGACAAAAAAATGGGGCACCCACCGATTGAGATTTTTGGTTTCGGGTTCGTGGAATTTGGCCAAAATCACACCGCCCATCGCATCGGAACCATATTGTACAGCGCCATTGCCGAACAATACCTCCATCTGATCCAAGCCAAATGCATCCACCGTATTTAAATACTGATTGGGTCCATACCGAAAAATGGAATTGTTCAACCGAATCCCATCTACCAGCATGAGCGTTTGATTCCCCTGAAGTCCGCGCAGCGTGGGAGAGCCACCACCGTGGTTGGTTTTTTGTACCATTACCCCAGTTTGATGCATCAGCAACTCGGGGGTAGTTCTTGTTTCACTGCCGGCAGCAGCGCCAATTTTCTTTATATCGGTACGATAAGGTTGCCTTTCCCAAGCCGTTGCGCGCAACAATGTAGCCTCAACCCTCACCTCAGCGAGTTTTTCCGCACGAAGCGAATCGCCCAGAACAACAACCTGTTTCATGGTCTCAACAACGGGCCGAGCCACAAGAATTGAAGAATCAATGCTACTATTCGACAAGACCAATGGGGGACACGCCAAAAGCCATCCCCCAAAAAACCCCATGAATAATTTTCTTTTCATCGACATCTTCTGCAGTCGGGAATTAGTCAATATCCATGGCCTTCACCCAGGGGGCCTGCCTCAACGTGGGCAATTTGGCTCGCTCCCCTTTCACATACTTCCACAATATTTCATTCATGAGTTGTTCGTTGGCACGATCTTCACGCGACAAATCCAATTTCTCGCTCATGCGCATCAAATACGAGGTTGCTTTGGGATTGGTGGCAGAATTCACTTCATTCAAGTCAACCTCAGCGGCTACAACATTGAATCCTTTACCATTCACCGTATCTGAAAAACATCGCCACATGGGCTCGGCGCCCGCATCGTACTGACTCATGGGCGGCATACCCAAAATCAACTCTATGGTACGCAACATCGAACTCGTGCTGTACTTGGTGTGATCCACAAACCCTCTTTTCACCATCCCCCCGGCAACGTAGGCCGTTGAGCGATGCGCATCGATGTGATCGGCGCCGTTCTGCGCATCGTCTTCCAGTATGAATACCACACTCTCGTTCCAGATGGGCGACTTCGACAAATAATCTACAAACAATCCCACAGCCAAGTCGTTATCGGCCACGTGGGCAAATGGCGTAGGCCTTCCCTTCCTCACCCCTTCGGTATGGTCATTGATGAACCGCAAAGTATTCAGTGCAGGCACCGCGTTGATGGCCAACAAACTATCGAAATCGCGACGCCATTGCACGAAACGACTTGTATCTCGCACCCTTTCATCCCAAGATGTGAAGTAGTTACAGTGTTGATTTTTGAGCACAGGGATGTTGGGCTTGTAATCATCCACAAATTCGCCATAGCTTCTAAACGATACCCCAGCGCTCGCTGCATGATCCCACAGAAATCCTTTTTGGGGATGCGCAACAGCAGACTGACCTTCATATACATAATCGCCACCGCGACCACCGTAGTGTGTAGGCCATGTTTTTTCGGTGTAATCGTTGGCATACGCCGCAGTGCTCCAATTGTGTCCATCTGCACTCACCTCGGCATCCACATAGAAATGATCCAGAAGCACGAATTCCTCGCACAATTTGTGCTGGTTGGGGGTGATATTTCTGCCAAATAACAGGAGCGATGTATCCCCGTCGCCACCCGGCAAATCGGCCAGCACTTGATCGTAGGTACGATTTTCTTTGATGATATAAAACACATGTTTGATGGGCGATGAATCCCCCACGCGATTGGGGATGGGATTTTCTTCGGGAATATCCAGGATGCGGCCCTGAGCGCTAGCGAAGGGAGAATTGGCATAAACTTGAGCGGTGTTTTTTGCCAAAATAGCGGCGCTCATCAATTGATCAACCCCAATTATTTGCAAACCACCCCGAAACAAACTACCAATGTATTGTACTTTCAACGCCGTTTTTTGTCCTTTCTGATATTCCGTTTTTGTGCGCCTTTCCATTGGATTCGGACCCTGAGGATTGGCCATCGAGCCAAAGCCCTTTCCGTTAGCCACAACAATTTGATCGCCCCAAACCGCTACCTGGGTGGGATACCATCCGGTAGGTACGAATCCTTTGAGTCTATATTTTCCGGGGGTTTTCACATCAAATACCGCCAATGCATTGTTATCGGCATTGGCCGCCAAAAGAATCCCTTTGTTTTGCATCAAACACAAAGCGTTGGTACCGCTACCTGTTAGACTTGTCGCAAACAACCCCGCCGCAAGTACCTCCACCGCGTTGCCTTTTTTCAAATGAATCACATGCACAGAATTATCGTCGGAACAAGCCACAAACAAACGCTTCCCTTTGATATCGTATTTCATTTCATTGGGATTGTCACCCACCCCAATTTTGGGTTCCCAGACATTCAGCGCGGCATTAAATACACCCACAGAAGCATCGCCCCAGTGACTTACGAAAACTTTATCCCCGCCATCGCCTGTAACGCCATAGCCCGCAGAAGGCAATTTCCATTTTTGACGCCGACTCACATCGTTCAAAGAAATTTGATAGAAGCTGGAATCTTCCTTGGTGGCCACATACAATACCCGACGTTTCTCATCTATGTACAATCCCGTGGGCGAGATGCGCACAGGCCACTGATCTCCCAAATGAATGGAATCGATGTACTTCAACTTGCCGTTAGAAAACTGGTATCTGCCAATCACATTCAAATTGGCGCCCGTTGAAAACAATTGATTGGTTAAACCGTCAAACGCCAAACCATAAAAAGTGGCTTTCACCGGCAAACTGTCTGTCATTAATCGCTGCTGCATATCAAACACCATCAGGGAATGATCGCTTTGGCCAGCGTTGGCGATGATCAAATAGCGATTCGATGGATCACTGATCATATGCATCGGCAAATCACCCAAAGCATATTTTTCTCCGCTGGGGCTTAATCTCCATCCATTGGGCAGTTCAGATTGTGCCATCGCTGGCAGGCAAAAAAACACGCCATTCAAGCTCAGGAATAGTCCCAGCAGTTTATTTGTGATTTTCATAAAAGTCTTTTCTTTGTTGGTTCTCATCGTCCATTACATCCGGCATCTTCAACTCACGCCACGGGATGCTGCGATTGTATTTTTTCAGGGCCACGGCAGGGTCAAACACCCGCAAATCGCTGGGCTCCAAAGTATAGGGCCTAAAATCGGCTACTGGCGTAAAATAATCAGACAAATCCGAAGCGGTGATATCGAAATGATTCACCCCAGGAATTCCCATAGTATTGTAAATCAACTTAATGATCGACCCAAAATTTGCATGCGTGTGGGATACATAATTGCGTTTCACATAAGGCCCTGCCATCATCAAAACACTGCGATGTGCATCGATGTGATCTACCCCACCCTGCGGATCATCTTCCGTAACAATCACCAACATGTTTTTCCAGTAGGGCGTGTGCGATAAAAAATGCAACATCCTGCCCAATGCCAAATCGTTATCAGCCACATAACTATGCACAAAAGGATAGCCATCGGCCGCACGCGGCTTTGAAGTATGGTCGTTTGGCAATTGGATGGTGATCAAGTTGGGCATGGAATCAGTACCCATTAGCCACTTTTGGGTAAATTCTGTTTCAAATTGTTCTACCCTAAATTGATCAGGTATACTGGTATTATAACCGGCGTAATTCCTTGAAGTATGAGAATAAATGGCCGATGGCATTGGGAATGCAACGGCGATACCAGTACCATTCAATGTATCATACCAATCCTCTCTCACGCCTTGATATTCATTGGCTTCTCCAAAATTGTAAATCGTTTTTCCCGATCGCTGCACAGCTTCCCATAAACCACCAATCTGATTATAATCTTCTGGATCGATTGCCCCAGTGGTCTTAGGCATCCGTCGGCCCGGCGCTGGCGACAACACCCGAAAATCACCGTCGTTGGCGGCATTGGTTTCCACATACTCATTGGGCATGGTACCCATCATCCAATGGTGACCGTGAATGGAAGCATCCGAATCGCAATAAAAATTGTCGCTGTAAGAAAAACTCTTTGCCACTTTGTGGTGGTTCGGAGTGATTTTCAAATGCTTCATGTGCGCCTCAATCTCCTCTTTTTTAAGGGTATCCACCCCATAATCCCAGAGTTGATCGTTGTGAATCATTTGGAGCTGACCCTTGATGGTGTATTCGCAGTTCACGCCGAACCGACTCAAACTCGAATCCCCGTCGCCACCACTTAACTGTCCAAAAACTTCATCGTATGTGCGATTTTCCTTGGTGATATAA
>DBCP01000055.1:3394-3575 GCA_002293105.1 Bacteroidetes bacterium UBA955 | reverse complement strand
CGCAGTTGATGAATTCCGATTAATGTCCACCCGATGATCATCAACACCCCACCGATGGGTGTAACCGCGCCTAGTTTGCGCAATGCGGGCGAAATGAGTTCGTTGAGGGCCAAAAACCACAAGGAAACGCTGAAGATGAAAGCGCCCAGGATGGTGATTTTGATGTACATCCCTTTGGTGC
>DBCP01000055.1:2834-3326 GCA_002293105.1 Bacteroidetes bacterium UBA955 | reverse complement strand
GATGCGGTTTTCCAAACATCGAGATAGCGCGGGGAAATGGCGTTTTCCAAGGTGTGAGCACCCATGGCGCCGAGGGCAATGGATATGGCCATCATCAAACAGCCGAGTCCAATGAGTTGGTGTGTTTTCATGGTGTTTATTTTGAGATGATTTGTACTTCGCGAGGGGTTGTTGCTGCAGGCGGCGGCGTTACCGTGATACCAAAGGTAATCCATCGTGGCATCAATGGCACACTCGCAATTTCTTTGTATTGGGTGTTTAGCAAATTCTGCGCATTCACCCAAATCGAATACTGATACGGCCATTTGATAGGCGCTGGGGTCTCGTCTGGCAAGTAGGTCATCGGCGCGAGGTGTATTTTTCGTTTGATCCCATAAACCAAACGCATATCCAACATCGAATAGCCACTGCCGGCATCAAAACCGGTTGCACTGCGCTGAGAGTAACGATACTGCGTGGTCAATTGCACGCCATATTTGGTTTGCAGATGGA
>DBCP01000055.1:0-2723 GCA_002293105.1 Bacteroidetes bacterium UBA955 | reverse complement strand
GGTCCATCGAACCGAAAGCAATCCCAGTTTTTCAAACGGTGAAGCATAATTGATGTTTTTGCTGCCCATCACCCTGCATTCAAACCCTTCGATCAGGAAATTATCGCCCATCAAATTGACTGGCTGCCAAGGTGAGGTTAACGAATCTTTGATCCTATCGATCATCTGCTGCTGCGTTCTGCGAAATATGCCCGCTTGTGCATGGATTTTCCGACCCGTTTTGCGCAATCCCATTTCAATGGTGCGCGCCGATTCTGGCAACAAGTTCGGATTGCCCAAATTGGAAGGACCGCTGTAGTACAAGTCTGTGAAGGTCGGCAGTCGCTGTCCGGTGCCCCATGAGGCAAAAAAATTGAATTTGGGTCGGCCCAATTGTTTATGACGGAGCAAAGCCACCAGTATATCCGCACCTGGGTAAAATATCTGCCCCGTTTCCTTGCTGTATAGGCGATACATGCCAAAGTTTACTTTCACACCGCGAAGTGGGGTGGTTGCTATATCGACGTAGTTGCCATAAAATGTGCGATCGTGGTTGCCCAAATTGCTGCTTTCCATCCATTCTTTCCGCGCTTCAACGCCGAGCGCCATTTGCCAAAATTCGCCAGAAACGTTGTAGGTGATCTCGGGCATGAAGGTGGTGCTGTTGTGGAAATTCTGGTATAAAGCGGGGTTGGTACGTACAAAAACATAGTGGTCGTTGTTGTATCTCGCGTTGATTTTGGCTTCGAGCTGACCGGTTTTTAACTTTTTTATCGCCCCAACAGAACCCAGTTGCGTGTTCACGGTTTCAAAGGAGTTTTTATCGGCCGGCGCGGCGTAAAATCCATTGGCACCAAAGGCGTTGTGGATGATGCCCCCCAAGAAATAGAGTTGCACATCCGTTTCTTTTGTGGGGATTGAGCTCAGTTTCACGCTGCTGCGGAAGGTGCGAAAATCGGTATTGTGTCGGTACCCGTTGCCTTGATCGTAGCCCGCGCTCACCCATCCCTGAATGCCGTTGCCTTGCAAGCCGGCCATCAATCGCAGTCCTTTGTTGTTGTAGGTGTTTTGGGTGGTGGTGTCTGTGTTGAATCCGCTGCCCGTATAGCCTGTGGCGTACACACCTGGGTTGGCTGTTTTGAGTGTAACGATGTTCACCACGCCGCTCAGCGCATTCATGCCGTATCTGCGGGCAGCAGCGCCTTTGATGATTTCGATGCGTTCGATGGCCTCGGGGGGCACCATGAGGTTGAGCATGTGGTGTCCGGTTTGGGGGTCTGTTAAACGCACGCCATCGATCAACACAAGTACTTGGTCAAACGTGCCCCCTTGAATTTGGATGTCGGCCTGCACGCCGTTCGGACCTCTTTGCCTCAGATCCACGCCTTCGATGTAGCCAAGCAATTCTGCGGTGGTTTGCACGGGGATGTTGGCGATGTCTTTTCGTGAAAGGATGGTGATGTTGCTGCCAAGGTCGTCTGCGGCGATGTTGAGTTTGCCGGCTTTGATTTCGGCGCCCATGATGGGTTCTACGGTTTGGGCGATGCTGGGGCTAGCGCAAAAAAGGGCGCAGATGACTGCGCCCTTTTTAAATGTATTGAAATTTAATGTTTTCACGTTTAGTTGTTTTGTGCCTTCTCGATGGCTTTCAGCAACAACGCGCGGTGGGCTTTGGTTTCGCCGGAGCCTGGGTTGGCTTTGAGCAATTCCTGAATGCGTAGCACTTCGCTGTACATGACTGCTTTGGAAGCGGCGTCGTAAGGGTTGCGGTTTGAACCCAAGGCGCCAGCCAATAGACTTTCCAAATACATTTCTTGCAATACCATGCGATGGGTATTAACCATGCCTTTGAGGTCTTCCATGAAGATGCCATTGCTCATGGCGGTCATCATTTCCAACAAGGTATAGCGGTTGCCGTATTCGCGGGTATCGTTGATGCGCAACAAGGTTTTTGGGTTCAGTAAATGGGCCAAAACTTCGGCTTGCATACGCGCTACGCGGTTGTGCAATTTTGGGTCTTCCTCTTTGCCGAAGAATCCGAATCCCCTGCGCTGTTGTTGCAAGAAGGGAATCAAATCGCTAGGAACTTCCATCGCACTGGGCGCGAACGCAAACTTGTTGATCGCTTCCATCGCGCGTTTTTGCTGGAAATAAGGAATGGGCTCGTAAGGGAATGGTGCGTTGGCTTGGCCGGGGATCGGACGGTTCACATAGATGCCACCGATGTATCTGCTCATCACACCCACCATGGTAGAGTATGCGCCACTCAAAGAACTATAGGCACCCACCATCGCTTGGTAGCTGCTTTCGTCTTGGGTGTGGGTGGCTTTCAGATTTTTCATCAACTCTTGCGTCATTTCGATGCGGTCGATGCCGTAGCCCACTGCGTCTGAGCTCAAGTCGTTGACCATCACGCGGGGGTCGATGCCTTTTCCGGGCGAACGCATATCGTCGGCGTCGTTGCCAAAAGTGAGTTTGGGTTCGATGCTGCGCTCGGTGATGGCTTTCAAACGTGCGGTTTCTGCTGCTGGGTCTTGAACGGCCTGACTGTACCCGTATTCGATGGCCCAGAGGTCGTACGGACCGGGTTCGGTTTGACAGTATTGCACATTGGTTTTGGTTTTGTGCAGGTTGATGGCGGGGTAGTCCATCACCGAGCCGATGAGGCCTGTTTTGTAGGTGAGGTTGGGGTCTGCCAATTCTGCGGGGGTATGAAGCTGAGAAGCTTTCATGTTGTGCATGAG
>DBCP01000141.1:6744-11186 GCA_002293105.1 Bacteroidetes bacterium UBA955 | reverse complement strand
CCGTATGAGATCGTACAAGACAAAAAAGAATTTGTTCGACCCGACCATTTGGGCTACAATAGCAGTGGTATTCGCTTCCGTTTTTATGGCAGAAATCTGCAAATGATGATTGACCGAGCGGCAGAAATGGAAGATGGAGAATTAAAACAGGACCTGGTCAATATGATTGCCTCCTTCATGTACAACTCATGCAAGGCTTGGAACAATGAAAACTTGAGCAACGAAGTCATCGCTGAGCATTTGAAAACGTTGTCGAAAGGACAATTGAAAATCGACGGCTCTGAATTGGTTGTTAGTGCAGACACCACGGTGAGCGTGAGAAGACCCATGCAAAAGACCAATAATTTTGGTCGAAACAACAACAATAAAAACAAAAATAACAACAACAAAAACCGCGGTAAGAACTACCGTAGATTCTAATACTCATGGCGATATTTGAAATTGAGGGCGGACACAAACTCCGCGGGGAGATCATCCCACAAGGTGCGAAAAACGAAGCATTGCAGGTGATCTGTGCGGTGTTACTCACACCAGAATCAGTAACCATCACCAACATACCAGAGATTCGCGATGTACTTAAACTAATCGAACTGCTTCAAAGCCTTGGTGTAAAAGTTACGCGCAACGAAAGAGGTTCTTTCACGTTTGTCGCCGACAACATTGATTTGGAGTTCCTCAATAGCGCAGATTTCAAAAAACAAGGGGCTGCTTTGCGCGGCTCGATCATGATTGTGGGTCCTTTGCTGGCGCGTTTTGGCCGTGGATACATCCCTTCACCAGGGGGCGATAAAATTGGTCGCCGTCGATTAGATACTCACTTTGAAGGCTTCATCAACTTGGGTGCGAAATTCGAATTTCAAGCCGAAAACAACTTCTACAAAGTATCCAGCGATCGCTTGAAGGGTTGCTACATGCTATTAGACGAAGCATCCGTAACGGGAACCGCCAACATCTTAATGGCTGCGGTTTTGGCGGAAGGTACCACGACCATTTACAATGCGGCATGTGAACCTTATTTGCAGCAGTTGTGCTTGATGTTAAACCGCATGGGCGCAAACATCACCGGCATTGGCTCTAACCAACTCACCATTGAAGGTGTAAAGGCACTCAACGGCTGCGAGCATCGCTGCTTGCCCGATATGATTGAAATTGGTAGTTTCATCGGGATGGCTGCCATCACACAGAGCGAAATCACGCTGAAAGGCTGTAGAATTGATATGTTGGGCATCATCCCCAAAATGTTCCAACGACTTGGTGTAAAATTGGAAATCCGAGGCGACGATATCTTTATCCCTGCGATGGACCATTACGAAATAGATACCTTCATTGATGGTTCTATCTTGACGGTTTCAGATCAAGTTTGGCCCGGCTTTACGCCTGATTTGATTTCCATCGCTTTGGTAACCGCTACGCAAGCCCGAGGCACGGTATTGATCCACCAGAAGATGTTTGAAAGTCGCTTGTTCTTCGTTGACAACCTCATCGATATGGGTGCACAGATCATTCTTTGCGACCCCCATCGTGCTACCGTGATTGGATTGGACAGACGTACGCAATTAAAGGGTATCACCATGAGTTCTCCCGACATTCGCGCAGGTGTGGCTTTGTTGATTGCTGCAATGAGTGCTAAAGGAAAGAGTACGATCAAAAACATTGAACAGATCGACCGAGGATACGAGCGTATCGAAGAGCGTTTGAATGCGTTGGGTGCGAAAATCACCCGGGTCGACTAATCGAAACGAAATACTCAGTTTCTTACTTCTTTTTAAATTTACCGATGGATGTGCTCATCCCAAAATAAAGGTTAATGCCTTTGATATTGTTCGACATCAGGTTGGTAACAAAGTTGTCTGATCCGAGGAAAACAGGACCCACGCGCACAAATGCGCCGATGTTGCCTTTGCGATAATCTTGGGTAAGTCCCATAGGCATGGCTACCTCCAACCATTTTGTTTCTATTCTTGGACTTACGATGAGCGAAGATGGCTGTCTGAATCCCATGGTTTTAGCGGCGACCAGCGATTGTTGCCAATGAAAAGATGCGTACACCCTACTCATCAGTCGCATATCGCCTTGTAATTGCAATTGTGTAGGCAATGTGATTTGTTGGGTTTTGGCATCTTTGCTGTAATTCATGTTGTCGCGGGCAAATTGTTCCAAGTACGCGAATCCTTCAGCACTCCCCTGGGCGAAGGCACCCAAAAATGCGGCATCCGTTTTAAAGGTTACGGGGGTGGTATTACTCATTTTGAAGGTAGTTACTTGGTTCTTGTAACTCACCTGTCCCCAATCCATTAAGGAAGCTGCCAATCGCCAACGGTAATTGCGCACGGTGGGATCGCCCAACCAACGCTCTTTGAACTGAACCATGGAACCGCCTTTGCCACCTTCCACACTGATTCCAAAATCAAATCCTACACCGCTACCGATGATATCACGGAAGCTAGGCAAGCCACCCACAATTATGCCGCGCATCATGCGCTGTAGCACTTGAGATTCTGAATAGGAAACTTCTATATCACTGTTTTGGATCACCAAAGAATCACCCACGTAGTTATTTACTTTAAATCCCGGGGTAATGACAGAAACGTGTCCCAGACCCATGATATACTTGGCAGTAGCACCCACTGAGACTTTCAATTTTTTGGCATCCACCAGGGCAAACGCGAAACTCGCACCCAATTCTTGGTAGGCATTGGCTTGGAAAGAAAAGGGTTTATCTACCGATTGTGAGAGTTCTAAACCACCTTTATTTTGGCGTCCGCTATCCAACAACAAACGGGCAAAGGCGAAGGTGGCATCAGATACATTTTTCATGGCGATATTGCTACGGCTGCGGCTATGGCTTGCCCAAACGGCGCGCTGACCAATCCTTTTTGCGTATGACGGACCTCGCCACTCCAATCCCATAAAAGCCCATCCATCAAAACCCACAGGATAACCTTGTAGAAATTCATTTTTCCACGCCACTTTGCCTTTATCATTGAGGTAGGCGGCGGGCACATTGGCATTCATGGCTTGCCACAAGGTAAATGGCGCCGTAAGAGACACGAGGTTGGTATTGACTTCTGCACCGAAGGTTGAAACGTTTGCATGGCGCTTGTAAGCCATGGAGGTGAGGAGAGCTGGGTTGCTGTATACGCTATGAACACCCCCAAAATTGCTATTTTGCAACCCATTGAGGGTTTGGGATTCTGCCCTTAGGAAAACCATAAGGCATAAAAAAACAACGATGGTTTTGGTGTAATTCATCACAAGGCGATTGCAAATGTCGTGCTAAATTCTGTATTGCCGATGGGGCAAAAAAAGAGCCGGGCAAGCCCGGCTCTTTCAATATCAATTTTGTTGGAATTAGTTAACAGTCAATTTGCTGCTCATGCGACCCAAGTTGCTCTCAACGGTAACCATGTAGATACCTTTCGACAAACCTTGAGTGCTTACAGACAAAGCATTCTGACCTGCGATGCAGTTTACAGAAGCAGAGGTACTCACCACACGACCATTCAAATCAGTAACAACTGCCTTAACCGCTGAAGGAGCTGTTAAATCGAATACTACGTCAGCAGATGAATTGCTCGCAACAGGGTTAGGATACACTTGAACACCTGTCAAACCAGCAACTACATTCTTGTTAGACAAGTTGGGGGTAGTGATGTGAACGAAGCTTGGGAAGAAAATGGTGTTACCAAATACAGTACCAGGCAAGTAAGATTTCAAGAAACCGAACAATGTTTGGCCGTAACGAACTTGGAAGTTGGTAACGAACATGTTGTTGATTTTGTTGTTTGAAGTAATCAATTGGTCATGACCGTCCAAAGAAGCCAAACGCACGCCGTACATATTGTATTTCTTGAACACTTTAGATCCATCGTAAGCCATACCCGTATCGCCCAACGCAGCTTTCACCATCGGCTGATACACTACACTGAATGCAAACAAAGTAGTTGTACCATCAGCACCGTTGGTAGACTTAGAAACCACATTTGGGGTAGAAGCGAAAGTACGACCGAAGAAAGACTTTGGAGTGCCATTTTCGTATACCACACTGTCCGCATAGGCTTTGGTCAACAACAAGGTATCGGTTTTAACCGCAGCGCTGTTCAACAAAGATTTGTAAGACAATTTATCGGTTGAAGGAGTACCGTAACGATAAGTCACACCGGGGTTACTTTGCAAAGAATAACCACCTGGCTTGATACCTGTGATGTTGAAGTACTGGATGTAAACTGTATCAACAACGTCTACCATGGTTCCACCGACGTTCACTTGGTCAATCTGACGGACGTAGAACTGGGTAAAAGCCAAAGTATCCACAGTGTAAGGATTGAAACGAGTCAACACCTCTGATTTGTTCAAGAAAGCTGAATCTTTGGGATCGAAAGTAGTTCCAACGATATGGAAACCCAATTTAGATTTGGCACCATCGCTGTATACCATGCACA
>DBCP01000141.1:1634-6668 GCA_002293105.1 Bacteroidetes bacterium UBA955 | reverse complement strand
TTTTCTTCGTATGCTTTGGTAAATTCATACCAATTGCTGTAACTGTTAGCGCGACGTGAAGGCGTCAAACTTTTGTCTTTCAACATGTAAGTAGTTTTACTTACCTGAATGTTTTTCTGCTCTTTTGGCACATCGAAACCGGGGGCCTGAGCCATAGCGGCTGTGGTCAATCCCAACATAGCCACCAATGAAAGTAATGATTTTTTCATCTTGTTAAATTCTCTTGTCGCAAATATAACAAAAAAAGGCGCAAATTGCCTATGCAAATCAGCCATGACGATAAAATGGCACAGCCCCAATCATCACTTGATTAAATATCGCCCAAGATGGGTCTGAGCACCACTTCCTCCATCACCGTATGCTCGTTGATTTGGAACGCCATAAAAATTGCCTCAGCCACGTCTTTGGGATCCATAAATCTTTCCTTGGGCAAATCCACCCCTGCCCAACTATCCGTCAACGTAGCACCCGGCAAAACAGCACTTACACGGATCCCGTAGGGCATACCCTCTAATCGCAGCGACTTTGAAAAGCCCATAAGTGCAAATTTGGCCACAGAATAACTGCCACCGGCGGCGTACGCTGTAACACTTGCGATGCTGCACATATTAAACACATGGGCCCGGGGCACATGCTGCATCAACGACCACAATCCGCGCGTCATCTCATACGCAGAAAGCACATTGGTATTCATCAAGTGCTGAAACTGGCCAACCGGCTCCCCCATCATCGTACCGCCCAAAAACAAACCCGCATTGTTGACCAGGATATGAACCTGATCAAACACAGCCTGAATTTGCGTTACTGTTTTGAGGATGTCATCTGGGTTTGACAAATCCGCGGCAATGGGATGTACCGATGCGGCTCCGGCCAACATCAAACGCTCTTTTGCAATTGCCAAATCCCCGGATTTTCGGGCTACAATGGCCAAATGATGTCCCTCTTGGGCAAATCGATGCGCAACGGCAAAACCAATCCCTCGGCTAGCGCCGGTCACAACTACATGACACTTCATGAATCAAAGATACAACCTCAGGCAGGGCATTCCCAACCTTAACTCAACAGATAGGGAACTTCCATTTTGAATTGTGGGATGGTTACTTCAAAAAGTTCACCATCCATCAATCGCTCAAAGGTGTATGTACCTCGCATCACACCAAATGGCGTACTTAACATGCATGAGCTAGAATATTCGTGCTGCTCTTGGGGCGGAATACTCGGCTGAACCCCCACAACACCCTCACCCTCCACCTGTCGCTCCGAACCATGGGCATCCACGATAATCCACTTCCGGCGAAGCAATCGCACAGAAAACTCCCCCAAATTCTCAATGGTAATGTGATAAAAAAAGACAAACTGGTTCCGCAACGGTTGGCTGTGCGGGCTACTGAAAACGCACTCCACGGATACTTTAATATTGTGGGTAATTTCAGAAACCAGCATCATTTTCTGCATTAGTCTTCGTCCTCAATCGACGATTTGCGGGGATCTTCCTCTTCTTCTTCCTCTTCTTCAGCCTCTTCCTCTTCCTCCACGCCTTTCGACTTTGTGGATGAGCGAATCAAGGCATCCAAATCTTCCTCTGTCAAAATCTCCTTGGCGCGGGTACTCAACTTCACCAAGTAACTTGTTTCGTCGGTCTCTAGACGCACTGCAGTAACTATTTCACCTTTTGAATTGGGATAGCGCACAGTTTTACCTGTAACACCCGTTGGATAGGTCTCGTCGAATAGGTCTAGCAGCTCGGCTGACAACTTAGTGTACTCAATGACAACTTTTGGCTTGTCCATCTCTTAAAATTTTATCCAAAAAAACAACAGAAATTCGTTGGTTGTTCATGGGTTTTACACATTTTTTTCTACATGTTTCCAAATTCAGGACACCCAGCAGCAAAACCATACAACAAACAACGCAAAACACTCAAAAACAATGACTTAACTATTCAATTGCACTGCATTAACCGATTCAAAACTTCTTCAACCCTGTTGGTCAAGGCTTATTTCAGTGAACTTTTACACCGTCCACCAAGTCAATTGAGAGGGCGATGCATCCAGAAAATGCAGCGTTGATGATAATTATCGATTCATGCTCACCAAAAACTCGTTGTTGTCTTTGGTATTTTGCATGTATTTCAGGAAGGTATTCATGGCCTCTTCAGGGTTCATATCTGCCAAATGATTCCGCAACACCCACAATCGTTGGTTGGTGACTTTATCAACCAAAAGATCATCCCTGCGCGTGCTCGAACTTAAAATATCGATGGCAGGGAAGATGCGTTTGTTCGACAATTTGCGATCCAATTGCAATTCCATGTTACCCGTTCCTTTGAATTCTTCGAAGATTACTTCATCCATTTTTGAACCCGTATCGGTCAGAGCCGTTGCGATAATCGTCAAAGATCCTCCGCCTTCTATGTTACGGGCCGCACCAAAGAAACGCTTGGGCTTGTGAAGGGCATTGGCGTCAACACCACCCGACAAAATTTTACCGGAGGCAGGCTGCACTGTATTGAATGCACGGGCCAAACGCGTGATTGAATCGAGTAAAATCACCACATCATGACCACACTCCACCAATCGCTTGGCTTTTTCGAGCACCATATTGGTCAATTTCACGTGCTTATCAGCGGGTTCATCAAACGTTGAGGCCACCACCTCTGCGCGCACACTGCGGGCCATATCGGTAACTTCTTCCGGACGTTCATCGATCAACAAAATGATCATATATACTTCTGGGTGATTCTTAGCGATGGCGTTGGCGATGCCTTTCAGCAACCATGTTTTACCCGTTTTGGGCTGGGCCACGATCAAACCACGCTGTCCCTTTCCGATGGGCGATATCAAATCGATGATTCGGTTGGGGTAATTCGTTGAACTATCGCACAGGTTCAATTTTTCATCGGGAAACAAGGGTGTCAAATGTTCAAACGCTACCCGATCGCGCACTTCTTCGGGGGTTCTTCCATTCACACTCTCAATTTTCACCAAGCAGAAATACTTTTCATTTTCTTTTGGCGGACGGATACTTCCGCGCACGGTATCACCGGTTTTCAGACCATTTTGTTTGATCATGAAACCTGGAATATAGACATCATCGGGCGATGCCACGTAGTTATAATCTGGAGAACGCAAGAAGCCGTATCCATCGGGCACGGTTTCCAAAACGCCTTGGGTACTAACAACACCTTCCATTTCGGTGAAAAGCGCCAAGGCTTCTCTGCGACGTTTTTCGTCGGGTGTTAGTGCAGGCTCAGCTTTTTGCACTGGGGCCGTTTCGCGGGCTTCTATACCTTCTTTGTTTTCGCGGGGTTCACGGTTCTCACGAGGTTCCCGTTGTTCGCGGGGTTCACGCTGCTCACGCGGTTGTTGATTGTCGCGCGGTTGATTCTCTCTCGGCTCGCGATTTTCGCGCGGTTCACGACCTACTCTGGGTTCGCGTTGCTCGCGGGGTTCAGCACCTTCACGGGGTTCACGTGCCACTGCAGGATCGCGCTGTTCTCTTGGTCCGCGGGGTTCCCTTTGCTCACGAGGCTCACGCTGTTCACGGGGTTCTCTTTGCTCACGGGGTTCGCGATTTTCGCGCACTTCCCTAGGATTGCGCAAATTGTTGCCTTCAGTTCCTTGACGAGGATTGCGTGTCTCTGCTGCATCTCCTTCTCTGTGGCGCTGAAACGGCTGGGGCTTGACCATCGGTGACGCCTCAACCGCTGTTTCCTCCGTTTCTTCGGCACTGGGTTTACGGGGCCTCCGACCGCGACGATCAGATCCATCACTGCTGTCATTGCCTTCTGCAGTCTCCTTGGAAGCAACCACAACGCTAGGAATAGAAACCACAGGGGCTTCTTTGTCTGCAGACATTGTACTAGCAGCGCTCATTTCAATCGCTGCAATCAATTCGCCCTTTTTCAGCTTGGCGCTGTTTTCAATCTGGAGGTTGTCGGCAAGGGTACGCAAATCACCCACACTCATTTTAGAGAAATCCGGTTTATCGGCCATAAAAATTATTCGTATTCAAAAAAATCTGATGCAATAAAGTAGAGAAAATTCCAAGGTTTGCTGAAGCGCAAATCCGAACTATATCGCAATATTAAGGGAAATTTCGAAAGCAAAAAAATTATTTGCCCGAAATCGGTTGGTTAACCATCGTATTGCTCAAAAAAATACTGTCGGCGCGTCAATCCTATGTCCTTCAATCGCTGCCTTGCTTCTTTACACATCGCATCCCAACCGCATACATACACGTGGATTTGGGGATTTTTCGTCACCCAGTCACTGTAATGCGCATGTACATAACCCGTTAACATGTCATCATCCGCTTCTTTCGGTCTGCTCAAAACAGGGAAGTAACGAAAACGAGGCTCATCCGCAGCGAGTTGAAGCCATTCGGCATGACCAAGTACATCTTCTCGATGGCGGTTGCCCATCACCAAAACCACATTGGTGGGATTCGCCTGTTGTAGACACTGGTCAATCATCGAACGAAAAGGCGCCACACCCGTACCGGTGCATACAAACACAACATCTTCTTGTAATGAGGCATCGCGCAACACAAAACCACCAAAGGGCTCGGAGACCTCCAGTTGCATGCCTTCGCAGAGTTGAAACAACCGAGGCGTTACCCTACCCGCTTCATTGAGTGCAATCCACAAAACCAACAAATTGGTTTCCCCAGCGCTTTCGTTGGCAATGGAATAACTGCGCTGTATTGGTTCGCCATCTACCTCCATGGTCATTACCACAAACTGTCCCGCAGCAAACCTTACAGTCTCAGGCAACTGCAATACAAATTCCTTGACGCGGGGCGATAACGAACGAATTGCGGCAATTGTGGCGATCATTGGGGCAAAATTAGGGCTTTAATGTGTTATCTTTGGGATATTATTGGCATGGTTAGAACAACGATTTTCTGCATCATATTCTTTGTTATCCAAGTGGCACAGTCAGCGCAGTTGCTGATCCCCATGGATGAATCGCAGAAGAATCATTTAAAATCGTATGGCCTGGCTTTTTGGCTGCTCAAGCAAAACCAAGAGGT
>DBCP01000141.1:765-1559 GCA_002293105.1 Bacteroidetes bacterium UBA955 | reverse complement strand
AAAGAGTGCAAGGTTCGGGGCATCACCTACGAGACCATCACAGACGGGGCAGCCAATGCCATCATCACAGAAATCCAGAATCCCAGCGCCAACATGAATGTGGTGAAGCTGTTGAATGCCCCAAAAATCGCAGTGTATTCGCCGAAGACCAAACAGCCCTGGGACGATGCCGTAACGTTGGTATTGACCTATGCGGAGATTCCTTACGATATCGTTTTCGACGATGAAGTGCTGGGCGGAAAATTGCTCGAATACGATTGGCTACACCTACACCACGAGGATTTCACGGGTCAGTTCGGAAAATTCTATTCTAGCTACCATTCAGCCCCTTGGTATGTGGCCGAAGTAGAAGAAGCCGAAGCCATGGCGAAAAAACACGGCTTTGGATCGGCCCGCGAGCTGAAGCGAGCGGTGGTTTTCAAAATCCGCGACTTCATGTTGGGTGGAGGATTTTTGTTTGCCATGTGCAGCGCAACCGACACCTACGACATCGCCATGGCGGCCGCTGAGACAGACATTTGTGAATCGATGTTCGATGGCACACCCGCCGATGGCAGGGCCCAAGAAAAATTGGATTATGAGAAATGCATCGCCTTCAAGGATTTCACATTGATTGAAGACCCGATGTATTATGAATTTAGCAACATTGATGTAGACCCTGTTCAGCGCCGCGTACGGGAAGAGGAAGACCTATTCACGCTGTTCGATTATTCTGCCAAGTGGGACTTGATTCCAAGCATATTGTGTCAAAACCACACCCGCACCATCAAAGGATTCATGGGACAAACCACGGC
>DBCP01000141.1:214-582 GCA_002293105.1 Bacteroidetes bacterium UBA955 | reverse complement strand
AACTTGCACCCCAACAGTCCGGGTTACCGACTCATTTTAAATAACATTTTGTTTCCATCGGCCCAAAAAGCCAAGCAAAAGACATAATCCATGATTTTTTCGCGGTTCAGGGCTTCGTTTTCACAGGCTCCCCGATGGTTTCAATGGGGCTGGGCGATGGTGGTTTTGGCCATTTTGGCACTGCGATTTTGGGATCTACAAGCCTATGCCTGGGGTTACGATGAATTGAGTGCGGTTTTCAGGGCGATGCAGGCCAAGGATTGGCACGCGCATTTGCATCAAGGGGTGGCGGTTGACGGACATCCAGCGGGCTTACAGACCTTGATTTGGATTTGGATTGGCGCCAATGGCGCGGATGTGTTTATCCC
>DBCP01000141.1:0-148 GCA_002293105.1 Bacteroidetes bacterium UBA955 | reverse complement strand
GCGAAACGACATTTTGATGTAGAGACCGCCTATTGGGCTGTTTGTTTGATGGGATTGATGTGGTGGCAAGCGGGAATGTCGATTTGGATAAGGCCTTATGTATTTGGGTTGCCCTTTGTATTGTGGTCTTGGGATTTGGTATTGGGCG
>DBCP01000101.1:2568-2778 GCA_002293105.1 Bacteroidetes bacterium UBA955 | reverse complement strand
AATGCTAAGGACGATTTACGCCTTGGGATTCACATTGATTTCCATGATACCCAATTCTGCAGACGCAAAGAAAAACGCAAGCCCACGCGTTCATTACACCATCGCGATCACCGATCCAAAAAGTCACTACGCCGACGTAACCCTTCGACTCGAAGAATTGACGCCCGGTACGGTGGATGTGTACATGCCAGTTTGGACGCCCGGCAGTTA
>DBCP01000101.1:1011-2400 GCA_002293105.1 Bacteroidetes bacterium UBA955 | reverse complement strand
AAAAATGTGGCGGCCGTTGAATTTCGTTACAAAGTATACTGTTTTGAGTTGAGCGTACGTACCAGCTTTATCGACGAAGACCAGGCTCTGCTAAATATGGCCTCTGTGCTGATGACCGTGAAAGGGTCTGAGCATTTGGGCGGTGATTTGGCCATTGATCATCCAGTGCGATGGTTCAATTACGCAACGGCATTGGACGATGATAAAGAAAGCAACCATAACGTTGTGGATTACCCGTCCGGTGAATGGCTTCGTGAAACCAAGGAAACAATCCGTAAGGCTTTCACCTATCCCAACTTCGATGATTTGGTGGATGCGCCTGTGCAATTGGGCAACTTCCCTGTTTTCAAATTTGATGTAAACGGCGTACCCCATGAGGTGGCGATGGTGGGCCGTAACAATGCTGATGTAGAAAAACTGCGTGATGATATGCAATTGATGTGCAGAACCATGGCCAAAGTGGTGAACGATCATCCCTGCAAGCGCTACACATTCATCGTGCAGAACGTGGAAAATGGCGGCGGTGGTTTGGAGCACAAAAACAGCACCGTTTTGATGATGAGTCGCTGGGCTTATACCGATGCGGCGAGATACAAAGGCTTTCTGGGACTCGTGGCCCACGAATATTTCCATTTGTGGAATGTGAAGCGGATCCGCCCGGCCGAATTGGGCCCCTTCAATTATCGCCAAGAGAACTACACCGATTTGTTGTGGTTGGCCGAGGGAATTACGAGCTATTACGACGAAATCGCTTTGATGCGTGCTGGCATTGTGACCCGCAAAGAATTTTTAGGCACCATGGCGGGCTATGTCAACGCGCATGAAAACCGCATGGGCGCAAGGGTTGCCACCATCAGTGAGATGAGTCACGACGCGTGGATCAAGGAATATCGCCCCAACGAAAACTCCAAAAACAGCACCTATTCTTATTACAGCAAAGGCGTGGTTGTTGGGTTTCTGTTCGATGCTTGGATCGCGGCGAGCACCAATGGGAGCAAACACCTAGACGATGTGATGCAATATTTGTGGCGCACGCATTATAAGAACAAAGCCTTGGGCGAAGAAGGTGTAGGCATCACAGAAAAGGACTTTTTGAATGCCGTGAAAACGGTGATTCTCTCTGGCAAGGGCAATCCAGACGCTGGCAAGGGCAGTGGATTCACTTTTGATCAATTTGCGAAACAGTTGCTCCACTCCACCGAAATCCCTGACTACAGCGGCTTACTCAAAGCGGCAGGAATCGACACCAAAATCACCGAAAATCAATCCAAAAAATTCGGCCTTACCTGCGAATTATCGAATGGCAGGACAGTTGTAAAAGGCATCCACGCCCACCCCACCGCCGCTGGTTTTCAGTTGGGCGTTAATGTGAACGACGAATTGATTGCC
>DBCP01000101.1:0-913 GCA_002293105.1 Bacteroidetes bacterium UBA955 | reverse complement strand
GTTGGTGGTGAATCGCGCGGGCTTGTTGCGCGAGATCAAAGGCAATTTCTCTACTTTTCCTGAAGTCAAATACGAGTTTCTACTGCCGGCAACTGCCAAGGGCATTTTCTGGGAGGGCGCAGGCGCGATACAAACCTTGTTAAAATAAGCCCATGTCTGTCTATCCAAATTCCACAACGATTTCGTCGCAAGTATTGAGAGCTTGGGTTGAGGGAGTATTCTTGCGATTGTCTTTTTCTGAAGTTGACGCCAAACTGGCTGCAGACGTATTGTTGTTGGCTGATTTGCGCGGGATCGACAGTCATGGCGTAGCCCGCCTCAGCGGATATGTTCGATTGATCGAAGCCGGCCGAATCAACCCCACACCCAATTTGCAGTTCACCCAGCGCAAAAAAGCCACGGGACATTTGGATGCAGATGGGGCGATTGGATTGGTTTCTGCACCTTTTGCCATGCAAAAAGCCATCGAAATGACCCACGAATGTGGTTCAGGATGGGTAGGTATTTCCAATTCCAATCACTTTGGCATCGCCGCTTATCACGCGATGATGGCATTGGAGCACAATTACATCGGATTTTCAACCACCAACGCATCTCCATTGGTAGCCCCTGCGGGTGGCGCGGAACGCATGTTGGGCACCAACCCAATCTGTGTGGCCATTCCAGCCGGTGAAGAACCCCCTTTTGTTTTAGATATGGCTACGGCCGCAGCCGCCAATGGCAAGCTTGAAATCGCAGAGCGCGTTAACAAACCCATCCCCCAGGGTTGGGCCCTAACAAAAACCGGCGAAGACACCACTGATGCATCGGCCCTAAAACAAGGGGGTATGCTGCTCCCACTGGGTTCTGATGCCGACCACGGCTCACACAAAGGATACGGATTGGGTGCATGGGTAGATATTTTCTCGGGCGT
>DBCP01000025.1 GCA_002293105.1 Bacteroidetes bacterium UBA955 | reverse complement strand
ATTTGGCTGGGTGCCTTCGTTCATGGTTCTTGGGACCACCTTTGGGGTAATGTGATTGCCCTTGCCATTTTTTCAGCCCTCTTCATGATTCAATTTCCCAAGCAGTGGCTTAGATTCTGGGTTTTACAACACCTATTTGCTTCCCTGTTGTTGTGGCTCATTGGCAATATAGGCATGGATGCACATCGCACTGGAACTGCTCACATTGGCGCATCCATTTGGGTATATGCCTTTGGTGGATTTATCCTCACCGCAGGCGTGATGCAACGAACCAAACAGTCGATGGCCATTTTCTTTATGGTTTTGCTGATGTTTGGTGGATTCTTCTGGGGCTTGCTACCCGTGGATCCCAAAGTGTCTTGGCAGGGACATCTAAGCGGGTTGATCGTTGGGGTGTGTATCGCACTATGGAAAGTGAAACAATGGTTGCCCCCAATCCCTTTAGAGCATGATTCGCATGACAACGATGATGCTGATGAGAATGGCCGTCTGGATGATCCCTATATTCATTTATAGGGGACAGCAGGGTTGGTTATAGCCACAAAAGAATGCCCGCAATGGTAGCGCTCAAATAGTTGGCCAAGGTGCCGCAAATCAATGCTTTTACACCCAGTTTTGCGAGGTCTTGTCTACGCGATGGTGCAATCTTGCCAATGCCACCCACCTGAATGGCGATGGAGCTGAAATTGGCAAATCCACACAAAGCGAAAGTAGCAATCACTAAGCTCACGGGTTGAAGGGTTGAGGAGATCTCTTTCAAATGCAAGTATCCCACAAACTCGTTCACCACCAACTTGGTACCCATCAATCCGCCAACAGCTTGAGCATCTTGACTCGGAACGCCCATGATATAAGCAAACCCCGAGAACAAATAACCCAAGATGGCTTCGAGTGATAGTTTTAATCCAACCAAACCACCCAAACTTCCTAGGATAAAATCGAACAGGTAAATCAACGCCAAAAAGCCGAGCAACATCGCCACCACATTCAAAGCAACGCCCAAACCCTCAGAGGCACCTTGTGAAATGGCGTCTAATAAGTTGGCGTTTTCCTTTTTGACTTCCAATTTAACGGTACCAGCGGTTTCGCTGACTTCGGTTTCGGGCCAAACAATTTTCGATATCACCAAAGCGCCGGGAGCGGCCATGATGCTGGCGGCCAACAAACTGCTGGCATCGATGCCCATTTGAATATAGGTAGCCATCACTCCGCCCGCAATACAAGCCATGGAGCCTGTCATGGAGGCCAATAATTCTGAATTGGTCATGCCCTTCACGTACGGACCGATCATCAATTGCGCTTCCACCTGTCCAACAAAAGCCGATGAAATATTGCTTAAGGCTTCGCTACCGCTCACGTGCATGAGGTAGTGCATTCCCTTGGCGATTTGTTTGATGATCCATTGCAACACGCCGATGTGATAGAAGATTTTCACCAAGACAGCAATGAAAATGATGGTGGGCATCACCCTGAAAAAGAAGATGAAATTTTGACCAAAGACTTCTTGCATTTGGGCATCTCTGGCCAACGGGCCAAAAATGAACTCAGCGCCTTTGTCAGAAAATTGAAGCAATTTTTGTACAACCTTCCCCAAGGTCGAGAAGACCGATTTCCCCATCGGGGTTTTGAGGATGAAAATGGCCAATAAAACTTGTATGAGCAATCCAACGCCGACTGTGCGGTAATTGATGGCTTTTCTGTTGTTTGAAAGTGCAAAGGCCAGTGCAAAAATGACGACTATGCCTACGAATCCGATGAAATGCATTGGGGCAATAATACGATTAATTCGTGTAATCCAATCCCACTTCAATGGAATCGATCAGTGAGTGAATGACTTTGATGTGGATTTCTTGGGCGCGATCGGCGTATTCACTGTGGGGTGCGCGGATTTCAATATCCACCAATCCGGCCATTTTGCCGCCGTCTTTGCCGGTTAATCCAACTACCGTGATGCCTTTTGCTTTGGCCGCTTCGATGGCTTTGATCACATTGGCGCTGTTGCCGCTGCTGCTGATGGCCAACAAAACATCGCCTTTTCTACCAACCGCTTCTACATAACGCGAAAAAATTTGATCGTAGCCGTAGTCGTTGCCCACGCAGCTGATGTGACTTACGTCGCTGATGGCGATGGCCGCAATGCCCGGACGGTTGCCGCGATATCGGCCTGTGAGTTCTTCTGCAAAGTGCATCGCATCGCAATGACTGCCTCCATTACCGCAGGAAAGTATTTTCCCATCGGCTTTGATGGCTTGTAACATGGCTTGTGCTGCCCGGTCGATATGGTTCATTTGCTCAGCATCTTCCATAAAGCGCTGCAATGTTTGCATGGCTTCTTGAAAGTGCGATAGAATGCGTTGATTCATGGTTGGCGGTTATTTGCGTTTGTTGTATTGGTCTACACCGGCTTTCAAGAATTCTACGAAGGGGTCCACCGCAAATTTGAAGTGGTCGGCACCCAAAGCGGGTTGAAGCAAGTTTTCGTTGGCATCCAACAGGCAATACAACGGCTGGGTGGTTTTGCCAAAATAGGCCTCTTCGATGTGGGCATTTTTATCGCCCAGTTTGGTGATGGTTTTACCCGCAGCGGTGGTATACCATTGCGATTGTGGGAGGTTGATTTTTTTGTCGTCTACGTAAAGCGATACAATCACATAGTCTTTGGTGAGGAGGTCCAAAACGGCTTGATCCGACCAAACCTTTTCTTCCATTTTTCTGCAGTTTACGCAGCCGTGACCGGTAAAGTCGATGAACAAA
>DBCP01000060.1:739-4215 GCA_002293105.1 Bacteroidetes bacterium UBA955 | reverse complement strand
TTTTGGGTAGGGAATTTTGATGATCCATCTCGGCGGAATGAGGCGTTCAATAAATATTTGCCCTCGTAATTGTAGCTAACGCGGCCGAGGTAGGATTCGCGACGACCGTAATCGGCGATCGGACGTTGGTAGTTGATGATGCCTTGGATGGGGTCGCGCCCAGTGTTGAGGTAGCGGTATTGCTGTGCAAATGGCACGCCATCGAGTCTGAATGACTGTTCAAAGCCATCGTATCGCTCTGCGGTATGACCGGCAAGAATTTGTAGGCCATGACCTTTTTTCAGGGTGGGTGTGTAGGTGAGGGTGTTGTCCCAAATCCATCGGTACTTTTCCATTTCGCTCTGGGTGAGGGTGGTGGTATCGTACTTTTGGGTGGGCGAAACTTTGAATTTCTGCTGATAGTTGGCGCCTCTACTGTTGTCGTAGTCCATGCCGAAAGAGCTTCTAAAGGCTAGGTTCTTTTTGAGTTTCAAATCGCCATAGAAATTGCCCATGAAGCGATTGCCCCAGGTTTTATCGTCGGTGAGTTCCAATTTTGCCAGCGGGTTGCCCACATCGCTCAATGTGGTAAAGCCGTAGGTGCCATCGGGGTTTTTTGCATCATAGATGGGGGCGGCGTTGTAGGCATCGGTGAACAGACTGAAGGGTTTGTTGTTAGAGTTCCAGCGTGTTAGTCCGATGTTGTTGCCGAATTTTAACTTGTCGGATACGCGGTATTCATTGTTTGAACGGATAGATACTCGTTCGTAGCTATTGTCGTTTAGGATGCCATTCTCATTATAATAATTCACCGAGAAAAGGTATGATGTGGCTTCGGTACCACCGGAAATGCTGAGGTTGTGGTTGTTCATGTTACCCGGGCGAGTGATGGCATCGAACCAATTGGTTTCACCGGTAACGTCGGCGGGAAGCACGGCGAAAGTGCCTGCGGCTTCGTTGGAGTATTTGGAGAAGGTGCCGGGGCGGGCCATGGCAATTTTGTTCGACATCATTTTTACGCCGGCATATCCATCATAGTTGAGTTTGGGTTTGCCAATACTCCCGCGTTTGGTGGTGATGAGGATTACGCCGTTGGCAGCGCGCACACCGTAAATGGCAGTGGATGAAGCATCTTTGAGCACATCGATGGTAAGGATATCAGCGGTGTTGATGTTTCGGATATCGTCGGTGATAATTCCATCCACCACATAAAGGGGTTCTGCACCACCAATCACAGAGCCCGTTCCACGGATTCTCACGTTGGGAGCGGAGCCGGGCGCACCGGAGTTGGTGATTTGCACGCCGGCCATTTTTGATTGAAGGGCTTGGGAGGCAGTGAGCACAGGCTGTTGCATAATTTCGGCACCTTTAATGGAAGAGATGGAGCCCGTAAGGTCTTTTTTCTTGGCGGTGGCGTATCCAATTACGACTGCCTCTTCCATGGGTTTCTCGATGCTGTCTTGGGTGGATTTGGTATCCGTATTTCCCATGGTTTGGGCGTTGGTGTAGCCCAGGGTTACGGCAGTTAAACCGAGCAAGAGTAGGTGTTTTTTCATCGATTCAATGGGCGTTCTATGTGATTTTTTGCTAAGTTCTCTTTAGCGCCTTGCAATTTATGTAATTGTGAATTAGACAACATCTGTTTTGGCAAAAATATCGTGTAATTTAGAAAAAATTTAAATAATGGCTATGGGGAGTTTCACGCGGTGATTGTTGGTTGCGTTTTTGATAAATGGTTATGGCTTTTGTTCAAGGTTGGGTGGTTTCGCGATTGAATTTATCAGTTTGAGGATAAATTTTTGTAGATTTGGCATCATGGTTAAATCCATTTTTCGATTGATGGGCTTGTTGTTGGCTATTTTGGCGATGCCATTGTTGCGGGGACAGGTACCACAGGTTGGACAGCATCCGCATCCCGTTTTGAAACATCCGCAGTTGGTAATTTTTGCTGAGGAATCGACCCCCAATATGGAGAGTTGGTCGACTGTGATACAGAAATTGGGAAGGTATGGGTCGGATTCTCGCTGGGTTATATACAGTTCGCTGGATGATGAATTGGGCATGACGCACTATCGTATTCGCCATGAATTCAAGGGTGTGGCAGCGCATTTGTCGATGGGTATTTTGCACACGAAACAAGGCAAAGTTGTCTCCCTGAATGGGGATTTCGTGGATGAAAACCAATTTGCAGGAAGGGTTCTATTGAATTCGGACCAGGCAAGGGCGCGTGCGTTGCAATTTTTACCAGCAGAAAAATACTATTGGCAAGATCCGCAACAAAATGAAGCATTGCAATTGGCCACAGGGGTAAAAGACACCAGTTACTACCCTGTGGGTGCGTTGAGCTACTGTCCGAAAGACTTCAACCTCGCGGGAGTCCATCGCTTGGGATATCGATTTGATGTTTTGGCCAGTGAACCTTTGGCGGGAAAATCGATTTGGGTGGATGCCGAAACAGGAGAGATTTTGGCCAGTAGTGATTTGATCTTGCATACTGATGTGAAGGCCACAGCGGTGACCAAATACAGTGGAACCAAATCCATTACAGTAGATAGTTTATCGGCGAGTTCTTATCGATTGCGCGAGACAGGCAGGGGTAAGGGTATCGAAACGTACGACATGAAAAAGGGCACCAACTATGCTTCGGCGGTTGATTTTACGGATGCCGACAAAACTTGGAACAATGTAAATGCGGCCAAAGACGAGGTAGCTACCGATGCACATTGGGGCTCAGAGATGACCTATGATTATTTCGATAGTGAACATGGTAGGAACAGTTTCGACAATAACGGCGCGAAAATTTTGAGTTATATCCATTACGGCAGTAACTACAACAATGCGTTCTGGAACGGCAGCATAATGACTTACGGTGATGGAGACGGGACAACCTTTACGCCACTTACTGCTTTGGATGTGTGCGGACATGAAATCGCCCACGCGGTGACCACGAATACTGCAGCATTGGTGTATTCGTATGAAAGTGGTGCGCTGAATGAGAGTTTTAGTGATGTTTTTGGACAGTCGATTGAGATTTGGGCAAGACCTACACAATGGAATTGGAAAATCGGAGAGGATATTACCCCAAGTGGCAAAGGCATTCGAAACATGGCGGATCCGAGTGCTACTGGGTATAGCCAACCAAAGTTCTACAAAGGCAATAAATGGTTTACGGGTACCGGCGATAATGGTGGTGTGCATTACAACAGTGGCGTACAGAATTATTGGTATTATTTGTTGGTGGAGGGTGCCTCGGGTACCAATGAGAAAGGATGGGCATTCAATATTGATACTTTGGGCTTGATAAAAGCGGGAAAGATCGCCTATCGCAACTTGAGTGTGTATTTAACCAGCAGTGCGCAGTATGCGGATGCCAGGACTTTTAGTATTATGTCGGCCGCCGATTTGTATGGCCAGTGCAGCAATGAAGTGATTCAGGTGACCAATGCATGGTGGGTATGCGGTGTTGGAAACAAATATGATTCAGGCTATGTGAAGGC
>DBCP01000060.1:0-636 GCA_002293105.1 Bacteroidetes bacterium UBA955 | reverse complement strand
TGGTCGTTTGGAGATGGAAACAGCAGTTTGTCAACGAACCCTTTGAATACCTATGGTGCATATGGTAAATACAATGTGAAATTGGTGGTGGAGTCTTGTTTCAAAGGATTTAAGGATTCTGTAACCAAGGTTCAATATGTGAAAATCGACAGTACATACGATATCTGTAAGGCCTTTTTATTGCCGAAGTTGGGCAGTGACAGCGCGATCGGGTGTAGGGGATTTGTATATGATGATGGTGGGGAGGGCAATTATGGTGCGAACAAGGTTGTGCGATTTGATTTGAAGTTGCCGGGGGCGGATAGCGTTCGTTACCGCTTTAGGGTGTTGGATTATGAGAATGGATATGATTCAGTGGTGGTATACAAGAACAGCGTTGCGGGTGCGAATCGATTGGGGCGATTTACGGGGAATGTTTTGCCATTTGCGGGGGCTTGGAAGGTCGAAGCGGCGAACCGATTGATATTTATTCAGTATTCTGATCCGATGTTGGAGGGCAAGGGTTTCAAGTTGGAGTACGAGGGTGTATTTACGCCTTTGGTAGCGGGGTTGGGTAGAGATACGGTGATTTGTTCGGGAAATTCCGTGGTGTTGGCTGCGGCCGCCGCAGGCGGCCGCAGCTCAGGGTATTCATAC
>DBCP01000049.1:8442-10907 GCA_002293105.1 Bacteroidetes bacterium UBA955 | reverse complement strand
GGCAAGATTTAATCGATTTATCGCACGCGAAGGAGACGTCCAACCGCAATGTTGTTGCTCCTCAATCCATTCATCCGCTTCACATCTTCCACCGTTGACCCATAGGCCTTGGCGATGGAATAAAGGGTTTCACCGGAACGAACTTTGTGGTAAACCGGTCTGGGTTTCGGCGCAACTGGGGCTGGAGTGGGTTTTTTGGGCACCACGGTTTGAGCGGTGTCTTGGGTTTTAGGAGGGTTAATCTCGGGACTTAGCGATGTGCTTCCGTCGGCGTCAGCACTGTCTTTCATTTCCAGTGTTTGAATCGGATCCGATTTGGTGGCAATGGAAAGTTTTCCCACTTTCAAACGCGTTCCGGCCGAGATATTATAACTCCGCAAATGATTCCATTCCTTGAGCTGGGCCACCGTGATCCCGTAACGAAGCGCGATGCGATAGGCTGTTTCACCCCTGCGTACCACATGATATCTCCAAACCTCAGAAACAACGATGTTTTTGGTGAGTGTGTCCCTGGTTCGAAATGCCAAGCGTTTGCTGCTGTCCTCGGCGATGATGAATTGACGGTATCCGTTGTTGTAACGCCTTGCCGTATTCTCCCAAGCCGTTCCGTAAAGTTGCCCCTTCAACGAATTCCCTGCTTCTTGTAAATGCAGGCCATCGACCATAAATAACTGAAAATCAGCCCAGTACTGCGCCGCATATTTTCCCCCGGCCACCCGATACCAATCGTAATAGATCACTTTTTCCGTTTTACACAATGCGATGATGGCCTTTTCGTATTTTTCGAAAGTTGATAGTGTTCTACCACCGCGGATACCATCTTGAGGAACCACAACCACAATTTTTGATGAAGGCAATGCCTCTTTTAGGATTTGTATGCTACGCTTAATGGGTTCCAAAAAAACAGTCTCTGCTTCATTGCCGCGATAGTTGTCGTGCATTCCAAAATCCAATAAAATCACATTTGGCGATAATTGGATGAGCTGCTGCTTGAGCAATTCCAAACGGTTGAACTGCACATATCCGCAACCGCGCATTCCAATGCTGTGGAGATTGCCCTGTTTGCTATTGGTTAGGGCGATGCCGTGAAGCACAAAGGATTTCTGGGTTGAAATGACTTGTTTGAATTGGATAACGATTTCTTTGGTGCCCAGGGGAAGGGCGAATTCTAAATAAGGCGAATTTTTGTATGAGATTGATGCGGGGAATTCTTTTTTCGATAACAGGATAGGGGTGCCATCGGCTTTTTTACCGCCCATACATGATACCATCACGTCAAAGTGCTGCTCGCTCCGCTCGCAGAGCATCGAAAATCGGTCCACATTCTTCCCATAAGCCGCAGGGATTTCTACCGTTAAACTCGCGCGCCAATCCTCAGTTTTGGCTGCATAACCGGTAATTCCGGCCGATAACAAAGGATTGTTTTCAATGGGGGTTGCATAAATCCAATACCCCGTATGCCTGTTTTCAATATCGGCATATACCGAATTGTTGATCAAACTGCTTGGAAAAAAGAGCCCAAGACCGCGTGTTTTCCCAAACAAACCTTCGCCCAATGGCTGGGCAACATCGCGCACCAACTCATCGCCAATGTGCAAAACACTAAAAGAAGGTGTATTTCTTTGCGCTATTTGTTCGGTTAAACTCCCAATCAATGAGGCCTGGTGTGCCTGAAAATGGTTGGATGAAGTATCGAGAAATGAATACTCTTTGGCAATTTGCGCGCATACATACCCTGATATCAGCGTACATGAAACAAACAAAAGGCCCCTTTTCATCATGCCAAAAGGGTTTATTCCTGCTCCAATGCAGCTTTTACCAATGCGTTGGCTGTTTTTGGGTCTGCTTTCCCCTTGGAACGCTTCATCACCTCACCCACGAACAATCCCAACAATCCCAGTTTGCCCGCTCTGTATTCGGTAACCTTGTCGGGAAATTCCGCCAATACCGTTTGTACCAATCCATCGATAAAAGAAGTGTCAGTAATGTTGGCCAATCCCAAGGTGCCTACCAAGGATTCGGCTGAGGCATCTGCATTTTGGGTCATGGCAGGAAAGAGCTGTTGGGTGGCGGCGGTATGACTGATCTTGTTTGATTCAATCAATTCAATGATTTCAGCGATTTGGGCGGGTTTTAAGCAAAAATCATCCATCCCTAAGGCATTCTCATTCAAATAACCGCGAATAGGCCCTGCAATCCAGTTGGAGGCTTGTTTGTATTTGGGGACATGTTTCACCACTTCCTCAAAGTATAAAGCACTGTGTTTGTCGTCAACCAACACCGATGCATCGTAATCGCTCAATCCATAAGATTCTGTAAACCGAGCGTACAAAGTTGCCGGTAATTCAGGCATCGTAGCGCGTACCGCCGAAAGGTAATCTTCGGTTACGATGGTGGGTGGTAAATCAGGTTCAGGGAAATAGCGATAGTCGTTTACCGCCTCTTTTTTACGCATGCTGAAGGTA
>DBCP01000049.1:8127-8354 GCA_002293105.1 Bacteroidetes bacterium UBA955 | reverse complement strand
TTGATTTCAAAATCAATGGCTCGCTTCACATTGGAAATGGAGTTCATGTTTTTTACCTCCACTTTGGTGCCAAATGTGGTTGAACCCTTGGGCATGATGGAAATGTTGGCATCGCAACGCAAACTGCCTTCTTCCATGTTTCCATCGCATATGTCGAGGTAGCGCACCAATCGGCGTATTTCTGTGACAAATGCATACGCTTCTTCGCCGGTTTTGATATCGGGCTC
>DBCP01000049.1:933-8041 GCA_002293105.1 Bacteroidetes bacterium UBA955 | reverse complement strand
TCGTGCATGCTCTTCCCGGTGTCTTCCTCCATATGGATACGTGTAAGACGGATGTCTTTGCTGCTGCCATCGCTCAGTTTGATGCGAACAGTGCCATTGTTGCAAAGTGGGGTATCGAACTGGGTGATTTGGTAACCCTTCGGCAAATCTGCGTAGAAGTAATTTTTTCTCGCATAGCGATTCACACGACGGATATCGCAGTTCAAAGCCAATCCCATTTTAATGGCATTGTCGATGGCCGCTTTGTTGTGCATGGGCAATGTGCCCGGGTGACCGAGACTAATGGGACTTACTTGTGTGTTGGGTAAGGCGCCATATTCAATGCTATCTGCAGAGAACGCTTTGCTCTTGGTTTGCAATTGCACGTGAATTTCTAGACCTATAACTGCCTCGAATTGTGTTTCCATACTTAGGTTCTACAAAGATAGCAAAAGCACATTGTGTATGGGATCGTGTTTTCCACCGAAATCGGTGTTACCTTTGAAGGAGGCAGTCCGTTCTATCGATTCGTAAAAGCGAATAGGAAAGTCCGGGCAACACAGGGCATCGCACTTCCTAACGGGAAGGCGCTTCAAACTTCGGTTTGGGGCGACAGACAGTGTCACAGAAAGCGAAACCGCCACTTTCGGGTGGTAAGGGTGAAAAAGTGGGGTAAGAGCCCACTCATCTCGGAGCGATTCGAGGTTGGGACAAACCTTGCGGGTTGAAAGGTCAAATAAACCTGGATCAAAGGGCGGCCCGCCCAATTGTTTCGGCAAGCCAGGAGGGTAGACCGATGGAGGTGTAGCGTGAGTTACACCCTAGATCAATGATAGAAGCCCTAGGCAACTAGGGAACAGAACCCGGCTTACAGGACTGCCTTTTTTAATTTTTTTACGATTCGACTTGACGGATTAGAATCTTTTTGCTACTTTTGCACCACGATTAATTCATCAATCGTCATGCGAGAATAGCTCAGTTGGTAGAGCACAACCTTGCCAAGGTTGGGGTCGCGAGTTCGAGTCTCGTTTCTCGCTCTAAGAGCACAAAAGCCCCGGAAACGGGGCTTTTCTTTTTTACTCTTTGGCGGCTGCCAAACCACTCACGCACTCACAGCAATCAACATTTACCGGGTAAGATGATGCCATGATTAATTGTTCTCTTTGGTATTTCATTCTGCTACCGTTATGATCATTCTGGTCGTCAAGACAAAAAGAAAAGGGCCGCTCAACGAGCGGCCCTTTTCTTTTATGTGCGGCAGAAGAATTATTTTCTGCGTTTGGTTTTCTTGTCGATACCTGAGCTAGGCAAGCCGTTATATTTCTTCTTGCTGTTACCCACTGGAGAGCCAATGCGAATCATTGCACAACGGAAACCCAAGTTTGATTGGCTTTGTTTTTCATCCAAGAAACGACGGGTACCTGGAGAAGCCCAATAAACGCGATCGTTCCAAGAAGCGCCTTTGTACACACGGGCTTTGTTGTTTACCAACGAAGTAACACCGTATTCATAGGTCATATCACCATTGTTGTAGTTCTCTTCGTCTTTGAAACCAATGTTGTCTGATTTCTTATAGTTACGACGGTTTACGTTTTCACGCTCCGTTACGTCGCGGTACTGCAAACGACCCAAAGAATCTTTCTGTTCGATGACACCGTATTGATCCAAAACCAATGTTTTGTATACGTTACCACGGAATGGCATGAATGCATCGAAATCTTCTTGAGACAAAGGACGGTAAACATCCATGGTCCACTCGGCTACGTTACCTTCCATGTTATACAAACCATAGGCGTTGGGCCAGTAGCTGTAAACAGGGGTAGGAACAAAACCAGCGTCGTTCAAAGGACCACCAGCAACTCCACCGAAATCACCTTTACCCACCATGGCATTCAAGCGAATCTTGCCACGATCTTTTTCTTTCTCTTCTTTGATGCGGATGGTGTAATCATTCCAACCATAGATTTTCTTTTGTTCTACGTTGTTGAAATTCACGTCACCGATGTTGGCTTGAGCGGCATATTCCCATTCAGCTTCGGTTGGCAAACGGTATTCAGGCAAGAAAATGCCATCTTCCATATTGACCTTGAAACGCTTTTGGTCTTTCTTTTTCTTTTTGCTGAAATCAGACAAAGGCTTTTTACCCTTTTTGATAAAGTCGTACTGACCTGCCAAATAAGTTCTGGTGTGGAAGGTATTGTCATCGTTTGCATCGGTCACAACATCGTATTTGATGATGCCTTCACGATCCAAGATGGTTTCATTCACACGTTCAGTTCTCCATTGAGCAAATTCACTCGCTTGTTGCCAGTTTACACCTACTACTGGGTAGTCCTTGTAAGAAGGGTGGCGGAAGTAATACTCGACGAAAGGCTCGTTGAAGGCCAACTTGCTTCTCCAACATAGAGAGTCAGGGAGAGCGCGTTGGTATACTTCAGGGTAGCTGATATAAGTACGCATCAACCAATACACGTATTCACGGTATTGCAAGTTGCTTACTTCTACTTCATCCATATAGAATGAATTTACAGTTACCGTTCTTTCGGCGTTGTTGTTGTCGAATTGAAGGTCTTTTTCAGTAGAACCCATGGTGAATGATCCACCTTCTACCAATACCAACCCTGGTCCGGTTTCTTGCCCCCTGTAACTGGGATTGGCAAAACCACCCCATTTAGGATTGTTGTAGGCTTGACCTGTGGTCTTGCTTACATTCTTGGGACCGCAGGCGCTGGCCGCAACCATGGCTGCCACTGCCCAAATCCAAGTGCGATTTTTAACTAACACGGTTTGCATTCTTTGTTTTTAATAACGACAGATTGTGTGTATTATTTGCAAATATATATTTTTTTTCAACATTCGCAATAAAAAAGCCCAAGTTCCCTTGGGCTTTTTGCAAATATATTGTGTGGAAAATTGAGCAAATTTAAAATTCTGGACAGCGCAAGGGTTTGAATGGCGTTCTACCAGGAGGTACACACCAGTCAATCGTTGCACTAACCTCGTGAGATGAAGGAATGGCACTCCGACCATCGCTTACAGTGAAGTCATAACTATAGCCAAATTTGAAGCGGTTCTTTCTAAATCCAACCAACATAATAATGGCATCGGAGTTTTTGTATGCACCGAAGGTTTGGCGGAACCATAAACCAGTAACCAAAGGACCTTTGTTGGCATAAAAACCTAAATTCAATTGGGTGAAGTTTCGCTGTTTCATGAACAAAGCGTTGGGTGAAAAGGTGTTCTCTTCGTAACGACTTCTGGTCAAAGGAATAACAGCACCTGTGTGAACAGTCAAACGCATCGGTTGAACTTCATCAGGGTTGTTATAGAAACTCCAGTTAGGCTCAATCACGTTATGCGCCGCAAAGCCCATGTAGAATTTACTTGAGTACATTACCCAGCCTGCATTGAAGTTGGGGTAGTTTTTACTTTCGTTTGCGGGTTTCTGCTCACCTGTTGGATTTACAAAACCTTGAGTAGGGTTGATTTGGTCAGCAAATTTCAAATTGTTCCAGTTCAATGACTTCATGGTCAAAGCACCCTGCAAACCAAAACGCATGTAAATTCTACCGCGATCCAAGGGCAATAAATAACTGTAAACACCGCTGATGGTCGTTGAAGTCAATAGACCTGATCCTGCAATGTCATGAAATACCATTGCACCCAATCCTCCGCCTACACTCGGGATGTGCTGATCCCATGATGCACAGAAAGAACGAAATGTTCCTGGCAAGTTGGGCCATTGGTTGCGGTAATTGGTCGCGAAACGTCCTGCTGCGCCATAAGCACACACTGCAGAGCCGGCCAATGCTGGATTGGTATATACAGGCGAAGCGTAGAACTGGGATAGTTCTGGATCCTGGGCCTGAACGCTGAGGGCTACGCTCCCGAGCAATCCAAGACTAAGTACACGTAATGCTTTTTTCATGTGGTACGTCTAACAAACTTACAAATAAAAACGAATCAATGGACAAAATATTGGTTTTATCAACAAAGTTTATCAAAAATTGATAGAATTCATTGCTCATGACAATTCTATGACGAAACCTTTCGACGATTATTCGTAATTTTACGTTCTGAAAATGGTGAAAAAGATTTTTCATATACTAATAGGTATGTTTTTGCTGTTAGCCCCTGCGGTTCAGGCCCAATCCTTCCTGATTCAAGGAAAATGGGTGCAGCTAGAAATTTCTAGATCGGGAATGTACAAGATTACCAAGGCAGATCTTCAGGCCATGGGCTTTGATCTGTCTAACAGCGATCCTAGAAATTTTCGCATTTATGGCATTCAAGGCCAAGGTCTGCCAAGCATGAATGGTTCTTTCATTCGCAGTGAATCGCCGCAAATCGCTTGTGAAATTGAAGGTGAAACCGATGGTGTTTGGAACGATGGCGATGCAGTTATTTTTTACGGTCAGGCAGCCAAAGATTGGGAGTTTGATCGGGTGGAATACAAACACAACAATAACTTTTATTCATCGAAAGTCAATTTGTTGGTCGGACATGGTACATCGCCTGGAAAAAGGGTGCTGGCTCAGAAAACGGCACTTGGTGCAGTAAGTACCACATTCAAAGGGGTTCAATCGTATTGGTTTCATGATTCCGATATTGTGAATCCCGCGGCGATGGGTCGACAATGGTTTGGCGAGCGATTGGGCAATGAAACTTTGCAGCGCAGTTTTTCCAAAAATATTCCCTCTACCAGTGCGGATACCCTCGAAATTTCGTTTCAAGTGGCTTCCTTTATTACCGATGATACCGGGTCTTTGGTGGTGATCGCCAATGGTGTCGCCAATCGATTTTCTCTGCGCGCCATCGGTGGTTCCTACGAGCCTTATTATATCATGAATGGAAAAATGAAGGTTGTGACCACTGGAAGCAATCTATCTATTCAATTCAAACTAAATCGACCCAACACCAAATCGTATGTAATGATCGATTACTTTGAGGTGAAAAAATGGGAGGGTAACAACCATACGGCCTCCGCTACTGGGTTCATTAGAAACAGTGAATTGGCGATGTTCAATCAAAACGCTTACTACGAGTGGCAAACAAGCACTGCGGGAAGTTTGGCGATATGGAATGTGTCGGATCCATTAAGTCCAAGTAATATGTCAGTGGAAGACCTTGGCAATGACAAAAAGCGCATACTCATCTCCAAAGAAGAATTGCACCACACCTTTTTGTCCTTCAATCGCAATGGTAATGATTTTTTAAAGCCAACCGTGAAACAAACCATTGCCAACCAAAATAAAGCGTTTGAAGCGGCTGCGGACTTTATCATCATCACCCATCCCAATTTTATGCCGGCGGCCAATGATCTGGCCAATTTTCGTCGGGTCAATCCTGGTTACACCGTTCAAGTGGTTACGCCGCAAGAGATTTACAATGAGTTTTCGGCCGGACAGCAAGATTTGGTGGCTCTACGTGATTTTATTCGTTGGCGAAAGCAGTGGGGTGAACAGGCTGCAAAATCGTTGAAATACATCACTTTGTTTGGTGCGGCGTCATACGATATGCAGGACCGTGTAGCCAATAACACCAATTTTATTCCCATCTATCAATCCGAAGGTACCAGCGGTGCAGGTTCTTTTTGTTTGGATGATTTCCTGGGTTTTCTAGACTCAAACGAAGGCGATCCGATGCGGGTCAAAGGAAAAATGGCGGTATCCATTGGTAGAATTCCGTCAAGAACCCTCGAAGAAGCAAAAGCGGTGGTAGCAAAAATTCGTCGCTACAGCGCACCCAATGCCCTCGGACCCTGGCGTACGAACATCGCCTTTGCCTGTGATGATGTTGACGAAAGTTGGGAAACCGAGTTTGTGGTGGAATCAGAGAATAACGCCAATTACATCAACCAATATTTCCCATACCTGAACGTAAACAAGCTATATGCCGACGCTTTCCCGCAATCAACCACGGGAAACAATGAAAAATACCCTGAAATGAGCGCAGCCATCAATCGCACGATCAATGATGGGGCCTTGTTTATGAATTATCAAGGACATGGCGGATTGAAGGGTTGGGCACAGGAATCGATTTTGGATATCCCTATGATCACTAGTTGGAATAATCCGTACAAGATGCCCATTTTGTTTACGGCAACCTGCGAGTTTAGTGCATTCGATGATCCAAAAGTTCAAAGTGCGGGGGAACTAGCCTTACTCAATCCCAAAGGGGGTGCCATAGCGTTGATGAGTACTACTCGACTGGTTTATGTAAGTGGAAATACCCAAATCAACCGTGATTTTTGGACCAACTACGGATTTCCAAAGCCCAATGAGCCCATTCCAACCTTGGGCGATGTGTACCTGAGGATGAAAAATCGTCCCAGCTACACCACCGAAGACAATAAATTTGCTTTGTTGGGCGATGCGAGTATGCCCATTGCTTTTCCCAAGCATTTAATTCAGATTGATAGTGTTCAAGGCAAACATGTGAGTGCCTTCCGAGATACGGTGAAGGCATTTTCTGTGGTGCACTTGAAAGGACACGTGAATGAGCGTTTGGTGGGTGAGTTTACCAATTTTAACGGTACGATGTGGGTAAAAATCTACGATAAACCCCTCCAGAAATTCACCTTGGACAACGATGGTCAATCCAAACCTGTGGCCTTTTCGGAATTATCAGGGATTTTGTTCAATGGACAAGTAACAGTGAAAAACGGACGTTTTGAATTGGTATTTTCTGTGCCCAAAGACATTGCCTATAATTATGGTATTGGGGTAGCGAAATTTTATGCGCACAACGGAGAAACCGATGCGGCTGGGTCCTGGAAATTTTTCATAGGCGGCAGCGAATCGCTCCAATCGGTGGATACCGATGGTCCGATTGTTCGCGCATTCATGCAGGATACTACATTTACCAATGGTGGTAAAGTGGCCCGCGATGTGGATTTTGTGGCAAGGATTTTTGATAAAGATGGAATCAATGCCACGGGCGCAGGTATCGGTCGCGATATTCAACTCATCATCGATGAGGGTACCGAGAATCAAAAAAGTTTCGTGTTAAACGATTATTTTGGATACGATGTAAACAGTTATACCCGCGGCACTGTGCGTTTCCCGTTGTCGGGTTTACAACCGGGATTGCACACTTTTACTTGCAAGGCGTGGGATATTTACAACAA
>DBCP01000049.1:0-839 GCA_002293105.1 Bacteroidetes bacterium UBA955 | reverse complement strand
CCCTTTCAAGATGAACTGAAAGTATGGATTCAACATACTTTGCCCGGTGAGAACCTCACGGTAAAGTGGAAAATTTTAGACGCTCAGGGTAGGTTGATCCGCGAAGGGGAAAGTTTCCATGAGTCAGCACCAGCAAAAATGACGGTGATTGATTGGGATGGAAGAACCCAAAATGGCGCCGAAATTTATGGTGGGGTGTACTTTTATCAACTGCTGGTGTTGACCGAAGACGGACTTGAAAATCAGGTCGGCGGAAAGTTTGTCAAATCACAATGATTTTGAATTTCTTTCGTTTATTTAAAATATCTTGCTTGAACCATTAGGATGCACAATTTCGAAATCATATTTTTGCCATTACGCGTTATGAAAAAAACAGCAGCCATTGCTCTATTATCAGTTACTGCATGGGCTACGTTATCAGCCCAGAATAACTCATTGACATCCAAGCAATTGGCGGGTCAGTTGAATACAGTTACCACCATGGTTCCTTTCTTGACGATCACGCCAGACAGTCGTTCGGCTGCGATGGGTGATGTTGGGGTGGCTTTGTTTAATCCCGATGCAAATAGCGGTTCTTGGAACATGGCGAATTTGGTGCATGCCAAGAATAAAACCGGTTTTTCTTTGTCTTACGCACCTTGGTTGCGACAGCTGGTTGACGATGTAGGATTTTCTTATTTGTCTGGCTATGCCAAAGTGGGTAAGGGTTCAGCGGTTTGTGGTTCGATGCGTTACTTCTCTTTGGGTAACATTCAGTTCACCGATTTCGAGGGTAATCCAACAGGAAACTTCAACCCCAATGAATTTGCTTTTGATGGAGGATACGCAACTCAGTTCAA
>DBCP01000093.1 GCA_002293105.1 Bacteroidetes bacterium UBA955 | reverse complement strand
AGGATAAGGAAAAATTTTATACAATGAAAAAGGCGAACCGCAGGTTCGCCTTTTTTTTGGTCTTTTTTGGTCTTAACAATGTCTCTCGAAACAGCGATTTAATCTTCACGCATCACTTCGATGTACTTGTGTGTGGCCTTGATCTTCGCAATCAACTGCTCAAGGTGCAACAAGTCGTATATCATCACCTCAATTTTACCGCCGAATGTACCGTCTTCATTGCTGGAAATGTTGATGCTCTTCATGTTTACTTCCATGTCTTTGGAGATAATATCCGTAATCCTACTAACAATACCTACATCATCAATACCACGCACCGCTATCGCCGTGTCAAATGCCTTCTGATAACCGTCACCACGCCATTGGGCTGGGATAATTCGGTACCCGTACTGACTCATTAATCGGGTTGCATTTGGACAGGTGGTTCTGTGTATTTTCACCCCTTCTCCCACCGTGATAAATCCAAAAATTGGATCACCTGGAACGGGGTGGCAACATTTGGATAGAGAATAAGGCATTTCATAATCATCGCCAATGATGATTTGATCTGATTGTTTCCGTTTATTGCTTGCCGAGATATTTCCTTTTACCGGCAGTGTTTCAGGCTGTTCTGCGGGTTCAACGGTTTTCTTTAATACGATTTTTAACAACAATTCGCGGTTCAAGCGAATCTGACCCTCCGCCACACTGTGAAAAAACTCTGCGCCCACCTGGTACTTGAAATGGTGCATGAGTTTTTTTATGTTGCTGTCTGTGAACTGAAGTTGGTGTTTGCGGAACAATCGCTCCAGAATCAATCGGCCTTGCTTGGCTTTTTGTGTTCTTTCGGCTTTCAGGGCTTCGCGAATTTTCGATTTTGCCCTGGCCGTTTTGGCCACATCGATCCAATCGCGGGTAACGCGACTCTTGCTCGTAGTCAGGATTTCCACAATGTCACCATTTTTCAATGGCGATTGAATCGAAACCAATTTACTGTTGACTTTGGCCCCAAGTGTGCGTTTTCCCAATTCTGTGTGGATGGCAAATGCGAAATCCAATGCAGTGGATCCTGCAGGCAATGCCTTTACATCGCCCTTGGGTGTGAAGATATAAATTTCTTCACCCAAAAGACTGGTTCGGAATTCACTCACCAAATCCAAGGCGCTCAAGTCGCTGTTCGATAATGTCTCCTTTACCGCATCTAACCAACTATCAAACGCATCATCTTGAGGCGTGGCAATTGATTTTCCGCCCGATTTGTATCGCCAATGGGCCGCCAAACCTCGCTCCGCAATATCGTCCATACGCTTTGATCGAATTTGGACCTCCACCCAACGGCCTTTCGGACCCAATACAGTGGTGTGTAAGGCGCTGTATCCATTGCTCTTGGGGTGACTTAGCCAATCCCGTAAACGGTTGGTGTGCGAGCGATACATGTCGGAAACAATGCTATATACACGCCAACAATCGGCTTTTTCAAGAAATAGGGGAGAATCCACGATAACGCGGATGGCGAAGGCATCGTACACCTCTTCAAATGGAATCTGTTGCTTTTCCATTTTCTTTACGATGCTGTAGATGCTTTTCGGACGGCCTTTAATTTCTACAATGTTGAGTCCGGATAATTCGAGCTCGTTTTTCAGCGGATCAATAAACTCTTTGACGTATCGCTGTCTTACATTTTTGGTCTCCGCCAATTTGTCGGATATTTCGCGGTACAGTGTGGGGTTGGTGAATTTTAGTGATAAGTCCTCCATCTCCGTTTTCACCGCATTTAATCCCAACCTGTGGGCCAAAGGTGCATAAATAAAGAGCGTTTCCGAGGCGATTTTCAGTTTGGTATTTTCTGAAACCGATCCCAACGTACGCATGTTGTGCAGCCGGTCACACAATTTGATCAGGATAACTTTCAAATCATCGCCCAGTGTGAGCAACATCTTTTTGAAGTTTTCCGCTTGGATACTGTGATCCTTGTCAACCGTTTCAAATACCGTTGAAATTTTCGTTAGACCATCGATGATGTTGGCTACATCTTTTCCAAAGCGATGCTCAATATCTTCGAGGGTAATGTCTGTATCCTCCACCACATCGTGAAGTAGGGCACAGACTACCGACGTAACGCCCAAGCCCAATTCCGAAACAGCAATTTCTGCCACGGCCAAGGGATGGAAAATATAAGGCTCTCCACTTTTTCTAACGGTGCCTTCGTGCGCCCTAGCGGCCATGTCGAAAGCATCGCGAACGAGTTTGATCTTTTCCTTGGAAATGGTTTTACCAAGGCTACGCAATAAATGTTTGTATCGCTTGATTAACTCTGTGCGATACGCTTCATAAACTGGGCCTTGTAATAATGCCATTATTGATTCAAGGCAGCAAAGTGTTTGAAGAACTGAGGTATGGTTTCAATGCCTTTGAAGTAGTTGAATATGCCATAGTGCTCATTGGGCGAGTGAATGGCGTCAGAATCCAACCCGAAGCCCATCAATACTGTTTTGGTTTTCAATTCCTTTTCAAACAACGCAACAATGGGAATACTTCCACCACCACGGGTTGGGATTGGATCGATTCCGAAGGTCTCTTTCATCGCCAAAGCGGCAGCTTTATAAGGAACTGAATCGGTAGGGGTGACAACCGGTTCGCCACCGTGATGCGGGGTAACCTTCACCTTTACACCGGCAGGAGCGATGCTCTCAAAGTGTTTTTGGAACATTTCAGTGATCTCGTCGCTGATTTGGTTGGGCACCAATCGCATAGAAATCTTGGCGTAAGCTTTACTTGGCAATACAGTTTTTGCACCTTCACCAATGTAACCACCCCAGATACCGTTTACATCGAGTGTTGGACGGATACCGGTTCTTTCAATGGTAGAAAATCCTTTTTCACCCAGTACATCGTCGATGTCGAGGTGCTTTTTGTAATCATTGATATCGAAAGGAATCTTGCCCATCGCTTCGCGGTCAGCGGCAGAAACTTCCAATACTTTGTCGTAAAATCCAGGAATGGTGATGTGGCGATTTTCATCGTGCAAGCTCGCAATCATGGTACACAATGCGTTGATTGGGTTGGCAACAGCGCCGCCGTAAACACCAGAGTGTAAGTCGATGCGTGGACCAGTTACCTCCACTTCCACATAACTCAAACCACGCAATCCAACATCAATGCTAGGAATGTCGTTGGCAATCAAAGCCGTATCAGAAATCAAAATCACATCGGCTTTCAGTTTGTCCCGGTTCGATTTGCAATAAGTTCCCAAATTGTTGGATCCCACTTCTTCCTCACCTTCGATCATGAATTTGATGTTACAGGCCAATGTTTGGGTTTGCATCATTGTTTCAAATGCCTTAACATGCATGAAGAATTGTCCTTTATCGTCACAAGCCCCGCGAGCATAAATCTTACCATCGCGAACGGTGGGTTCAAATGGGGGGGTGTCCCACAGTTCATTGGGAACGCTGGGTTGAACGTCGTAGTGACCATATACCAACACCGTTGGCAACGCTGGGTCGATAATTTTCTCACCATATACAATGGGGTAACCGGCGGTTTCTTCCAATACCACATTCTCGGCGCCCACTTTTCTTAAGTGATCAGCCACAGTTTCGGCACACTTGCGGACATCTCCGGCATAAGCAGGATCTGCGCTAATGCTTGGGATACGCAACAAGTCGAATAACTCATTGAGAAAACGGTCTTGGTTTTGTTCGATGTATTGATTCACTGACATACCCGCAATTTACAATGCATTTTTTGCTTAGTCCGCATCCATCCAAGGCAAAACGAAAAAATATTACCAACCAACCTGCGAGTTCATCATCGTTGAAAATTGTATCTTTGCCCTTACGACAATCGATGGAAACTACTACCGCCCAAGCCGTTCAAGAACATTCAAAGGATAAATTCAAGCAAGAATTATTTGTTTGGGAAATTGTGATGTCGGTGGTTGTGTTCGCCGCGATTTACTTCGCCTTAAACGCATTCAAAAAACACGAAGAAAAGGCCAAAGCCCACAACAAAAAATACAATACGGGCGAGTGATTTTCCAGAAAATATGTTAATCTTGGCGCAACGTGGCACCCAACACACCCGCTTCGGCCCGCATTGACTTTGTGGATTAGATAGCCACGGTTTTGATATCTCCTTCAACCACCAATCTTCCCAAGGTCTTCGCCTTCACTTCTTCTACTGTTACTCCGGGTGCTAATTCCTTGAGTTCGAAGCCACGCTCAGTGATGTCGAATACCCCCAATTCTGTGACAACTTTTTTCACACAGCCAAGCCCCGTGATGGGCAATGAACATTGAGGTAGCAATTTGCTTTCGCCAGCTTTGTTGGTGTGTTGCATGGCCACGATGATGTTCTTGGCAGAAGCCACCAAATCCATCGCACCACCCATCCCTTTGACCATTTTACCAGGGATTTTCCAGTTGGCGATATCGCCATTGTCGCTCACTTCCATGGCTCCCAAAACTGTCAAATCCACCTTGCCCGCGCGAATCATGCCGAAGCTTGTAGCGCTATCGAAAATGCTGGCCCCGTTAACCATTGTTACCGTTTGCTTGCCAGCGTTGATCAAATCGGCATCTTCTTCACCTTCCAATGGAAACGCCCCCATGCCCAAGAGTCCGTTTTCGGATTGCAATACCACTTCCATGCCCTCGGGGATGTAGTTGGCCACCAAAGTAGGGATACCGATGCCCAAGTTTACATAATATCCATCGCGCAGTTCCTGTGCGATTCGCTTCGCAATTCCAAATTTGTCTAGCATGCTTTACAAAAATACAAATTTTCTCAGGGCGATGGTTCGGAATTTCACGGCTTTCAAAACGACCAACCACGAAGAATTGCGGGGTCAGCCCATTTCTTCGCACGCTCGTACAATACCTTGGCCCTGTCTTTTTGTCCAACGGTAATGTACAGGTCAATCAAACTCAAAGTTGCTTGAGATTCTGGGTTGAGCGCCAGGGCTTTCTCATAAGTGGTGATGGCCAATTTCCATTGTTTTTCGTGGTACAGACAATAGCCCAAATTCATTAGTAACTGTTCATGTTTGGGTTGGTGTTTTAATCCCTGCAAGATGAGGGGTTTGGCTTCTTCTGTTCGAAGTGCCCTCACCAAAGTGCCGGTGTATTCCGCCAAGAAATCGGTGTTCAGCGGCATCGCCTCGTATGCATTGCGGTAATATTGGATGGCTTTGGCATCCTGGTTTTTATCATCAGCCAAATTAGTTGGGGATTTTTTGTCATAAGCCACGCCCATTCTGTATTGGGTCCATGCATCGCCATTTAAAGCCTCACGTTGACCTTCGCTGGCACCGTTTTCCCACAGCGCGATCATGTCGCCGAACGACTGCTGGTTATACAGGTAGTGGATTTGTGCCTCCAATCCAATGACATCCAAACTGGGTTCGTTGTCGCCGTTGACTGATGACAAGATCCTTTTGGCCTCTTTCATGTAGAGCGCATTGGCATCGAACTTTTCAAAATACGTGATGTAGGCTTGAAAGAGTTCCTCTTTACCGGGATGTGGGTTGTTTACA
>DBCP01000018.1:20452-37546 GCA_002293105.1 Bacteroidetes bacterium UBA955 | reverse complement strand
ATACCAATATTTGGTACTTTTACGATACATATCGTCATGGGTCGAAACACATCAATTTCGTTGGGAAGTCATTTTGAAGAATTTATTGAGAAATCAATAGAGACAGGTCGATTTAACAATGCGTCAGAAATGGTTCGCGCTGGGCTGAGACTTCTTGAGGATGAAGAGTGCAAAGTTGCAGCCTTGCGAAATGCATTGATGGAAGGGGTGAATAGTGGAAGGGTAGAGGGATTTGATGCAAATAGTCATTTAGAATCGCTCAAAATTAAAAGAGCGAACAATGGCGAATTACCTAATAACAAATAGGGCGGTTGAGGATTTAACTGAGATCTGGGAATATACTGTTCTAGTTTGGTCTGAAAGACAGGCAGATAAATACTATTTAGAAATTATTTCTGCAATTGAGGAAATTGCATTGTTGCCTTATCTGGGCAAGGAATACTCTCAAGTGGTAACTGGCGTTTTTGGGTATCGTGTGGGTGGTCATATTGTTTTTTATCGGGAAATCAACTCGGTTGAAATTGAAATTGTTAGGGTTTTGCATTCAATGATGGATATAGATGCACATTTAAATGATTCCAGATTTTAAAGTATGTGTCCCTTGTTCTTATATTGCGAAAATTAGATTGGATTCCAGCTCATGCAACCCACCCCCGAGCACAACGAAAAAATGGCAAAAATGACCTTTGCTACCGTCTATCCACTTTATTTGGCGAAGTTGGAGCGAAAAGGTAGGAGCAAAGAAGAATTGCATCAGGTGATTGAATGGTTGACGGGTTTTAACGATGATATGATATCGAAACTCATCGACGGAAACGCAACCTTCGAAGCTTTTTTTGCACAATCTCAACTAAACCCCAATGCGCACCTAATAACCGGTTTGATATGTGGTTACAGGATTGAAGAAATTGAAAATCCTTTGACCCGGAATGTTCGATACCTGGATAAATTGGTAGATGAATTGGCGAAAGGGCGGAAGATGGAAAAAATCCTGAGGTAGTCGGTATCAACGTGATGTTTGCACATTACTTCGGCAAGGTGCCTTTGATGAATTTCCAAATCTCATCGCGACCGAGTTTGCTTTCGGAGCTGCTGATGAAAAATGGGGGCAATTCATTCCAAACTTCTAGTAATTTGGCATCAATGGCTGCTTTGTTTGCTTCCAATTCCGCGGGTTTTAGTTTGTCTGCCTTGGTGCCGATCAAAGCCATCGGAATGTCGTGCTCTCCACACTCATTAATGAAGTCCATGTCGATCTGCTGAGGCTTGATGCGCAAATCGATTAGAACAAATAAGCAATACAAATTCACCCTTTCGTGCAAATAATGCTTAATCATTTTGCCGAAAATTTCCCGTTTGTCCTTAGAAAGTTTCGCATATCCATACCCTGGTAAATCCACGAATTGGATCTGTTTGTTCAGTAAAAACAAATTGATGGATTGGGTTTTTCCTGGTGTAGAACTGGTCTTGGCCAAGCCGTTGCGCTGGGTGAGCATGTTGATCAAGCTGCTTTTTCCCACGTTGCTTCGACCGATGAAAGCGAATTCAGGTTTTTCGGTATAAGGCATGTCGGCGTTTTTCTGCCAACTGCCAATGTATTCTGCGGTGTTGATTTCCATGCGATTTTCTTGTGTTTTCGGTGAAAGACTTGGACTGGGGATTTAAGGGAGTGATGGCAATTGCGTATATTTGTATTTTTATCGTGGCCACGCAAGTTAAACCCAATCCTGCCTCCGAGGCTTCAAAAAAACAACAAGTCGAGGAAATGTTCGATAACATTTCTCCCCGATATGATTTTTTAAATCATTTTTTGTCGCTCGGCGTAGATTACTCCTGGCGTACCAAGGTGCGTAAAAACGTCAATTCCTTTGGCGCCAAACGCATTCTCGATGTGGCAACGGGTACCGCTGATTTAGCCATCGAACTGATCAAAATACCCCAAGCAAGTGTTGTGGGTGTGGACATTAGCCAAGGGATGTTGGATTTTGGACAGATTAAACTGAACCAAAAGCAGCTCACCAATCGCATCGTTTTACAACAAGCCGATTCGGAGAAATTGCCTTTTCAAGACGCTGAATTTGATGCTGTGACCGTGAGTTTTGGTGTGCGTAACTTTGAGAACCTTTTGGCCGGGTTGGCAGAAATGCAGCGTGTGCTGAAACCTGGCGGTCCGATGGTTGTTCTAGAGTTTAGTAAACCCACCAACCCCGTATTTTCCCGTTTGTATTGGTTTTACTTCAAAAATATCCTTCCGCTGTTGGGTAAGATGCTTTCTCGTAGTACCAATGCCTATACCTATTTACCCCAGAGTGTTGCCGCTTTCCCAGAAGGGGAAGAGTTTGTGGCCAAAGCAAAATCTGTGGGCTTTTCAAACGTTACCTATAAGCCCCTTACATTTGGTATCTGTACCATGTACACATGCGTAAAATAATTGTCCTCATATTGCTGTTGGTGTTGGTTGGCAAGTCAATTGCTCAACCTCGCGACTACAATCGGGATTATCGCAAGCATTTTTTCTGGGGAATCGCCTTCGCTGGTACATCGGCCAAAATGAAAATGGAGTTGGATCCAGTTTTTTGGCAACGCACCGATTCCATCGCGAGTATTCGTCCTCAAGGACAGGCGGGTGGAGGATTTGGTGGCTCGGTGGCTTATCGCTTTGGGAAATACTGGGAAGTGAAAACATTGACCATGTTGCAATTGCACCAGCGCAACATCCAATATACTTGGCAACATACCCCAGGTCCCAACATCAAAATTGAAACCATTTCATTCGACGTGCCGTTGACGCTCAAGTATCGCTCTGATATGCCCAACAATACACGCATGTATGTTTTGGGTGGGGTTCGGTGGTCGCACGATTTCCAGAGCAATGAAGGCCTGGTGATAGGAGAGTCAAAACCGCTCATCGCCCTGAAAGCCAATACCTATTACTACGAAGTGGGCGCGGGTATGGAATTTCGCCTCGATTTTGTGGATTTGTCGCTTGAATTAAAAATGTCTAACGGACTGAATAATGCGTTAATTAAAGTGCCCAACAGTTATTACTCAGGTAGTTTGTCGGCCATCTATCCGCGTTTGTTTAGTATCTCTTTGATGGCTCAGAATTGAATTTCGTATTACAACATAAAGATCCCTTCACGAAGGCAAGGGCCGGTGTCATTGATACCGCACACGGTCGGATCCAAACCCCCATTTTTATGCCTGTTGGTACAGCAGGAACCGTTAAAGGGGTGCATCGCAATTTCCTGTTGAACAAGAACGACATCAACGCAGATATCATTTTGGGCAATACCTATCACCTGTATTTGCGTCCTGGTCTTGATGTCTTGCAGAAAGCCGGTGGCATCCATGGTTTTAGCAACTGGGATCGCCCTGTACTGACCGATAGTGGCGGCTACCAAGTGTATTCGCTGTCTGGAACGCGCAAACTCACCGATGAAGGTGTTAAATTCGCCAGTCATATCGATGGGTCAAAACATATGTTTAGCCCAGAACGTGTGATGGATATTCAGCGGGTGATAGGGGCCGATATCATCATGGCATTTGATGAGTGTACGCCGTACCCATGTGAATATGAGTATGCCCAAAAATCGATGCACATGACCCATCGTTGGTTGGATCGGTGCTTTTCGAGATTCAATGAAACGGAGCCGATTTATGGACATGAACAAGCGTTGATGCCCATCGTACAGGGCAGTGTTTACGATGATTTGCGCAAGCAGAGTGCCGAATATGTCTTGAAACACGACGCCAAAGGGTATGCCATCGGCGGTTTGAGTGTGGGAGAACCTCATGAGGATATGTATCGCATCACCGAATTGGTGACCGATATTTTGCCCTACGACAAGCCCCGATATTTGATGGGTGTGGGCACACCTGAGAATTTGTTGAATGCCATCGCCTTGGGCGTAGATATGTTTGACTGTGTGATGCCAACCCGCAACGGCAGAAATGGCAATGTGTTCACCACAGAGGGTATTATCAATATCAAAAACAAGCAATGGGCCGATGATTTTGAACCTCTCGATTCATTACTCACACCCGAATACAACAAGGCCTACGTGCGCCATTTGTTTCAGTCGAATGAAATGATGGGCCCGATCATTGCAAGCATCCAGAATTTGCGTTTCTATTTGTGGTTGGTGCGACAGGCCCGCCTACGAATCCTTCAGGGGGATTTCCATATTTGGAAACAAAGCATCTTGAAAACGGTGTCGCGCAAATTGTCGTAGATTGCAATCTCCTTCACCATCCCCATGAAATTGAAAAAGTTAGACTGGTACATTTCTAAGAAATTCTTGGAAACGTTCTTCGTAACGGTGGGGTTGTTCATTGTCATCATCATGGTGTTTGATGTGGCGGAAAAACTCGATGATTTCTTGGCCAAATCGGCGCCGGTGAATGAGATTTTCTCGGTGTACTATCTCAATTTTGTGCCGAGTTTGCTCAATACCTTCTCGCCGATTTTTATTTTTATTTCTGTTTTGTATATGACCTCTCGATTGGCTTCGCGCACGGAAATCATCTCGATGCTGGCCGGTGGGATGTCGCTCAAACGAATTTTGGTTCCTTACATGGCTACTGCCGCTTTGCTTGCTGTGGGCAGTTACATGTTGAATGCATGGGTGATTCCCATTACCGACAAAGCGAGGGTAAGGTTTGAGAATGCGTACATGCGAGACTATTACTCACAGGCGAAATCCACCATTTTTAGACAGATTAAGCCTGGGGTGATTTTATACATGGAATACTTCAACAACAACGATAGTTCTGGGGTTGGGGTCACTGTGGAGGAATATAAAGGACAGCAATTGAAGAGTTCCTTATTTGGTCGGTTCATCCGCTGGTCGCCCGAGGCAAAGAAATGGCGATTGGAAATGGTTTGGCAGCGGAAATTCCTGGCCAATGGCAATCAAGATATTCAATACCATTCGATGCTGGATACGCTGATTCCGTTTAATCCAGAGGATTTCTTTTTTCGGCTAGAAGATGTACAGAGTTTGAATCAAAACGAGCTTCGCAGCATGATTGCCAAAGAGAAAATGCGGGGGTCGAGCAATGTGGAGCTGCTGGAAACGGAGTTGAACCGGCGGTATGCATCGCCATTTAGTACGTTTATTTTGGTTTTGATTGCCGTGAGTGTGGCGGGCAGGAAAACGCGCGGTGGACTTGGATTCTCTTTGGCCGTTGGCATTTTCGTGATCCTGTTTTTCCTGTTTTTTAGCAAGTATTTTGTATCGCTCGGAAATTCGGGTGTGATTTGGCCTTGGCTATCGGTGTGGTTGCCGAATTTGCTTTTTGTGCCAGTGGCTTATTTGTTTTATCGATTTGCGCAACAATAATCGCAGCGAATTACTCAACCTGAATCACCAAACCTTTGAGGTAATGACCTTCGGGGTGATACAAATTCACCGGATGGTCAGCCCCTTGACCCAAGCGGTAGAGGATTCTGCAATTTCTGCCAGCTTCGATGCCAGCCGCAGTTATCGTATTGGCGAAAAGTACATCGTCTACCACCTGTGAGCAACTGAAGGTAAATAACAATCCTCCGGGCGATACGCGCTTTAGGCCCATCGCATTGAGGCGTTTGTAGCCCATGACCGCTTTGTGTTTTTTAGATAGGCTTTTGGCAAATGCGGGTGGGTCGAGCACCACAATATCGTACAATTTTTGGTCTTCGCCCAGGTGCTTCATCACATCCATCACTTGTCCTTCATGGATTTGATCGGCCTGTAATTTCATGAGCGATACGTTGTTGTTGGCGAGGTCGATGGCGGTTTGACTGATGTCGGCACTCACCACTTCTTTGGCACCACCTGCCAATGCGGCCACAGAAAATCCACCGGTGTAGCAAAAGGTATTGAGGACCGTTTTGTCTTTGGCAAAGCCCCGGAGCAGTTGGCGGTTATCGCGCTGATCCAAGAAAAATCCCGTTTTTTGACCAGTGACCCAATTCACAGTGAATAGCAGGCCATTTTCTTTTGCCGTGGTTTCGGGGGTGTCGCCGAGCAAAAAATCGTCGGGGTCCACGGTGCCATGCATGGCGGCAAAACTCTTGTTGTAAATGGTTTTGAGTTTGAGGTCTTTGAGGTTCTCAAGGGCTTCAGCAATGTGGTTGATGCTGTTGTACATGCCGAGGCTATGGGCTTGTATCACCGCACAATCGTTGTAAATATCGATGATGAGTCCGGGTAGGTTATCGCCCTCACCGTGCACCAATCGGTAGGCGGTGGTGGGGGTTTTGAGTCCGAATCCCAATTGTTTACGCAATGCCAGGCAGTTTGCCAGCTTAGTTTGCCAAAATGCTGTGCCGGGTTCGATGGCTTCGAAGGCCACCATTCTGATGGCGATGCTACCGTCGCCCACCTGTCCGGTACCCAAAAGTCGGTCGCGACTGTCAAACACTTGCACCCAATCGCCAATGTATACTTCTTCAATTTCTTGGATCGCACCAGAGAACACCCACGGATGTTTTCTAAGGAGACTGACTTCTTTTCCGGGCTTTAAGACTGCTTTTTTCACGCTGTGGTGCAAAGTTGGGTGAATTCTATGAAATTTGAATCATCATGTTGAGAATACACGAAATCATTGCGTGCTTTGAAGCTATCGCGCCCAGTCGCTTGCAGGAGTCGTACGACAATTCTGGTTTGATTGTTGGCGATGTAAACCGTGAGGTTCATAGGGCGCTGCTTTGCCTAGACAGTACGGAGGCGGTTGTAGATGAGGCCATTGCCAAGGGGTGCGACATCATTGTTGCGCATCATCCGATTGTTTTTGGCGGGTTGAAGCGTTTTACTGGTGGCGATTATGTGCAGCGAGCGGTGATGAAGGCCATCAAGAATGACATTGCCATTTACGCTTGCCATACCAATTTGGACAATGTATTGCGCAGTGGTGTGAATGAACGCATCGCCAAGCAATTGGGATTTGCAGTGAGTAGTGTTTTGAGGCCGGCTGCCGCACTTTTGATGAAGTTGGCCGTGTATGTGCCCAATGACCACGTGGATGCTGTGAGGGATGCGCTGTTCGCTGCGGGGGCAGGGAGTATTGGGAATTACGATGAGTGTGCATTTTCTACTCCGGGGTTGGGGACATTTAGGCCCAATGCGTTGGCGAATCCCACGTTGGGCGTTTCTGGGGTGCGTGAAATGGTGCAAGAGCAGCGGGTGGAAGTGCTGGTACCAATTTGGTTGAAGGCTCAGGTGGGTAGGGCGATGGTGGCTGCGCATCCGTATGAGGAAGTGGCCCATGATTGGATTGCTTTAGATAATGTGAGTTCGGAATACGGGGCAGGTGTTTTGTGTAAATTGCCAAAGCCGATGTCGCAGTTGGATTTTTTGCAACATATCAAGTTGGAAATGGGCGTGGATGTGGTGAAGTTTACCCGTTGCGATGTAAGGGAAGTGAATACGGTGGCGATTTGTGGCGGTGCTGGGAGCTTTTTGATTGGCGATGCGATGCGTGCTGGGGCCGATGCCTTTATTACCTCGGATGTGAAGTATCACGAATTTTTTGACGCCGAGGAGAAATTGCTACTGTGCGACATTGGCCACTATGAAAGCGAGAAATATACAATTGATTTGTTTTCTGATATATTGTCGTCTAAATTCCCTAAATTTGCAACCATTTTTGCGGAAACTATCACCAACCCTATTGACTATTTAACATAACATGGACGTAACCATCGACAAAAAACTCAAGGATCTGTGGAAATTGCAGCAGATCGATTCACGACTCGACAACCTACGCGCTGTATTGGGAGAATTGCCCATGGAAGTTGCCGATTTGGAAGATGATATCGCAGGTTTGCAAACCCGTGTGTCACACATTACCGAAGAGATTGGCGAGTTGAATCATGAGATCAGCAATAAGAAAAATGCCATCAAAGATTTTCAGCGTTTGATTGAAAAGTATGATGAGCAGTTGAACAACATTAAAAACAGCCGTGAGTACGACGCCATCAACAAGGAGAAGGAAATCGCGGGCTTAGAAATTTTGTCAGCTGAGAAGCGTATTCGCGAATTTGGCCGTCAGATTGAAATGAAAGAAGAGTTGTTGGGCAATACCCAGAACGCTTTGAATTCGCGCAATCAGGATTTGGAATTCAAGAAAGCTGAATTGACAGAAATCGAAAAAGAGAATGCTGAGGAGATCGAGAAGATCATGCTAGAGCGCGCTACGGCCGATGGCAAATTGGATCCCCGCATGCACCGTGCCTACCACAGAATCCGTGGGAATGTGCGAAACGGTATTGCGGTAGCATCTATCATGCGTAGTTCTTGTGGAGGTTGCTTTAGCAAGATTCCATCACAGCGTCATAGCGAAATCCGCGCCCACTACCGCATCGTTGATTGCGAGAATTGCGGTCGTATTTTGGTTGACCAAGCCATCACGGGTATCGCTGCGATGGAAGAGGAGAAGGTTGAAAAGACCACTCGTCGCAAGATGCGTTTGACCACCAAGTAAGAAAAAATTTTATTGTATAAACGAAAGAGGCGGCCTTGGCCGCCTCTTTCGTTTTGGGATGACTGTGAGGACGTTATTTTACCAGTACCACTTGTAAGTCGGGCATGATCTGTGCGATTTTCTGAGGGGGTAGGTTGGTGATATCGATGAAGTAGATGGTTTTGCCCTCGTCCAGGGTTTGTCCGCCCATCCATTTTACATCTTGCAAGGTTTTTCCCGCTTCTGTGCGGAACATTCTCACTGGCAGCAAGCAATACCACCCCTGTAAATATCCTTGGTCGTCGAGCTTGGCTTTGGTGCGTTGCAGCGGGCCCGATAGCAATTTGAAATACGATGGCGTTCCGGGATCGTTAAATACCATGCCCAGTTTGTTCTCGTAGGATTCTATGCCACCGTTGGCTTTCACAATCGCAGGTAGGGTGTATTTTGCGTAAGTCTTCGCGTCTTTATTGATATATGCACTGCTCAGTTCATTGGCGGCCAACTGGAACGCAATGTGAACTTTGATGCTGTCTTTGGCCATGGGATCGCTAACGCTCGAAGTATCGGTAAATTTTGGAGGCGCGATGCCCGCACTGGTTTCTTCTCCAGCGCGCGCTTTCTCGTAGGGATCCGCAGAAACCGATTCTGTTGGTGAAGTTTCCGCTTCTTTGTTGGTATTGCAACCACCCAAAGCAACGGCCATGGCCAATGCCATGCCAATTGGAAAAATAGATCTCCATGCGATCTTGGTAATGCGGCTCGCTGTATAGCAGGTCGTTATCATGGATTCAAAAATAACACAAAGGGCGTCCTTTTGGGACACCCTTCGTGTATTCACTAACTATAACAATGAGAAACTTATTTCACTTCTTCAAAATCCACGTCTTGTACTTGGTCGCCTGAACCTGTGCCTTGTCCGGCACCAGCACCAGCACCTTCGCCGGGGTTACCATCTTCAGGGTTTCCGCCAGTAGCGTTGTACATGTCTTGGCTTGCTGCTTGCCATGCGGCATTCAATGCAGCGCTGGCCGTTTCAATCGATGCAAAGTTTTTCTCTGCAGCAGCCACTTTCAATTCGCCCAATGCACTTTCGATGGTTGATTTTTTCTCCGCTGGGATTTTATCGCCATATTCAGTCAATTGCTTTTCTGTGCTAAAAATTAATGCATCGGCCGCGTTTACTTTGTCGGCTTCTTCCTTGCGCTTGGCATCAGATTCGGCGTTCATTTCGGCGTCTTTCTTCATCTTTTCGATATCCTCTTTGCTCAATCCGCTAGAAGCTTCAATGCGGATCTTTTGCTCTTTGCCAGTGGCTTTGTCTTTGGCATGTACGCTCAAAATACCGTTGGCATCGATGTCGAAAGTTACCTCGATCTGTGGCACACCGCGAGGTGATGGAGGAATGCTATCCAAAATGAATCTTCCAATGGTTTTGTTGTCTGCGGCCATTGAACGCTCACCTTGCAAGATGTGAATCTCTACAGAAGGTTGGTTGTCCATCGCCGTTGAGAAAGTTTCTGTTTTCTTGGTTGGGATGGTGGTGTTAGAATCAATCATTCTTGTCATTACACCGCCCATGGTTTCAATACCCATACTCAATGGCGTTACATCCAACAATACCACGTCTTTCACTTCTCCTGTCAATACGCCCCCTTGAACTGCAGCTCCTACAGCTACGGCTTCGTCTGGGTTAACACCTTTGCTGGGCGATTTTCCGAAGAACTCTTCTACCAACTTCTGGATGGCAGGGATACGGGTTGATCCACCCACCAAAATTACTTCGTCGATATCACTAGGGCTCATGTTTGCATCTTTCAAGGCCTGTTTGCAAGGCTCCAAAGTGCGTTGAATCAAGTTGGCAGCCAATTGCTCGAATTTGCTACGGCTCATTTTCATCACCAAGTGCTTCGGTACCCCGTCAACAGCAGTGATGTATGGTAAGTTGATGTCGGTTTCGGTGCTGGCCGACAATTCAATTTTGGTTTTTTCAGCGGCTTCTTTCAAACGTTGCAAGGCCATAGGGTCTTTGCGCAGGTCGATGTTCTCTTGTCTTTTGAACTCATCGGCCAAGAAGTCAATAATTACTTGGTCAAAGTCGTCACCACCCAAGTGGGTGTCACCATTGGTGCTCTTTACTTCGAAGATGCCATCGCCCAATTCAAGTACAGAAACGTCGAATGTTCCACCGCCCAAATCGTAAACGGCAATTTTGATGTCGCGATCCAATTTATCTAGACCGTAAGCCAATGCGGCAGCGGTAGGTTCGTTGATGATACGCTCAACCACCAAACCAGCAATCTCACCGGCTTCTTTGGTAGCCTGACGCTGGGCGTCGTTGAAGTAAGCAGGAACGGTGATTACGGCGCGGGTTACTTCTTGTCCCAAATAGTCTTCAGCGGTTTTCTTCATTTTCTGAAGAACCATCGCACTAATTTCTTGTGGGGTGTAGTTGCGGTCGCCGATGGTCACACGTGGGGTGTCGTTATCGCCTTTCACAACTTCATAAGGTACACGACCAATTTCGGTGGTCATGTTTGAATATTTTTCACCCATGAATCGCTTAATCGATTGAATGGTGTGTTGGGGGTTGGTGATGGCTTGACGTTTGGCAGAGTCACCCACTTTGCGTTCGCCATTGCCATTGTCCATAAATGCCACAATAGAGGGGGTGGTTCTACGACCTTCACTGTTGGCAATTACAACGGGTTCGTTACCTTCCAAAACGGCTACACAGCTGTTGGTGGTACCTAAGTCAATTCCAATTATTTTACTCATGGTTTTTAAGTTCTTATTTGCCATGAATTAGCAATCCGTGTACCACTAAGACAAACGCCGTTTGGGCGTGTCGTTATGGCAGAAATGCTGACAAAAAGTAAGGGTTGAGCTGGGTGATACCCCTTTGGGGCTGTCGTTTTTGCTGATTTTAACGAACGAAATTCAGCGCTTTGGTGAGTTCGTGTTTTTGCAAATACACAATAGAGGCTCCATCGATGGGTACTCCCCAAACCTTTGAGGTGGATCTTGAGGCGAACAATCCATATCCACCGGCAATGTTGGTGAATTCTGCTTGTTTCTGTACGATGCCAATACTCGGCTCATTCACAGAAATATAATCGACCAGGGTTTGGTTTCCAGCATAAAGGGTAAGCCCTACCCATTTGATGCGGTGTTTGAGATTGGGTGCTGCTGTAATATTTGATTGCAAAAATTGTAAAAAGCTCAACCGTGGAACCTGACGCATGGGCGTGGTGTTGTTGCCCACCAAGTAATTGTTTACGACACGCCAAGTCACCATTTTTGATACCTTGGCATTGGTGTCGGATGTGTTGATTTCTTCATAGTACACATGGAAACGGGCATCGTAAGCAAATGCATTGGGTGCTGCCACATAAGAAATCGTTAAATATTCGGGACCCACGCTAAATACGTTGGTTTGGTCAATAAAGGGCGATCTAATTTTGGTGCCGCCCACAGTTTGGGTGGTAGATACCGCCTTCGTTTTGGTTAATGGGTTGGTTACCGTGATTTCGTATTCCTCATTGGGGTAGATTTTTTCACGGGTCACCCAAAGAATGTTCTTGTTGTTGGCGAAAATTCCGGAATCCTTTTTTGGACCTTCCTCTGCGGTGCAGACGATAATCTGTCCGTTCCACACTCGCTTCAATTCCACACGCGTAGAATCCAAATACAAACTGTCGGATATTTTGGCAGCTTCCAATGCCCCGATGTTTTCATTGAGATAGGCTTTGTTTACTTTGATGTATTGAATGCTGTCTTGTGGATCCAAAAGTCCATAAATTACGATGGTTTCTTTGTATTCGGCGTTAATGTACACTTCGTTTTCACAGGCAGTAAAAAGGGCCATTAGAATCATGGCGAAAGGGACGAGGCGGTTTCTGTACTGCTGCAATTGCTGTTTCATTTGGAAATAATCCTACTTTTGTTTTCGAATTCTTACAAAGATGCTTCATTTGCGGGGAAAATTGGAATTTTTCACGCTGATTTCATCGAAACTAAGAGGGGAAAATAGCCATGAGCATACACAAAAAAGAAGAAAAGAAGGTAACCACCCACGTGCTACACGAAATGAAGTCGCGCGGGGAGAAAATATCCATGTTAACGGCCTACGATTTCTCGATGGCCCGTGTGGTAGACCAAGCTGGAATTGATGTGATATTGGTTGGCGATAGCGCATCGAATGTGATGGCGGGACATGAAACGACGTTGCCCATCACCTTGGATCAAATGATTTATCATGCCAGTTCGGTGGTTAGGGGTGTGAATCGTGCCCTTGTTGTGGTGGATTTACCATTCGGTAGTTATCAAGGAAACAGCAAAGAAGCCCTTGCCTCAACCATTCGGATCATGAAAGAAAGCGGCGCTCATGCCATAAAAATGGAAGGCGGCGAGGAGATTTTGGAAAGTATCAAGCGGATTTTGACCGCGGGTGTGCCTGTGATGGGACATTTGGGTCTAACGCCACAGAGTATTTATAAGTTTGGGACCTACACAGTAAGGGCAACAGAAGATGCTGAGGCGGAGAAGTTGATTCGCGACAGCAAAATGTTGGAAGAAGCCGGCTGTTTTGCCATCGTATTGGAAAAAATTCCAGCCCATTTGGCCAAACGGGTTGCCGAAAATCTCACCATTCCGGTAATTGGCATCGGAGCGGGTAGTGGGGTAGACGGACAAGTATTGGTGGTTCACGACATGTTGGGTATCACCAATGAGTTTTCGCCGCGTTTTTTGCGTAGGTATGCCAATCTATACGATTTGATGAAAGGAGCGGTAGAGAACTATATTAGCGATGTGAAATCGGTTGATTTTCCGAACAACAAAGAGCAGTATTGAGTTATGCTTGACAGCAATCCACAGGCTCCTATTGCGTTTTACTTGGATGCGATGTCAGCGGATGATTACACCGCCGTTGCGTTGATTTTTGAGCAAGGCATTGAAGGCGGCAACGCTACCTATGACACCCGAGCGGCGTCATGGGTTGATTGGGACCAAAAACATTTGGTGGCGGGACGGTTCGTTGCTCGTGCGCAGCAAGATAACCGGGTTTTGGGATGGGTTGCTTTGAGCCCGATCAGTGCGAGGATTGTCTTTCGCGGCGTGGCAGAATTGAGTATATACATCGACAACTCAGCCCATGGTATGGGTTTGGGCGATGCGTTGATGGCAAAATGCATCGAAGCGTCTGAGGCGGCAGGCCTGTGGACCTTACAATCGGGAATATTCCCTGAAAATCAGGCGAGTCTAAGGCTTCACGAAAAGCATGGCTTCCGAGAAGTTGGCTTCCGCGAAAAGATCGGTCAAATGAGGGATGGTCGCTGGCGCGACATTGTATTTATGGAGCGAAGAAGTAAAATCGTGGGTAATTAAAACCCCGAATCAATTACAGATTTTTCTTTTTCTTGAACGGAGCAATCATGTCCTCCACCTGTGAAATGATCATTTCACATTGCAAGACAATTTCTTTGCCTTTTTCTGTAACGGTGATAGGCAGCGTGCTGCGATCGAAGATGTTGGTATTCATGCGATCTTCAAAAGTTTTAATTTGTTGACTTACTGTGCTTTGGTCGGCGGCACATTCGTCTGCTGCTTTTGAGAAACTACCGTGTTTGGCAACTGAAATCACGTACTGCATCTGGCGTAGGGTTACTATCATGATATTTCAACAAAGAAAGTACAAGTAAGTTTAGGTTTGGTAATAAAATTCTTCAACAAAATTACGGTGTGAATGCGAGAAAAAGAAAGGGCCGCCGTGATAAACCGGCCCTTTGTATGAATTGTTTAAATAGGTATTACTTACTGCCTTTGGCATGGTCAGCCAAAAACTGAGCCAGACCGATATCAGTTAAGGGATGTTTCAATAATCCCAAAATGGCGCTAAGCGGACAAGTTACCACATCCGCACCGTGCTGAGCACACTGAACGATGTGTAAAGAGGTACGCACGCTGGCCGCCAAGATTTCCGTATCGTACCCTTGAACTGCGTAGATTTCTGCAATTTGTTTGATCAGGTCCATGCCTTCCCAGTTTTGGTCATCGATCCGACCCACGAAAGGAGACAAGTAAGTGGCCCCGGCTTTTGCTGCCAAAATCGCCTGGCCAGCGCTGAATATGAGTGTGCAATTGGTGCGAATACCGCGATCACTAAAATATTTTATGGCTTTGACCCCGTCTTTGATCATGGGCACTTTCACCACGATGTTTGGATGCAATGCCGCCAATTTTTCACCTTCTTTCACCATGCCCTCGAAATCAGTGCTGATTACTTCAGCGCTCACATCGCCATCCACCATTTCACAGATGGTTTTATAATGGTTCAAAACGGCTTCTTCAGTGAAAATGCCTTCTTTGGCCATCAAGCTGGGATTGGTGGTAACCCCATCCAAAATGCCGAGGTCGTTGGCTTCTTTGATTTGTGCCAAATTGGCGGTGTCGATGAAAAACTTCATGGCACGAAGTTAGCCACGAATTGGGCATGCTGTTTTTCCATCGTTCCACATTTTTTGCACCATTTAATGCCATCTTTGGTTTATCTAACGGGCTTATGTGCTATTTTGCGACCTTTTGAAAATCAAACTATTATGGCTTTTGAGGGTTTGTAGTATAAATTCTGTTGCAAAATCATTATCGATATATCATTCAAGGTGCTGGCGCTTCAGGGCTGTGGTTGGCGCATTCCCTGAATGAGGCGGGATTGTTGGCCTTTGATCAATTGCTGATTGTTGAAGGGGAGGCGAACAAAGTAAACGATCGTACCTGGTGTTTTTGGAGCACGGAAGAAGAACAGAAATTTTCATTTATTGATACACGTTGGTCATCGCTCAATATTCAAGGTGAACGACAATCGATTTCTCCTTATCAGTATAGCCATGCGAGGAGTCACGCGTTCTACAGCTGGGTGCGCGAATCCTTAGCCAAAAATTCAAACATTCATTGGCTTAACGATTGGGTGGAGGATGTTTCTGATGTTGGTGATGGTGTCAATGTCCAGACAAAGAAAGGCCTATATTTTGCCGATTATTTTTTTGGCAGCGGCCAATGGAAAACAAAAGTAAAGGGGAACGATATCACCCTATGGCAGTCTTTTGTGGGATGGCGGATTCGATTAATCAATCAAACCTGGGATGCTCAATCGGCTACCCTGATGGACTTTTCCATTCCTCAGTCTGATACAACCCGTTTTTTATATGTCTTGCCGTTAAGCGAAAGCGAGGGCCTTATTGAGGCAACCCAATTTCATGCCGAACGTCTGCCGAAAGAGGAAGGCGAATTCATTTTACGGCAAATTTGTACGCAACGGGGATGGGATATAGAAATCGTTGAAGTGGAGTGCGATGCAATTCCCATGAGTCCATTGTTTAATCAAAACCAATCGCATCATGATTCCAACGCGAGAATTATCGAAATAGGCATCGCGGCAGGAGCGCTAAAACCCACGACGGGGTATGGTTTTTTAACGATGCGCAACCATGCGAACCAAATCGCCGAGGCACTGAAAACGGGCAATGTGCTGCCCAAGATTTACCGAAAGCGGAGATTTCGATTCTATGATGCCCTGTTATTGCAGATGTTGCAAGAAAATCCGCACAGGGGTAAAGCCATCTTTGAACGATTGTTTCAAAGACAGCCTGCCCAGTTGGTCCTGAAGTTTCTTGATGAAAAAACGTCAATTTGGGAAGAGATTCGCATATTTTCACAACTCCAAGTTCCTTGGTTTCTTAAAGCCGTAATTCACTATGCAAAACATTGATGCCAAATTGTTATCGGTCAATCACCGCTTCTTTTGGACGCAAACGCTGTTGCAAATGGCTTTGATTTTAGTGGCCGCTTTTTTTGGTTCAACCGCTACCTTATTGTCAGTTTTTGCAGTTGTTGCCTTGGTTTTGGTGGGTGTTCCACACGGCGGGAACGATTTTTATTATCGCCCCAATAAATCGCTTTGGGGGAGTTTGAAATTTCTTCTTTTTTACTTGGGCTGTATGGCGATATATGCCTTGGTTTGGAAGTGGTTCCCAATGATTGCCCTCGTGGCGTTTTTGGTTATTTCGGTTCATCATTTTGGTCAGTCGAACTTTTTGGCTGAGCGATGGCATGCCCCCGAGTCTTTGCTATGGGGATTTTGGTTGTTATTGTTTCCAATGCTAAAGCACGGTCGCGAAGCGGTGGGTATTTTCGCTGAGATGATGGGTAGTACACAACCTCTCCCTCCCAATTGGGGGACTTTTAGCAATCAAACCTGGGCAGTTTTCGTGCTGTCCTTTGGTATTTTGTATGCGTTCGTTTTGTGGCGCAGAAAGGTTGTCCATCGCAATCAATTTTTACTACAATGGGCTTTGGTTACACTCTGGTATTGGTTAACGCCATTGGTGTTGGGTTTTGTGGTGGTTTTTTGCTTGTGGCATTCGGCGCAGTCGATGCGGTATCAGGTACTATACATCAGACATCATAATCCCAAACCTGTGTTGGGCATTCTCAAGGATTTTCTTCCATTGGGCATTTTGGCGATGTTGGCTTGGGTGGTATCGGCGCAGTTTGATGTGATGCAACACTTGGGTTTAGGCTTTGTGTTGCTTTCGTTGGTTACATTGCCCCATGTGGTGGTGATGGATGGAATTTATCGTGCCGATA